>SUUI01000025.1 GCA_015062605.1 Eggerthellaceae bacterium | reverse complement strand
GAAGCCGCCGCCCAAGCCGCCACCGCTGCTAAAGCCGCCGCCTCCGCCGCCGAACCCGCCGCCGCCTCCGCCGCCACGTCCCATAACGCAACCTCGCCTTCTCGTAGGGAGCAGTTTCAATCAGATTAATTATAGCGCATAGGATAGAATTGTGCGCAGCCTTTCATGCTTTTACCTGCATTTAATATGCACGGAGAACGCATCGCAACGTTAATCGTGTACGCGCAATTCGAAAGCCTCTGCCCAGCTGTTAAGCACATCCCTCCATGCAAGGAGACCCTGCATGAAAACGACCCCGTCTTCTTTGCGATGACGGGGTCGAAAACAAGCGATTCGCCGGACATTTAGGAGATGTTCGCGTGGATTTCCTGGAGCGACGCGATCGATTCACTCGGAGCCTCGAGGGCAGCCTTGATGCCATACGCGGATGCAAGGCCCGCTGCCATGGTGGTCATATAGGGGATATGCGCCTTGATGGCGGCTTTGCGCATGGAGCTGCCGTCTTCCGAGCTTCCCGTCGTTGGGCTCGGCGTATTGATGACGAGCGTCACCTCGTTGTTGAGGATAAGGTCGATAAGGTTCGGTCTCCCCTCGCCGTACTTGAGCGTCAGAACGCATGGGATGCCAGCCTCGCGAAGCGCCTTGCAGGTGCCACGCGTAGCGATGATCTCGAATCCGATGTCCACAAACGCCTTACCGAGCTTCGCAAGATCGGCCTTATCGCGGTCGCAAATGCTCATGATGACCGAGCCGGATGTCGGGAGCGGCGTCTGCGTCGCCTCCTGCGCCTTGAAGTACGCCTCGCCGAAGGTCGGCGCCAAACCAAGCACCTCGCCCGTGGAACGCATCTCGGGACCGAGAACAGGATCGACTTCGGGGAACATATTGAACGGGAAGACGGCTTCCTTCACGCCGTAATGCTGGTATTTCGCCTCCTTAAGCCCTGGTACGGGTGATGGACGGCCTGTAAGCGGCATCGTCAAGACATCGGTCGCGATTTGGACCATCTGCACACCGCAGACTTTCGAGACGAGCGGAACCGTACGGGAAGCGCGCGGATTCGCCTCGAGGACGAACACCTTGTCGTTCTCGATCGCATACTGGATGTTCATCAAGCCGCAGACATGCATGGCCTCGGCAATGAGCCGCGTGTACTCCTTGATGGTCTTGAGATTCTCTTCCGATATGGTAACCGACGGCAGGATGGCCGCAGAGTCGCCGGAATGGATGCCTGCGAGCTCAACGTGCTCCATGACGGCCGGCACGTAAGCGAGCGTACCATCGCAGATGGCATCGGCCTCACACTCAAGCGCGTGGTTGAGGAAACGGTCAATCAGAATCGGGCGGTCGGGCGTGACGCCGACTGCGGCAGCCATGTAGCTCTTCAGGTTATCATCGTCATAGACGACTTCCATACCACGGCCTCCGAGCACATAGGAGGGACGCACCATGACCGGATAGCCGATCCTGTGCGCGATATCGAGAGCATCGTCGATCGTGACCGCCATGCCAGCTTCGGGCATCGGAATGCCGAGGCGATCCATGACTTCGCGGAAACGATCGCGATCTTCTGCGAGGTCGATGATCTCGGGGCTTGTGCCCAAGATGTTCACGCCATTGGCCTTCAATTCGCTTGCCAGATTCAGGGGGGTTTGGCCACCGAATTGGGCGATGATGCCAAGCGGCTTTTCCTTCTCATAGATGGAAAGCACATCCTCGGCCGTCAGAGGCTCGAAATAGAGCTTGTCGGACGTATCGTAGTCCGTCGATACCGTCTCGGGATTGCAGTTGACGATGATCGTCTCGAAGCCGAGTTTTTTAAGTGACTTGGCTGCATGCACGCAGCAATAGTCGAACTCGATACCTTGGCCGATGCGGTTGGGACCGCCGCCTAATATCATGATCTTATCTTTAGTACTCGCAACGCTTAAGTCGTCAGCATTGTACGTGGAATAGTAATACGCGCTATCCTGCGTGCCGGAAACGTGCACGCCTTCCCACGCCTGCGTGATGCCAGCGCTCTTCCTTTGCTCGCGGATGCGCTGCTCGGGAATCTTCATGAGCTGGGCGAGGTAACGGTCAGCAAAACCGTCTTTCTTGACCTTGGCAAGCGTCTCATCAGGCAAAAGCTGTGTCGGATGGGCCTTCGCATACGCGATGACACTCTCCTCCTCTTCAACGAGTTCGGCCATCTGCTGGATGAAGTACTTCTTGATCTTCGTAAGTTCGAACAACTCATCGACGGTCGCGCCGGCACGCAAGGCCTCGTACATGATGAACTGCCGCTCGCTCGTCGGATAGATGAGCATCGAGAGGAGCTCGTCTTTGGACTTGCCATTGAAGTCCTTTGCAAAGCCAAGACCGTATCTTCCCTGCTCAAGAGAGCGAATAGCTTTCTGGAACGCTTCTTTATAGGTCTTTCCGATGCTCATGACCTCGCCCACAGCACGCATCTGCGTCCCGAGCTTGTCCTCAACGCCCTTGAATTTCTCGAAGGCCCAACGTGCGAACTTGATGACGACGTAATCACCGTCGGGATAGTACTTGTCAAGCGAGCCGTATTTGCCGCACGGAATCTCGTCAAGCGTGAGACCACCGGCAAGCATGGCGGACACAAGCGCAATCGGGAAGCCAGTCGCTTTCGAAGCGAGCGCTGAGGAGCGCGATGTACGAGGATTGATCTCGATGATGATGTCGCGATCGGATACGGGATCATGCGCCCATTGGACATTGGTGCCACCGATGACCTTGACGGCATCGACGATGCGATACGACTTCTCCTGCAAACGGTCGATGACCGCCTGGTCGATGGTTTGCATTGGCGCGGCGCAGAACGAGTCGCCTGTATGCACGCCCATCGGATCGATGTTCTCGATGGTGCAGACGGTGATCATCTGGCCCTTAGCATCGCGAACGACCTCGAATTCGAGTTCTTCCCATCCAAGCACGCTCTCCTCGACGAGCACCTCAGTCACAGGGGATGCCTGCAGGCCGCGCGCTACGACGGTGCGCAGCTCCTCGATGTTGTACACCAAGCCGCCGCCCGTGCCGCCCATAGTGTAGGCAGGACGGAGCACGCAGGGATAGCCCAGCTCGTCAGCGATGGCGACCGCCTCCTCGACTGTATGGGCGACCTTGCTCTTCGCCATCTCGATGCCGAGTTCGGCCATCGTCTGCTTGAACACGTCGCGGTCCTCGCCGCGCTCGATCGCATCGATCGGCGTTCCGATGACCTCGACGCCGTATTCATCGAGCACGCCAGCTGCCGCAAGCGCGCTGGAAAGATTCAGACCCGACTGACCGCCCAGATTCGGTAACAGCGCATCGGGGCGTTCCTTCTTGATGATTTCAGTGAGGCGCTCCACGTTAAGGGGCTCGATATAGACCACATCAGCCGTTTCGGGGTCGGTCATGATGGTCGCAGGATTTGAATTCACGAGCACGATTTCGTATCCGAGCTTGCGTAGCGCCTTGCACGCTTGCGTTCCCGAATAGTCGAACTCGCATGCTTGCCCGATAATGATCGGACCGGAGCCGATGATGAGGACCTTCTTGATATCTTCGCGCTTACCCATTGAAAACCCTTCGCCGTCCTTTCGAAAACCATCGGCTCTATGGTGTGCGTGACCGGTTTCCAAGACAGGGCACACGAACACAAGCCGGTACTCTCCAAGCTGGAAAACATTGTAAAGCAATTCACCTTTAAAAAGCCTAGAAGTCGGTCGCGTGCATGGATGCACTCGACCGCGTAAAAAGATAAGGGGCTCCCCTATTCTGCTTGAGCGATACGGGTAATGGAGATGATGCGAACATCCCCATCCAAATGCGTCTCCTTAAGACAGGCTTTAATGAATACATCTGCGCGCAAAGACCCGGTGCTATGCGACTTAAGCTCGAAGGTGCAGCTTGTCCCCTCGATGACAACATCGCCAACAAGGTAATCAGCAACAGAGAGGATCTTCTCCTTCTTCTTGCGGATAACCGCAATCTCTGACGGGACATTCAAAGCCTTAATCGGGCACGAGAGCTCGACGCGATACGTACCCTTCGGGAATGCAACAGAGGCGGCGGGAGCGGAATTCTCGATGTATGTGCACGACCGCATCGGCAGATCATCAACAGTCGCCGCTTGAAGCGCCTCGAGTACGCGGACTGGGGCGATATAGCGGGTCAGCTGCACATCGAAGACCTCGGAGGTGCCTCCCACACCGACAGGAAGCGCAGCACCGAATGCGATACGCATATGCGGCGAAAAGCCCTGGCTGATCGCGTAGGGCAGGCCCGCACGACGGACGATGCGCTCAAGCGCACGCGCCAGTTCCAGATGCGAGAGCATGGCGAGACGGCCTTCCTTACCGAAAGTCACCCTGAGTTTGAAACGCCGCTCATCCATTGCGCTCACCCGCTAACATGTTGGATGCGCGCAAAGAAGCGCACGCACCGCATGCCGAGCATGCATCGAACGTGCAATCGGGCGTCGTGATCTCCGCGTATGCTCGCTCCCTCTCCTTCTTGAGGAAATCAGTCGAAACGCCCGTGGAGATATGCGACCACGGCATGACCGTGTCGGAAGAATATGTGGCACGCGCGATTCTTATGGGATCGATACCGACTTGCATGGCCGCTTCATCCCATGCATTCTTATTGAAAAGCTCCGTCCACGCATCGAAGCGAGCACCTCTCTTCCATGCGGCTTCGACCCACAATCCGCATTCGCGTC
>SUUI01000002.1:190858-203424 GCA_015062605.1 Eggerthellaceae bacterium | reverse complement strand
TTGCTCGACCAGCAGGAGAAGGACACCGGCTCCGCATCGGCGCTTATCAACTTCATCATCACGGTGCTCGGCTCCGGTGGCATGCTGCTTGCGATGGCTCCTTGGACGGATTACGTAGTCGGTATCGGCATCGCGGTGTTCGCATGCTGCGGCATCGCGTTCCTCGGGCTGATCGCCCTTTTGCGTTCGAGCATCCAGGTCAAAGGTCTGTAATCCTCAGGTGCAGCGCGCAGCGGACGTAGCGCGCGTAGCGTGCGCTGCTGGTACCGCACGCGGTTTCGCGGTATATTGATTCCAGTACATGATGGCAAGGAAAGGAGCTGCTATGGCTCGCTACCACAAGATTCTTGCCGCGCTGGACACTGGCGATACACAGCTTGCAGTTGCCCACCGCGCTTTGTCGATTGCCCGCGACAATCAGGCGGAAGTGCTCTTCGCGCATATCGTGGATGCATCCGAGCTCGTGGAAGCGCGCGCGGATATCGAGGACTATCTCGGTCCGTGCAAACAGGCTATCGAGGATGCACTTGCGGATCAGCTGACCGAGTATGCGCAGGATGGGAGTATTCCAGCAGTCAACACTTTGGTGAGGGGCGGCATCGTCAATGACGCACTGAGCGACATTGCCAAGGAATTCAAGCCCGACCTCGTCGTATGCGGCGTGCGCGGGCTTTCCCGCATCAAGCTTGCGATAATGGGCAGCGTTTCAACGTACCTGGTGCGCCACATGGATTGCGACGTGCTGGTTGTGCGCCCCGAAGCGCTCCGCAGCGAAGAAGCCTAGGCGCTTTTTCCATTCGCCTTACAAGCTTCGGCGATGCAAGTTGCGTCGCTCTTTTCGTGTGCGTTCAACATAACCGTACATATCATTAAAATGTACGGTTAATGTGCAGTTGATTCACGATACGCTGTCTCCGAAAGAAAACGTGTGAAAGGAGACATCATGCATCTCACCAGACCGATTTACCGCAGCCCCTATTGGCCGACCTGGCCGCTTCTGGAAATCACAACCGGATGCACGCACAACAAGTGCGAATTTTGCACAATGTACAAGGGCATTCGTTTCGGAGTCCATTCCATGGAGGAGATCGAGCAAGATCTTGCCGAGATCGCCGCGAAGGCGCCGAATGTCATCACGATCCAGATCCTCTCGGCCAATCCGCTTGCGCTTCCGTTCAACAAGCTCGCTCCGGTTTTCGAGAAGATCAACGAGTACCTGCCGAAGATGGAGGATATCTACCTTGCCGGCCGCGTCACCGATTTGCGCAACAAGACGGTCGACGAGCTGCGGCGGCTCCGCGAACTCGGCATGCGCGAGATCTCGCTCGGTGTCGAAAGCGGCGATGACTGGACGCTCGACCGCATCCACAAGGGCTACCACGCGGCCGACATCCTCGAGCAGTGCCGCAAGCTCGAGGAGGCCGGCATCCTCTACTGGATGACCTTCCTCAACGGCGTGGCGGGCAAGGAGCACAGCCGCCAGCACGCCATCAACTCCGCGAAGGTGTTCAACCGGCTCAAGCCGGCGGTGGTCGGTGTTGGCAGCCTCACGCTGTTTCCCGGCACGCCGCTCCTGGAGCAGGCCGAGCGCGGCGAATTCGATCCGCTTGACGAGCAGGGCATGCTCGAGGAGCTCAAGGTCTTCGTGGAGCATCTGGAGTGCGACTGCGGTTTCCTCACGCACCACACGGTGATGTCGCATCTGACCGGGCCGGAATTCCTCGGGCGGAAAGAGCGGATCCTGCGCATCCTCGACCAAGACATCGACTACGCCTCCCGCGCTGACGTCTCGAAGATCCGGGAGCTCAAGGATTTCCTGTGAGCTTGCCGCGCCGCGCTGGTTTTGCGGTACCATGCTGAAAGCACTCTTGAGGGTTTTTCGATGGCGTAAGGACGTGCGCCAGCAGGAGGTTTCACGATGGCAGCGGTACTCGAGGCGATCATGCTCGTATGCTTCGGTTTGTCATGGCCGGTCAATGCCTTGAAGGCATGGCGTGCGCGGACGGCTGCAGGGACGTCGTGGATGTTCCTCGCGCTCATCACGCTCGGCTATCTGGCCGGTATCGCGGCGAAATTCGTCGGCGGCATGGTCAACTGGGTGCTCATCGTCTACTTCATCAATCTTGCGGCGCTTGCTGCCAATTGGATCGTCTACGCACGCAACCGCGCGCTTGATGGAAGGCGCGCGGTTACCTCGGCCAGCTAGCGCCCCTCTACGCGGCTACGCACCGAGCTGCTCGAGCGCGTGCGCGGCGAACCTTCGCACCTGCTCGCTGCCTTCTTCGGCTGCTCGTTGGAGCGCAGGCACATAGCGTGCATCGCCGCTGTTTCCCATTGCGATGGCGGCATTCTGGCGGAAAATTTCGAGGTCTCGGATGTAGTTGAACATGATCGGCCTGATGCATGCTTCGTAGTACGCATCGTCGCAGAAGAGCATCTTCTCGAGGTCGAACTCGCCCGCAAGCCATTCCAGATACGGATCCTTCGCCTTCGGGGATGCGAGCGCCCGAGCATTGCGCGGACAAGCCTCCTGGCAGGCATCGCAACCGTGCACGCGCATGCCGATGAGGTCGGTGACGGCCGTATCCTTGTGCTCGCCGGGCATGAAGTTGCTGTAGAGCACGCAACGCGTTGGGTTCAGGCTGCCATCGTCGGCAATCGCATGCGTCGGGCATGCGTCGATGCACTTGCGGCAATCCTTGGGGCATGGGCGGCGCGGCTCATGCACTTCGCACTCGAGCTCGGTGTCGACCGGGATGGAGATGAGCACGATGAACGAACCGTGCTCGCCTGCGTATGCGAAGTTGTTCTTGCCATACGTGATCACGCCAGCGCGTGCGGCAATGGCGCGGTCGACGAGCTGCATGTTCGTATGGTTGTACAGCGACGCGATCCCCAAGCTGGCCAGGTACTCCTCGAAAAGCACGATGCGATGGCCCTCGAGCGTATCCTCAGGGGGAACGTAGCATCGACCCAGATAGATGCGGCCCGCGTGTTGCAGCAGCTTCTCGGGGAAATCGATGCCCCCGACGGCGCGCACGAGCGAGATGACGCTTTTCGCTCCAGGCACCACCTCGCGAGTATGCGGTGCGATGCGCAGCTTGCTGGCCGGGTCCTGTGGATTCCAGAGGCCATATCCCTCGCGGGCGCACAGGATGTCCTCGTAGCCCTCTATGTCATCGGGCGTCGTGATGCCGACGCGGGCGAAGCCGAGTTCCAGCGCCTTGCGCTTGACCTTCTGGGTGAGTTCGTGCATATCGGATCGGGGTTCCATGGTCGTCCAATCTATGCGGGTGACGTTGCGGGTGACGTGTTGCCTGGATGATACCGTACGGAGGCGGCGGCGTCGAGCGGTACGTGCCGGCGATGATCTCCATGCCGGAGTTCTTCGACACCACGGCGTCGGTCGTTAACTTCGCGCTCGTCGGGTTCTTCTTCATGGCGGTCGGCATGCTCATCATCGGCCCGATGTCCGACAAGTTCGGCCGCAAGCCCCTGATCATGATTTCGCTCGTTGCGTTCGTCGTGTTCGCCTGCCTGTGCGCCATGGCGTCCAACATCTACCTGCTCATCGCATCGCGCGTTGTGCAGGGCTTCGCGGGCGGCGGCATGGTCGCACTTGGAACGGCGCTCGTCAAAGACTGTTTCGAAGGGAAGACGCGCGAGCGTGCGCTCGTGGTCGTCATGGCCATCGGTGTGCTCGCTCCGATGCTCGCTCCCGTGCTCGGTGCGCTCATCCTCTCGTTCGCTTCGTGGCGCGGCACCTTCATCGGCATGGCGGTTGTCGCGGTGTTCGCCGTGCCGTTCGCTCTTCGATTGGTCGAGCCACTCGCACCCGAAGATCGCATTTCCGAGGGCGTTGTGCATTCGCTCGGCCGTCTCATCGTGGTGGGGAAGAACAAGGCGTTCATCTTGCTTTTGCTCATCGTCGCGCTTCATGGCGCGCCGTTCATGACCTACATCTCGGCGGTGTCGTACGTCTACATCGATTTCTTTAATCTTTCGGCCGTGCAGTACAGTCTTTTCTTCGCTGCGAACGCAGCCTTGTCCGCTGTCGGCGCCTTCCTTGTGGAACCGATTCAGAAGGTCTGGTCGAAACGCCAGGCTCTCTTGGTATGCATCGCGCTTACCGTCATCAGCGGCGTGCTTATCATCGTCGTGGGCCGTATGTCCCCGTGGGTGTTCTTGGCGACGTTCGGCCTCAACACGCTCGGCGGCGGCGTCGTGCGCCCGATTGCGACCGTCGTGTTGCTCGACCAGCAGGAGAAGGACACCGGCTCCGCATCGGCGCTTATCAACTTCATCATCACGGTGCTCGGCTCCGGCGGCATGCTGCTCGCGATGGCTCCTTGGACGGATTACGTAGTCGGCATCGGCATCGCAGTGTTCGCATGCTGCGGCATCGCGCTCCTTGGCCTTGTTGCCCTTCTGCGTTCCAATATCGAGATCAAAGGACTGTAGAGGGCTTTTGCTTGCCCGCGAGGCCAGAACGTCTCTTAGCCTTGCCGCATAAGACTGGAGTTGGCAATTCGCATGCATCGTCTTGCTAATTAGCGATATACTCTCTTCAACACATGATGATAACGAAAGGAGCTTCCATGGCCCACTACAACAAGATTCTTGCCGCACTCGATTCCGGCGATACGCAGCTTGCAGTTGCTCGCCGCGCTTTGTCGATTGCCCATGACGATCATGCAGAGGTGCTCTTCGTCCATATCGTAGATTCCACCGAGCTTGAGCAAGCGCGTGTCGATATCGTGCATTACACCGAAACATGCAAGCAGGCTATCGAGGAGAACCTCGCCGAGCAGCTTGATACAGCCGCAAAGGACGAGTGCATTCCGGCTGTCAACATCTTGGTGAGGGGTGGCATCGTCAACGAAGCTTTGAGCATAGTAGCTAAGGACTTCAACCCCGATTTGGTCATTTGCGGCGTGCGTGGGCTCTCTGGTATCAAATACGCATTCTTGGGCAGTGTTTCGACGTACCTGGTGCGCCATATGGAATGCGACGTATTGGTCGTTCGCCCGGAAATGCTCGATGAGGCAAAGGACTTGTAATAACTGTCGGCAGCTTTTACTGCAGCTGCAAATCATCAGCCCCCGAGTGCTTCTATTGCGGAAGCGATTCGGGGGTTGTTTTTTCCGTAATGGGATTACTGCGTTTCAGCATTCAGCGCCGCGGTGATGATCGTACGCAAATCGTCTATGCCCGTGCCTTTTTCAGATGACGTGGCAATCATGGGAATCTCGGAACCGAGTCCGAGTTTCTTCTTGATGGCAGCTTTCTGCTTGTTCGCCTGCTGCTTCGAGAGCTTGTCGGCCTTAGTGAGCGCGATGGCGAACGGCAAGCCGCTCTCTTGCAGGAATTCAACCATAGCGCAATCGAGGGCGCTCGGATCGTGCCGGATGTCGATGAGCGAAACAACGAGTGCGAACTTCCGATCCTGGTTGAAATAGCCGTCGATGAGCTTTGACCATCGGGCCTTCTCAGATTGCGAAACCCTCGCGAAACCGTATCCGGGCAAGTCGACGAAATACATGCCATCGACATCGAAGAAATTCACGGTGGTGGTCTTTCCAGGAGTGGAGGACACCTTCGCGAGTCCCTTTCGATACATCAGCTTGTTGAGCAGAGACGATTTGCCGACGTTCGATCGTCCTGCGAACGATACTTCAGGACGCGTGGAGGCGGGGAGCTGCCCTGCGGTTCCATAGGATGCGAGAAAAGATGCGTTATGGTAGTTCATTCGCTTATCCCCATTGCTTTCGCTTATAATAAGAGGTTGTGTTAATGATAGTCGATAACCAGGCAAGAGAGCAAAAACACCATGAAGCAATATAATCCACACGAAATCGAACCCCGTTGGCAAGACATTTGGGAGCGCACCGGTGCGAATAAGGTTGCCGAGGACTCTTCACGTCCGAAACGTTACGTGCTCGAGATGTTCCCATATCCGTCGGGCGATATCCACATGGGGCATGTGAGCAACTATACGTACGGAGATGTGCTCGCTCGCTTTAGCCGCATGAAGGGCTTTGACGTGCTGCATCCCATGGGTTGGGACGCATTCGGCCTTCCTGCCGAGAATGCCGCCATCAAGCATAAGAGCCATCCGGCGAAATGGACCTATGCGAATATCGATACGCAAAAGGCGAGCTTCCAGCGCATGGGCTTTTCCTACGATTGGGACCGCAAGGTCGTCGCCTGCGATCCCGAGTACTATCGCTGGGGCCAGTGGATCTTCTTGAAGTTCTGGGAACGCGGGCTGGTGGAGCGTCGCAACTCACCAGTGAACTGGTGCCCCGATTGCAAGACCGTCCTCGCGAACGAGCAGGTCATAGAGGGATGCTGCTGGCGTTGCAACTCCGAGGTCGAGAAGCGCGACCTCACGCAATGGTATTTCAAGATCACCGATTACGCTCAGGAACTGCTCGACGATCTTGACCAGCTCACGGGCTGGCCCGAGCGCGTGAAGCAGCAGCAAGCGAACTGGATCGGACGCTCCGAGGGCGCATCGGTTGATTTCGAACTGGCGACGAAAGATGCGTCTGCGGGTACAGGCGAGTACATCACCGTGTTCACCACACGTGCCGATACGCTGTTCGGATGCAGCTTCTTCGTGTTGGCGCCTGAATACAAGGATCTGCCTGCGATGGTGGCGGGTATGCCGCAAGAGCAGGAGGTACTCGATTTCGCCGAAGCCGCAAAGAAGGTCAGCGCGGTCGAGCGCGCTCAAGGCAATCGTGAGAAGCACGGCGTGTTCACCGGCCGTTACGTCATTAATCCGGTTAATGGTGAGAAGGTGCCTGTCTGGGTTGCCGATTATGTTGTTGCCGATTACGGCACGGGTGCGGTCATGGCCGTTCCGTGCGGCGATCAGCGCGACTTCGAGTTCGCACGCAAATACGATCTGCCGATCATTCCCATCATCCTGACCGAGGACGATCCTCTGTACCCACAGCTCAAGGACGAAAAGGGTCGCGTGGTCACATCGGTCGATTGGGATGCTGCGCTCGAGGCCGAAGGTATCCTCGTGCAATCCGGTCCCTATACCGGCTTTGTCGGTGGTAAGCATTCCGAAGGCGAGGATGCCGTGGTGCGTGCGCTCGAGAAGTCCGGTCGCGGTCATCGTACGGTTGAGTTCCGCCTGCGCGACTGGCTGATCAGTCGCCAGCGTTATTGGGGCAATCCGATTCCGGCTATCCATTGCCCCGAATGCGGCGTGGTTCCCGTTCCCGAAGAAGATCTTCCCGTGTTGCTGCCGGAGGATATCGATTTGGCTGCGGGTGAAACGCTTGCCACGCACGAGGGATTCGCGGCATGCACGTGCCCGAAGTGCGGCAAAGAAGCTCGTCGTGAGACTGACACGATGGATACATTCACATGTTCGAGCTGGTATTATCTGCGCTACACTGACCCGCATAACGCTGAATCGCCGTTCGATCCTGACAAGGCGAACGGATGGATGCCGGTGGATCAATACATCGGCGGTATCGAACACGCTATCCTTCATCTGCTCTATAGCCGCTTCTTCACGAAAGTGTTGCGTGATATGGGCATGCTTGATTTCGACGAGCCGTTTACCAATCTGCTGTGCCAGGGCATGGTGCTTGATGAGCACGGCGATGTCATGAGCAAATCAAAGGGCAACGTTGTGTCGCCCGAGAAGATGATCGCCGAATACGGTGCTGACGCCGTGCGCGCATACATGCTGTTCATGGGTCCGCCCGACAAGGAGAAGATGTGGAACGAGGATGGCCTTGCAGGCATGTTCAAGTTCTTAAACCGCCTGTGGCGCATCGTGTGCGATTTGGTGGGCGAAGCTGGCGATCAGACGCTTTTCGATGCGGAAGCCGCTGCCAAGGCAGCTGCCGGCAAGGGTGCGCATGCCAATGCCATGGATATGAAGCGCGAGCGTCATCGCGTCGTCGGCAAGGTGACAGCCGATTTCGAGCGAAACAACTTCAACACGGCTATCGCAGCCATCATGGAGCTTGCGAACACGACAGCGGCGTTCTTGCGTGTAAAGCCGGCTGAGCATCGCGTGAATTGCCAGACGGGTGGGCCTTTGTGCCGCGACGTCGCTGAGACCATCGTGAAGCTGATGGCCCCCATCGCGCCCCATTGGGCTGAAGAGCTGTGGTGCGGGGTTTTAGGCAACGAGGAGTCCGTCCATGCTCAGGCTTGGCCCGAGTTCGACCCTGAGCTTGCGAAGGCGGATGAAGTTGAACTCGCCGTCCAGCTCAACGGCAAGGTGAAAGCCAAGATCATGGTCGCCACCGATGAGGCTGAGGATGCTGTCAAGCAAACTGCGCTCGATGCAATCGCTGCCCAACTCGAGGGCAAAGATGTCAAGAAGGTCGTCGTTGTCCCGGGTCGTTTGGTCAACGTCGTTGCGAAGTAATAAGCGCAGCGAGTAGGAGGGAACGCATATGATCGTCTGTCCAGAATGCGGAAGGCAATCCAACGATACCGCCAAATTCTGCGATAAATGCGGCAAGCCGCTGCCGAAGTCGGCGGCGCATGTATACGATGCTGCCTATGTGCCGCCCGTGAAAGTTACTGCAGAGCAGCACTTCAAGGCGCAGGCGGCTCAAGCAAAGCGCGCAAAAAAGCAAGAAGCTGCTCAGCAGGAAGCATACAAAGCTGCCTATGAGCAGGCGGAACCTCGTCCCGAGGATATGCAGCTCGCGCTTCGTCCCCAGAAGACTTACAAGGGTCCGCTCATCGTCACGATCGTCATCGCGCTCGTGTTGGTCATCGGACTCGGTATCGCCTTGGCTGTGCAAAGCTACCGGCTGTATCAGATGACGAATTGGAATGAATCTACGCAGAAGTCTTCTACCGTCGAGCGCGGGAACGGCTTCTCTTATCCGGATGCTGAAGACAACTCCAAGAGCTACGACAGCGATAAGGATTTCAACAAGGATTACAGCAAAGACGGGAGCGGTACTTCGAAAGAGCTCTCCACGCCTTCTTCGTATAAGGATATCGTCAGCAATCTGATCGATACGATCAAGTCCGACGCCGGCTCTTTCGCCGCTACGGCAATTCGTGAGAGCAACGGTACGCTCGCCGACGTCGACAATGATGGCGAGGAAGAGCTTATGCTGATCTATTCGGTCGATGGGAAGACCATCACGGCCAGCGTGTATTGCGCAGACGGTACGGGAGAAATCACTTCGGTCACCGAGGAACTCGGTGCGGTAGATGATACGGAATTCGCGGGTATCTACTCGGGTGTGCTCGGCAATTCCGCCATCGTGTGCCTCGTTAGCACTTCCAAGGATGAAGCCGACACGTTCATTTGCAATGGCACGATGTATACGCTGAAGGACGGCGCCATCCGCAAGCTTCATACCATTGCGTGCAGTGAGCCGTCCGATGGTGCGGCAGGCGGAGTTTATATGCTCGATGGTAAGAAAATCACGAAGAGCAAGTTCAACGATTACCTAGGCGCGCTTGAGACGAGGGAATGCTTCTATGGCACTGACACTCCCGGTTATTCGTTGTTGAACCTGAAGAATCTCTTGAAATAAACGATGGCAGACTACATCGAAGGAAAACATCCGGTTATCGAGGCGCTGCGCGTCGGTATACCCTTAACGCAGATCATGGTTGCCGACAATCTGAAGCGCGATGGCATGCTTGCGGATATCGAACGCAAGGCACGTCGAGCGGAAGTGCCAATCAAGCTCGTACCGCGCAAGAAGCTCGATGACGTCTCCAGTCGGGGAAGCCATCAGGGCATCATCGCGATTGCTCGCGAATTCGACTATGCGAGCATGCGCCAGGTCACGGAAGCCGCGAATCAGCAGGCAGCTGACGCGAACGGCCGAGCACTGGTCGTCATCCTCGACCACATCACGGATGCGGGGAATTTCGGCGCCATCGTCCGCAGCGCTCATACCGTGGGTGCCAGCGGCATCATCATTCCCAATAAACGGTCGTGCCAAGTGACGGCGGCGACGTACAAGAGCTCGGCGGGCGCTATCGCCCATCTGCCGGTTTCCCGTGTGTCGAACCTTGCGAATGCGATGGAGGCGCTCAAGAAGGAGGGCTTTTGGATCGCAGGTGCGAGCGAACATGCCAGCGACATCATCTGGAATGCCAATTTGTCGGGAAAGATCGCGCTTGTCATGGGCAGCGAGAACGAGGGGATTTCGCGATTGGTGCTCGAGCATTGCGACTTTCTCGTCAAGCTTCCTCAGGTGGGCAAAGTGGAATCACTCAATGTCGCGCAGGCCGCCACAGCCTGTATGTACGAATGGCTCAGGCAGAATTGGCTGTAATGCATTTCGCTTTGTCAGCGCCTTACGACATGGCAAAGCATTGCATAGGGAAGAAAAGACGATGAAGACGAGAAAGAAACTGCTGATAGTCGATGGGTACAACGTGCTGCGATCGGGCAGCCGCTACCGCAGTTTCGCAGGTCCCGATTATACGGACGATTCTTTCAATCGCGCGAGGGAAGCGCTCATCGAAGACGTAGTCGTATTCGCTGGGAAGGCATACGAGGCCATCATCGTGTTCGATGGCGCAGGAAACGCTTTCTCGACAGGGGAGACGCAGAAGGTCGGTGGGATATCCATTATGTTCTCTCCGGCTGGGTCTTCCGCTGACAAGGTCATAGAGAAGCTTGCACGCGATGCGCGAGAGCGCGCCATAGAGACGCTCGTGGTGACCAGCGATGCCACTATTCAGGATACGGTTTTCGGCGGAGGGGTCAATCGCATGAGCTCCGATGGCTTCTCGCATGAGATTGCTGCATACTATGAGGAGGCGCGTCTCGACGATACACCGAAGGTGGCGAAGAAGAACACCATTTCTGAGCGTATCGATGGTCAGACGCTAGCGAAGCTGATCGCGCTTCGGGATAACAAGAACTTGATGCAATGAAGCGTTGGGCGATGATTCGAGAGGATAGGTTGAACATGGGTAAGTTCCTTTTGACGGTTGACGTCGGTAACACCCAAACCGCAATCGGCTTGTATGCCGGCGAGATGCTGGAACATAAATGGCGCATCGCGACATGCAAGCAGAGCACAGCTGATGAAGTTCGCACCCAGTTGGCGATGCTGCTACTTAGCGAGCACATCGATCCTTCCGAGGTCATCGGCGTATCCTTGGCCTCTGTGGTTCCCTGGCTCACCGAATCGTGGTACAAGGCAGCGAAACGCCTGTTTTCCTGTGAGGCTGTGCTGTGCAATGCTAAATCGGCAGGCCCCCTGTTCGAAACCGATTATCCCAATCCGAACGAGATCGGTGCCGACCGCGTTGCCGATGCCGTTGCGATGCGTGCGATTTACGGCGCCCCCTCGGTGCTCGTCGATTTCGGAACGGCAACGAATATCGAGATTCTGAACGAGGACGGTCGTTTCGTCGGCGGCGTCATCGCCCCTGGCGTGGAAACCTCTATGCAGGCGCTTTTCTCCAATGCATCCAAGCTCGCTATGGTCGATTTAATCGATCCGGGTTCGGTCATAGGTCGCTCTACCACGCAGGCAATCCAAGCGGGCGTCGTGTACGGCGAAGCTTGCCGTGTCGATGGCTTGGTCGAGCGCATCTTCGAGGAGCTCGGCTATAGCGCCCCCGTGATCGCTACGGGCGGTTTGGCTCCAACGGTCGCGAAGCATGCACGCTACATCACGGATATCGATGCGGATTTGACGCTGAAGGGTTTGCGTCTTATTTGGCTCGTGAATGAGGCTCATAAGGACTAACGCACCCATGATTTCCAAGATGCAGGATCATACCTGGGGTGCTTCGTGTGTTGAAGGCACCAAGGAGATGGCGAAGGCGCTTGCGCCGCTCGTCGAAGCGGGGGATTGCGTGGAGCTTTCGGGCGACCTCGGTGCCGGGAAGACGCAATTCGTCCAAGGGCTTGCGGTTGGGTTGGGTGTTTCCGCTCAGGTCATTAGCCCGACTTTCAATATCCTGCTTTCGTATATCGACGGGAGGATTCCGCTCTTCCATTTCGATCTTTATCGGCTCGATGATGCGCTCGAGCTCGAGGATATCGGGTTTTACGATGTATTAGAGGACGAAGGTGTGGTGTGCATCGAGTGGGGCGACAAGTTTCCCGAAGCTCTGCCTGACGACCGGTTGGTTGTGTGCCTAAGTTCGAAAAGCACGCTCGAAGATGTTACTGCTCGCATTATTGATATCGATGCGACGGGGAAAAGGTCGTATGAGCTTCGCGCCCTCTGGGAAGAGGCGCTCGCGAAGGCAGCCGAGCGTTTCCGAGGACTAAGGTGATGGCGCGCATGCCGGACACGAATCTCATTCCGAAAACAGGGCGATATGTGCTTGCTTTCGATACTGCCAATGAGCTTATCGCCGTCGGCGTAGGCCTTCTTGAAAACAGTGCGGATTCTCCATCGCGTCGTATCTCCATGGTCGCGCATGCCGAGATCGAGGCACGCCGTGCATCCAATACCCTGCTTCTTCCAACTATCGATGCGTTGCTTAACGAGGCGGGAATCGGGCGAGAGGGCATCGCATGCATCGCGTGCGGGCGCGGCCCTGGTTCCTTCACGGGTGTGCGCATCGCCATGGCAACC
>SUUI01000002.1:0-190848 GCA_015062605.1 Eggerthellaceae bacterium | reverse complement strand
CCAAGGGCATCGCAAGCGCTCTCGGTGTGGCCCTTGTCGGCGTAAGCTCGCTTGATGCGGTCGCTTGGAACGCATGGGCAGATGGCGTTCGCGGTCATCTTGCCGTTGCGGCTGATGCGATGCGCAAGGAAGTGTATCCGGTGCTTTTCGAGCTTTCTGATGATGGGGTGATCCGCCTCGAAAGCGATAGCGTGCTTGCGGTGGCATCGGTACCGCAGAAATTCGCCGAGTATGCGATTGCGCCAAGCGACTTGGCCATCGCAGGCGATGCTCTTGCAAAATACGTAGATGTATTCGAACCGTTTGGGACGCTGCTCCCTGTGGATTTATGGACGCCGACAGGCCTAGGCCTGCTCCTTGCGGTGCAGGCGGCATGGCGAAACGGCGAAGTTGACCCCTTTGATCCTTATCGTCACAATCCGGCGTTCGTTCTCCCCGTTTACACGCGTCTGTCAGACGCAGAGGAAAACGAGCGCAAGCGGCTTGCCACGCAAGACGAAAGGGACTTGACGCATGGAGTGCAGGGTGGTGCCCTGTCAGGCAGAAGCATCGTTTATAAGCCCCTTGACAGCGCGCATGCTGATGCAGCTGCCGCACTCGAGAACGTATCGATGGGGTCGGGCGCATGGAGCGCTGCATCATTGCGCGATGAGCTTAAACGATCCGATCGCGTTTGGTGGATGGCCCTTTCTCCGGACAATACATGCGAGCTAGTAGGTTATGCGGGAGGACTCATCGTTGATGGCGAGCTTCAAATCTTGAAGGTCGCCGTGCAACCAGAGTGGCGCCGTCGAGGAATCGCCCGCGCTTTGCTTGCCCGTGTGGCCGATGATGCGCGCAATCTCGGAGCGGATCGCTGCACGCTGGAAGTGCGCGCTTCCAACGTAGGTGCGCAGGCGCTCTATGGTGTACTCGGGATGCATTCGCTCGGAACGCGGCCTAGATACTACTCGGACGGTGAGGATGCCCTCATCATGGAGGGTACGGTCGAAGAACTGATACACGGGCCGCGCGCCAGTACGCCCGATCAAGACGTATCCGCATCTCAAGTGCATCTGTCCCAGATGGGACTGCGCGTTGACGAATGCGCCACGGCACCCGCCAGCGGCTCTTCCAAGAAGGTCTTAGATGACCTTAGGCCTCTCATTCTCGCAATCGAATCATCGTGTGACGAAACGGCTGCAGCACTTGTGACCGCAGATGGTACCCTCGTTGCCGACGTGATTGCCTCCCAAATCGATTTCCATGCCCGTTTCGGTGGTGTGGTCCCCGAGATTGCGAGTCGCAAGCACATCGAAGCGATCTGCGGGGTGTGCGATGAATGCTTCGATGTAGCGGCACGCGAGCTTGGTGTTGAGTCTCTGACATGGTCGGATGTCGATGCGGTTGCCGTCACATATGCTCCAGGTCTTGTGGGGGCCCTCGTGGTCGGCGTCGCATTCGCAAAAGGCGCTTCATGGGGTGCGGATAAGCCTTTCATCGGAGTCAACCATCTCGAAGGCCATCTGTATGCCAACAAGCTCGCGGATACGGATTTCACACCTCCAGCGGTTGCTTCGCTCGTTTCTGGAGGAAATACCATGCTCGTGCATGTGCGGGACTGGGGCGACTACGTTACGCTCGGCACGACGATCGACGACGCTGTCGGAGAGGCATTCGACAAGGTCGCGAAGGCGTTGGATCTAGGCTATCCCGGCGGTCCGATCATCAGCAAGCAGGCCGAGCTCGGTGATCCTTGCGCCATTGCGTTCCCGCGCGCCATGCTTCATTCGGGAGACTTGCGTTTCTCGCTTTCGGGGCTTAAGACTGCGGTCGTCACCTACATCAACCAATGCAAAGAACGAGGCGAGGCCCTCAACGTTCCCGACATCGCGGCGAGCTTCCAACAAGCGGTCATCGATGTGCAGATCGCGAAGGCGAAGGTGGCGCTTTTGCAAACGGGTGCGAAGACCTTCTGCCTCGGCGGCGGCGTTGCGGCGAACCCAAAGCTCCGTGAGGCGTATGAAGGTCTTGCACGCGATCTTGGCGTGAAGCTCGTCATGGCTCCTCTGCGTTCATGCGGGGATAATGCCGGCATGATCGCGTTGGTTGCCCTCGATCGCTATCGAGACGCGCGTTTCTTCGATTTGGGTACTGACGCGTACGCGCACGCGAACCTCGACGAGCCGTACTAGCATCGCATCGTTTTCCAGCACAATCCAAGCGCCGTCTTTGCGTGGCGCGCCGACAGTCTGTATTAGCCCTCATGCCTGCTCGCATGTCGTATAAGGCATATTGCTATGCTAAAATAACTCGTTACGATTAGTATTGGAAAGCCGAGGGGGAGTCAGCCATGCTCTTATGCGCGCACTACATCCTTCCGATTACCTCTTCTCCGTTCGAGAGTGGGGCAATCTTGGTGCGTGATAATCGCATATGCGACTTTGGCAGTGCTGAAATGCTGAAGCTGCGCTATCCCGATGAGGAAGTGCTCGATTACGGTAACGCTGCCCTCATGCCAGGCCTTATCGACTTGAATGCGAATCTCGAGAGCGCAGTCATGCGTGGCAGCGTGCGTGATGTTCCCTTCGTGTCGTGGTCATCTCAGATGACGAAGAACAGCTCCAAGCTCGAAGCGGCTGACTGGAACGATTCCGCACTCTTCGGCGGTCTCGAGGCAATCGCAGCAGGTATCACCTGCCTCGCCGATATCACCTATGCGGGAGCTTCGTGGAAAGCGCTCAACAAACTGGGCTTGCGCGGCGTGGTGTATCGCCGCGTTGCAGCGAAGGACAAGCGTCGCATCGATTACGCCATGCGCAATGCTGAGAACGATATTATCCGTTGGCGCGAGTGTGCAGACTCCGATCGCGTTACCGCTGGCATCGCTCCTGCTCCCACATATATCTGCCATCCTCTCGTATATGCGCGCGTTTCCGAGTTAGCACTAGCCGAGGATCTGCCCGTTGCCATGCATTTGGCGGGGAGCCATGAGGAATACAATTTCGTGAGGTACGGTTCCGATGCTCTCTCCCTGCATCAGATGGAGGATCGCATCGGCTTCGTCGAAGTGCCACCGTGGATGCCGGCTGGGTGTTCTCCAGTACGATATGCGCTCAATTGGGACGCATTCGAGCCTTCCAACGTCATGGCGATCCATTGTATCCATGTGGACGAAGAGGATATCAAGAAGCTCAAAGAATACGATGTCTCTGTGGCGGTATGCCCGCGCAGCGCTGCGCAGCTCGGTATGGGCGTGACGCCGATGGGCGAGCTTCGCCGCGCAGGCATCCGCTTCGGTTTCGGATCCGCTGCTTCGACGGCTCTTTCGTCTGCCGATTTGATTGGCGAGGTCCGTTTCGCAACGCTTCTGCAGCGCTCCATCAACGTCGGTGACTTCGTCGAGGCGGAGGACATGCTTGCTCAGGCGACAATCGGGGCCGCGCAAGCCTTGCGCATGGATGCCATCATCGGTTCCATCGAGATTGGCAAGCGTGCCGACATCATCGCCATCGATCTTTCGGGTGCGGGTCAATCGTCTAACCTCAATCCTGCGCAGAGCATCGTGAATACCTGCAATGGGTCCGATATCCTGATGACGATGGTCGATGGGAAGAAGCTGTACGAGAAGAACCACTGGGAAGTTGACGTTGAGGTCGCACGCATTATCGCGCGTGTCATCGAAATACGTAATAAGTTGAGGATGTAAAGCAATGTCGAAAACCAAGAAACTCACTGCAAAGCAGCGTGCGGCCCGTGTTCAGGCCGCAAAGGAGCGCGAAGAGCGCGCGCAAGCCAAGAAGGAGAAGGAATCGCGCCGTAAGCAGATCTTCACGATCGTCGTCTGCGTGATCTTGGTCCTTGCCCTTGGCATTCCCACCATGGCCATCGCAGTGTTCGGCGCTTCGTAAGGAAGGCTTGACGTAAGCGATGTTCGGTATCGGAGGATTCGAGCTCTTTCTCATCGTGCTGTTCGCGTTCATGCTGTTCGGCCCTGAGAAGATACCCGCATTCCTGAAAACGTTGAGAAAAGCTCTCGTGAAGTTCCGCGAGGCGGAACAAGAGGTATCCTCTGCGCTCAAGCAGGAAGTCATCGACCCTGAGACAGGGGAGACTGCCGCGGATGTGCTCGATTCCCTCACGGGCAAATCGACATCGGGATCGAAGAAGACCGTCGCGGACGAGAGCTTCGCTGCTCGTAAGGCACGGTACGAACAGGAAAAAGCCGAGCGCGAGAAACGCGAGCGGGAGAAAGCCGAGCAGAAGAAGGCCGCATCCGAGGCTGCCGATGCCTCCGAGAAGGAGGCTTCCGCAGATGCTGTGACAGATGAAGCCGAAGGGAATGCTTCCAAGAAGGCCGCAGAATCTTCCATCGCAGGTGTTTCCATCGAAGAGCTCTATACCATGAAACCCGTTGATCAAGCCAGCGCGATAAGCGACGAAATCAGTGCCGAAACGAATGAAGCAGAAGACGAAGAGGCGACCATCGAGGCATCCAGCCTCGTCGAGGTCATTGCCGATGCGGACGAGGAGGCCTAAGCGATGCCTATCGGACCAGCGCGCATGCCTCTGATGGACCATTTGGGCGAATTGCGTATGCGTCTCGTGCGCATCGTCGTCGTACTGTTCGTTTCGATCTGCGTCTTCTATCTGGCAACACCGACTATCGGTCAATTCTTGCTTTTACCTATTGCGGACTGCATCCCAACCGATGCCGAGGGTTTCGGCGATTTGGTAGCGCTTGACCCATTCGAAGCGTTCTCGACGCGCTTCATCATCGCGCTGTGGACATCGTTCGTCGCATGCGCACCCATCATCCTCTGGCAGATACTTGCGTTCTTCCTGCCAGCGCTCAAACCGAATGAGCGAAAGTGGTTCATTCCGACATTTGCGGCTGCGGTTGCCCTGTTCATTTTGGGCACGATCTTCTGCTACCTTGTCATCTTGCATCCAGCGTTCGTATTTTTGACCGACCAGGCAGCGGGGCTTGGCACGATCGAGGCGCGCATGAGCACCTACATCGACATGATCATCAAGTTCGAGCTTGGGTTCGGCTTCGCATTCGAATTGCCGCTCATCGTGTTCTATCTCGTCATCTTCGATGTCGTTCCGTACAAGAAGATTCGTGGTGCCTGGCGTACCGTGTACGTGGTCCTCTTGGTCATCTCTGCGATGGTCACGCCGGATGCATCTCCCGTGACGATGCTGCTCATGTTCGCGGCTCTTGTCGCGCTTTATGAAATCAGTTTGCTCATCGCGCGCATCGCGCTTCGTCGTCGTATCGAGCGCGAGAAGGAAGAGGAACTCGAAGATCTCAAAGAACTCGGGCTGGAGGAATAGCGCGAATGCATGAGCTTGGCATCATGACGAGTGTGCTCGATGCGGTCGAGAATGCTGCGACCGATGCGGGCGCTACGCGCGTCATCAAAGTCAATTTGAAGATCGGAGAGATGACAGAGGCAATCGAGGATGCGCTCGTATTCGCGTTCGAGGCTCTTCGCGATCTGCCTGAATACAGTTTATGCAAGGATGCACAGCTCGTCATCGAGATGGTGCGTCCTAAAAGCGAATGCCTCGAATGCGGTATCTCGTACGAGCACGACCGTTTCGACATGCTGTGCCCGAAATGCGGGAGTTTCGCGACGAAGCTGATTGCGGGTCGTGAACTTGAAATCGACTCGATGGAAGTCGACCTGCCCGACTAACGGGCAGTATTAGAGCCGATGCGGCATAAAGCCGCCTCACAGAAAACGAAGGGGGATCGATGCAGATTGATTTGAAGCAACCGATTCTTGAGAAGAACGATCGCATAGCGAGCGAGCTTCGCGAGCGCTTCGCGCAAAACCACGTATACGTGGTCGATTTGCTCGCAAGCCCGGGGTCGGGGAAGACATCCACGATCCTTGCAACAATCGATGCCTTGCGCGACGAATTCAACATCGCGATCATCGAGGGCGACATCGCGAGCAGCGTCGATGCCGAGCGTATCAAGGCTCAGGGCATCGCGGCCGTGCAAATCAATACAGGCGGCGCATGCCATCTCGAAAGCGACATGGTCAAGCGGGCAATCGATGTCCTCGATTTAGAACGGCTCGACCTTATCATCATCGAGAACGTCGGCAATCTGGTGTGCCCGACAGATTTCGACCTCGGCGAGAATGTCAAGGTCATGATCTTGTCGGTGCCCGAGGGAGACGACAAGCCGCTGAAGTACCCGGGTGTGTTCCAGGTTGCGCAAGCCATCATCCTCAACAAGGTCGATACATTGCCCGTGTTCGATTTCGATGTTGAGGCCTTTACCTCATCGGTTAAGCGCCTTAATCCGCAGGCACCGATATTCCATGTCGCTGCAACGCGCGGAGAAGGCGTTGAAGAATGGGCGGAATGGCTCGCGGAGCGTATCCGTCAAGCGTAACGGCAATACGCTTTAGGTGAAAGAATCGCCCGAAACGAGGGCGCATATAAGGAGGAGAAAGCATGGATAGCCATCTCAAGTACATCGCTTGCGTGTCTGACTTGAAGAAGTTCGTCGAAGCAACTGGGGCAACCGATGTGGTCATCGGTTTGTCGGGAGG
The DNA here is from genome assembly GCA_015062605.1 of Eggerthellaceae bacterium. Lineage (GTDB taxonomy): Bacteria > Actinomycetota > Coriobacteriia > Coriobacteriales > Eggerthellaceae > SIG42. The sequence goes on along the minus strand of SUUI01000002.1, from coordinate 184,294 downwards.
CGTGGACAGCTCGCTCGTCGCCACGATGGCGGTCGATGCATTCGGGCCCGCCCATGTGCATGGCGTACTGCTTCCCGGTCCGTATTCGACCGACCATGCAAGCGCAGATGCCTTGGCCCTTGCCGACAATCTCGGCATCGATACGATGACGCTTTCGATCAAGGGGGCGTACGATGCCTTCGCTGCTGAACTTAAGGATGTGTGCGGTGAAGCTTTTGATGGCACGACTTCGCAGAACATCCAAGCGCGTTGCCGCATGATCTGCCTGATGGCGCTCTCGAATGCACACGGATGGCTTTTGCTCAATACGGGCAACAAGAGCGAGGCCGCGATGGGATATGCCACGCTTTATGGCGATATGGCAGGAGCTTATGCGCCGATCGGCGGCTTATACAAGACAGATGTGTACCTGTTGTGCCGTTGGCGCAACGAGCAGGCTGCTTATGCGCTTGGGCAGGCCCATGCGGCGTTGTATAACCAGACCATGCTTGGCTTGGAACCTTTGAAAAAGCAGCCGATTCCTCGTCATGTCATCAACAAGCCGGCAAGCGCCGAACTCGCTCCCGATCAGACGGATGAGGATTCCCTCGGCATCGAGTATGCCGTACTTGACAACATCTTGGTCGCGCACCTCGAGCGCGGGAAAGATGCGGAGGCGCTCGTGGAAGCGGGCTTTACGCAAGAAGATGTCGACCTTGTCTTGAAGAAGCTTGCCGCGAGTGCGTTCAAACAGGCCCTGTATGCACCTACATCACAATACGAGTTCTACGCTGAAGGCGCTGAAGGCTCAGCGTGGAGTTACTAAGAATCTCATTCTGCACCATTTGTGTAATCAATCGCCGTATGCCCGTTTCCCCTTGCATTGTCAGGCTCGGGTGGTATGATGGCGTAGGCTTTTAGCACTCGCCCTTTTCGAGTGCTAGTCATTCAACCATCTGGTTGTTGATTGCAGTAGTACTGATTCCGGTTGCACATGCGCACGGAAGATGAGTGAAAGGATGAGATATGAATCTCAAACCATTGGGTGATCGCGTGATCATCAAGCAGGATGAGGCCGAGGAGACCACGGCTGGCGGTCTGATCTTGGCTCACGATGCCAAGGAAAAGCCGCAGACCGGCATCGTCTTAGCTGTTGGCGAAGGCAAGCGCAGCAAGGACGGCAACATCTACCCGATGCCCGTCAAGGTGGGCGACAAGGTCCTGTATGGCAAGTATGGCGGCACCGAAGTGACCGTCGATGGCGAGGAAGTCATGATTCTGCGCGCCGACGATCTGTATGCCGTTTTCGCATAATCTCCAGCGCAAGAAAGGAAGTATATCATGGCAAAGGATATCAAGTTCCAAGCAGAGGCTAGGACGCTGCTCGCTTCTGGCGTAAGCAAGCTCGCCGATGCTGTCAAAGTCACGCTCGGCCCCAAGGGCCGCTATGTAGCGCTCGAGAAGTCCTACGGTGCGCCGCTTATCACCAACGACGGTGTCACTGTCGCGAAGGAGATCGAGCTCGAGAATCCCGTAGAGAACATGGGCGCCCAGCTGGTGCGCGAAGTCGCCGTGAAGACGAACGACGTTGCTGGCGATGGCACCACCACTGCAACGCTTCTCGCTGACGTTATCGTCACCGAAGGCCTGCGCAACGTGACCGCCGGCGCTGATGCGCTCGGCATCCGCCGTGGCATCCAGAAGGCGACCGACGCGGTCGTCGAAGCCATCAAGGCCGATGCAACGCCGATCTCTACTAAGGAGCAAATCGCGAATGTCGGCACCATTTCCGCTGGCGATGCCGAAATCGGCGAGAAGATCGCCGAGGCCATGGACGCCGTCGGCAAGGATGGTGCCATCTCCGTCGAGGAGAGCCAGACCTTCGGCATCGACATGGAGATCGTCGAGGGCATGCAGTGGGATCGCGGCTACATTTCCCCGTACATGGCCAACGATATGGAGAAGATGGAAGCGGTCTTGAAGGACCCCTACATCATGTTGACCGACCAGAAGGTCTCAAGCATCCAGGATATGGTTCCGCTGCTTGAGGAAGTCATGCGCTCCGGTCGTCCCTTGTTCTTAGTTGCTGAGGATGTCGAGGGCGAAGCCCTTGCAACGCTTCTGCTCAACCGTCTGCGCGGCACGTTGACCGTGGTCGCTATCAAGGCTCCCGGCTTCGGTGATCGCCGTAAGCGCATCCTTGAGGACATGGCTGCCGTGACGGGTGCGCAGGTTATCGAGAAGGACTTCGGCATGACGCTTGCTGACGTGACGATCGACATGCTCGGCACCGCTAAGACCGTTAAGGTCACCAAGGACAATTCGCTCATCGTCGACGGTGCAGGCGCTAAGAAGGATATCGATGACCGCATCGGCATGATCAAGAGCGAACTCGACCGCACAGAGTCAGATTTCGATCGCGAGAAGCTCCAAGAGCGCCTGGCAAAGCTTGCCGGTGGCGTTGCCGTCGTGAAGGTCGGCGCCGCAACCGAGACAGAGCTCAAGGAAACCAAGAGCCGCATTGAGGACGCGCTGCAGTCCACGCGTGCCGCTGTCGAGGAAGGCATTGTCGCTGGTGGCGGCGTTGCGCTGATCAACGCCATTCCCGCACTCGACGCACTCGAGCCCGCCGATGCTGATGAGGCAGTCGGTATCGCTATCATCCGTAAGGCTCTCGAGGCTCCACTGCGCGCCATCGCACAGAACGCTGGCTATGAGGGCAGCGTTGTCGTCGAGCATGTGAAGGCAATGAAGAAGGGCGAGGGCCTCAACTGCGCAACAGGCGAATATGGCGACATGATCGCCATGGGCGTTAACGATCCGGTGAAGGTCACGCGCACTGCATTGCAATCTGCTGCTTCCGTTGCCGCTCTCATCCTCATCACCGAGGCAACCGTCAACGAGATCCCGAAGGATCCCGATCCGGCTGCTTTGGCCGCAGCTGCCGCTGGCGCTGGTGGCGGCATGTACTAAGCCGAAGAAGCTGCTACATATGCATTCAAGTCGGGGCCGCGGAAGCGGCCCCGATTATCTTGAAGGAGGAGTCTGGAGGCATGTCCCGTTTGTGGGACTGTCGAGTGAAACGCCCATGATATCATGGTTTCGTTCAATACAGCGTAAGCCGCCATATGCGGAGGCCAGTTGAGTTAGAGGAGCGTACATGAATGAGATCAAGTGCCCGAATTGCGGAACCCCTTTCACGATTGACGAAAGCGACTATGCGGATATCGTCCGACAGGTGCGCGACAAGGAATTCACGCGTGAGCTGGCCGAACGCGAGCGACTGGCGAAGGAACTGAGCGAGAAGGAGAAGGCTCTCGCAGTGAGCGACGCGGAAGGTCGGTCGCAGCAGGAACTTGCCTTAAAAGATGCCCGCATCACCCAGCTCGAGGCCGAACTGGCCGGTCAAGCGAAGCAGGCGGCGGCTGATTTGGAGTTGCAGGCCCAACGGGCAGCCGCAGAGGCCAAGGAAGCGCAGGCCGAACTCCAGACGCAGGTGGCATCGTTGAAAGAGCGTCTGGAAGGCCAGGCATCCTCGTTTGAGGCTCAGAAACAGTTGGCAGTGAAGGAAGCACAGGATGTTCTGAGGGAGCAGGCGATTCAGCTGCAGCGCCAGCTCGATGAAGCGAAGGCGCAGATTGACATTCAGAAGGCCGAGACCAAGCGGGTCGAGCTCGAACAGCAGAAGCTGGCCGAGGAGCGGGTGAAGGCGAAGGAGGCCCAACTGGCTGAAGTGCGCGAGCAATTGGAGCGCGTGCGCGACATGAAGGCCAAGCTGAACACGAAGTTGCTGGGCGAAACGTTGGAGCAGCACTGCGAGGTCTCGTTCAACCAGCTGCGAGCTACAGCATTCCAGAACGCCGAATTCAGGAAGGACACCATTCCTGCGGACGGTACAAAGGGCGATTACATCTACCGCGAAAAAGACGAGAATGGTGTCGAGCTCATCTCCATCATGTTCGATATGAAGAACGAAGAGGAGGGTGCCACGTACCATAAGAAGAACGCGGACTTTTTCAAGAAACTGGACAAGGACCGTCGCGACAAGGGATGTGAGTATGCGGTGCTCGTGTCGCTGCTTGAGCCGGACAACGAGTTCTACAATACCGGCATCGCGGATGTCTCGTACGAGTACGAGAAAATGTACGTCATCCGACCGCAGTTCTTCATCCCCATGATCACTATTCTCCGCAACGCTGCGCGCAATGCCGCCGAAGCGAAGGCCGAGCTCGTCCTCGTGCGTCAGCAGAACATCGATGTGACGCATTTTGAGCAGGAGCTGGAGGACTTCAAGGAGAAGTTCGGACGCAACTACCGCCTCGCAAGCGAGAAGTTCGCTAAGGCTATCGAGGAAATCGACAAAACCATCCGCATGTTGGAGAAAACGAAGGCGGACCTGCTGGGGTCGGAAAACAACCTGCGTCTGGCGAACCAGAAAGCCGAAGACCTTACGGTGAAGAGGCTCGTACGTAAGAACCCCACAATGAAAGCGATGTTCGATGCGCTGCACGCCGATGACGAAAAGTGACGGCGAGGAACAATAATGCGCGATACCATGAAGCAAGCCCGCGGAAGCGGGCTTGCGTACGCATGGATCCGATTGCCGGGGTATCGGTCTTGGAACGATTCGGGTAGTTGCCTCAACAGGTTGAAGGATGTCACATCGAGTGCCTCTGCGATGCGAAAGGCCGTGCCGATCGAGATGCTGCAATTCCCAGCCTCAATGCGGCCAAGGCGTAAACCTGCGCTTTCCGTCTGCCGTTTTGTGCTATACCGTTCCTAGCCGCTTTGCAACGTACAATGCGTAGTATTTGTGCGCCAACCGATGCAGCAGGAAAGGAAGGGTCGTGGCCGCCAAGCCCGTGCAACAAGGCGAAGGTCAACGCTTATGGACAAAGGAATTCATCTTCCTGTTCTTTGCGCGTACGGTCAATACTATGACCTACTATCTGCTGGCGACCACGCTTGTTATTGTCGTCTACGATGTGTACCAGGCTGAGCCATGGCTTGCCGGTGTGGTCATCGGCATCTACGCATTCGGCAAGCTCGCAGGTCGTCTTCTCGTCACTCGCTATATCGACATCGTAGGCCGTAAGCGCATGATGATGATCTTAAGCGTCGGTGCGCTTGTCGTAGTCGTCTCATATTTCTTCCCCGTAAGCATTTGGCTTTTTATGGTCATGCGCTTTCTGCATGGCGTGTGCATGGGGGTGTTCGCCAATACGATTTCGGCAGTGGGAATCTCGATGATTCCGAAATCGCGTTACAGCGAAGGCCTGAACTACTTCAGCCTTTCCATCACCATCGCTGCTGCCTTAGGTCCGCTCATCGGCATGAACATCCTGCTTATCGATACCGCTCCGTATTACAAGCTGTTCGGTGTGGCGCTTGCCATCGTCATCTCGGTGTTGTTGATCGTGACCTTCCTGAAGATCCCCGAGGTTGAACTCACCGACAAGCAACGTGCCGAGCTTACGAAGGGTGTCCACGTCAACCAGTTCATCGAGCCGAAGAGCGTTCCGATGGCATTGGTCATGGGCTTGGTCGTGAGCCTGTGCTACATATCGGTTCCGAGCTTCCTTACCCCCTTCGCGGAGCAGTTCGACATGGTTGAGTTCGCGGCATGGTACTTCGCGGTGTATACCGTCGTATTGGTCGTCATACGTCCGATTACGGGTAAGATCATGGACCGCCATGGCGACAATGTCATCGTGTATCCCGCGTTCTTCTTGTTCATCATCGCGCTCGTGGTGCTCGCATACAGCACGAATGCCGTCATGCTGTACCTGTCCGCAGTGCTCATGGCCTTCGGACAGGGTTGCCTATCGAGCTGCGGCCAGGTCATCATTACCCGCAACGTTGCGCCCCATCGTCTTCCGATGGCGCTTTCAACCTATCTGATCATCAATGATATCGGCAATACCATCGGTGTTCCCATCATGGGAGCTTTTGTGCCGTCTGTGGGCTATAGCGGGGTATTCCTCATCTCGGCAGCTTCGGTATTAGTGATGTTTATTGCGTATTATCTGGTCAGGAAAGCGCAGGATAAAGAACTAGCGCAAGGGGAAAGCGGAAGCGCGGAATAACTATCTAGTGGACATCGCGATAGACGATCTGTCTGAATAGCAGCACGATAATCGGAATGCAGATGGCGAAGAGCGCGCCGCACGAGAACGCGACCGTAACGCCGAATTCGTCGACAAGGAATCCTGCCAAAGTCGGGCCGAATGCCAAACCGCAGTTCGCTCCTGTGGTGATCCATGTAAGTGCTTCGGTCAGATGCGTTGAAGGCACGGCGCTCTCTATTGCGGCGTTCTCGGAGATGAGGAACGGCGCATAGAATATTGAGGCGACAAGTCCGAAGATGAACAGGGTGAGCATCGAATCCACGAACACCATGCACGCATAGGTCGCGCCGAGAAGAATTGCAGTGATGATGAGCAGCTTGGCTTTCGACGGTGTATTGCGTATCATACCGAACACGAATCCACCCGCCATGGAGACCACGCCTGAAAGCGTCAGATACAAGCTTGCGAGAGCGGTTTCATCGGTTTGCTGTGCGAGTGCGAGTGTGGCGCTGTCGAAAATACCGAAGAAGGCACCTACGCACAGCATCAGGAAGAACACGATGCGCACGAGTGCGGAGAGCGTGAAGGCGCTCCTTTTTTGCGTAGCCTGCTCGGTTTTCGCTTCGATGCCCCAGCCGATGCTGGGCTCCGAGTCTTTCGAACGGATAAGGATGATAGCACCCAGCGCATAGCATATGGTCGATGTGGCTGCGCCGGCAACAGGAACGGAAACGGCGGCGATGGCGATGGAAATGGGCGGTCCGAGCGTGAATCCCAGGTCATCCAGGATGCCTTCGTAGGCGTAAACGCTTTGCAGGTCCACCGTGGATGCTACGTCATCATCCGTTTCAATCAGATAGGTCCAGCGTGTACGGGCAAGTGCACCAGGTGTGGGGGTGCATCCCATCAGGACGGCTCCGAGGTACAACAGCGCTAAAGGCCCATCGAAAAGGACGTCAGCGATGATGATGATTGATCCAGCGACGACGATGCTGCACGCTATGGGCAAAATCTTCGATTGGCCATGGCGATCGATCTCGCGTGAGACGATCGGTCCGAGCGCCAATACCGAAATCGCAAGTACGGACGCGACTGCGCCGGCTTGGAGGAATGGAAAACCGGCCAGGGTGAGCATCGCGACGTTCCCAATGGTGTACGAGAATGTGAAAAAGCGCATGACAAGCAAGGCGAAATCAAAAGGATACGCCTTGCGTACGCTCAATATCTTCGCGTATACGCTGATGTCGAAACGCTTTGCCATATGTGTATTCTAGTGCGTGAGAAAACGGCATTCGTGACTGTAGCGTCTGACAGGTTTGCATTACAATGGATACGGTATGCGAAATTCCAGAGAAGAAGAAAGGATGCCAATGAAATACAAAACCTTATTCGAGCCAGTAAAGATCGGTCGCCTGACGCTTCCGAATCGTTTCGCCATGTGCGCCATGGGCCCAATCGGCCTCGGCGATTGCGCAGGCGGGTTCAATCAGCGCGGTGTCGATTACTATGTCGAGCGCGCAAAGGGCGGTACGGGCCTTATCATCACGGGCGTAACGCATGCGGCGAACAACATCGAGAAGCACCGCAGCCCCTCGGCTCCTTCGCCAACAGTCAATCCCGAATGGTTCATCCGTACGTCGCGTGAGATGACTGAGCGCATCCATTCGTATGGATCCTACATCTTCCTGCAATTGTCCGCGGGTTTCGGCCGCGTATTCGCCGAGTTCGGAAACGATACGCCAATCGCCCCATCAGCCAGGATGAACCGTTGGTTCGACGTGATGTGCCGTCCGTTGACGGTTGATGAGATCCACGACATCGTCCGTCAGATGGGCGAGGCCGCGAAGATCGCCAAGCAGGCGGGTTTCGATGGCATCCAGGTCCATGCGGTGCACGAGGGATACTTGCTCGACCAATTCGCAACGGAGTACTTCAACGAGCGCGATGACGAGTACGGTGGAAGCCTCGAGAATCGCCTGCGTTTCGCTCGCGAGGTCGTCGAGGAGATCAAGAAGGCATGTGGCGATGATTTCCCCGTGGCACTGCGTTACAGCCCGAAGCACTTCATGAAGGGCTTCCGCGAGGGCGCGCTGCCAGGTGAGGAATTCGAAGAGATGGGCCGAGATCTCGAGGAAGGCATCGAGGCTGCGAAGCTCCTTGTCAGCTACGGTTACGACGTCATGGACGTCGACGTTGGCTGCTACGATGCGTGGTTCTGGAATCATCCGCCGATGTATCAGGAGAAGGGTCTGTATCGCGAGTATGCCAAGATGGTGAAGGAGGTCGTGGACGTTCCCGTCATCTGCGCCGGCCGTATGGACAATCCCGATATGGCTACCGAGGCAATCGCGGATGGCACCTGCGACATCATCGGTCTGGCCCGTCCGCTCCTGGCAGATCCTGACTACGTCAACAAGCTGCGTCAAGATGACGTTGCGGGCATCCGTCCGTGCCTGAGCTGCCATGAGGGCTGTCTTGGTCGTATGCAGAAGTACAAGAACATCAGCTGCGCCGTGAATCCCACGTGCGCTCGCGAGCGTTATACGCGCCTTGTCCCCGCGCTTAAGCAGCGCAAGGTTCTCATTGCCGGCGGTGGCCCCGGTGGCATGGAGGCTGCGCGCGTCCTCGCCCTTCGCGGCCATAAGCCGATTCTGTGCGAGAAAGGCGGAAGATTAGGCGGCAACCTCATTCCCGGTGGCATGCCTGATTTCAAGGAAGACGATCATGCGCTCATCGCATGGTATGAGGAGCAGCTGCGTCGTCTTGATGTCGATGTCCGCCTGAACACCGAAGTCACGGCCGAGATGGTTGAAGCAGGCGACTTCGATGACGTCATCGTAGCGACCGGCTCACGTCCGAAACGCTTCCCGCTCGGCGAAGCCAAGATCCAGGTTGCCGAAGAAGTGCTGATGGATATCGATTCGGTTGGTCAGGATGTCGTCGTCATCGGTGGCGGCCTGGTTGGTTGCGAGCTGGCGCTTTGGCTCGCGAACGAAGGACGCAAGGTTACGATCGTCGAGGCGCTCGACGATATCCTGAAGCTCAACGGTCCGCTGTGCTTCGCGAACATGCAGATGCTTCGCCTGCTGCTCGATGATCGCAAGATCGATCTGGTTTGCAGCGCGATGGCGAAGGGCTACGAGGATGGTTGTCTGGTTGCCGATACGCCCGATGGCGAAGTGCGCATCAAGGCCGATAACGTGGTCGAGTGCGTAGGCTACGCGCCGAATGGCGATTTGTTCGAGGCTCTGCGCTATGGCAAGGCGAAGCCGTATCAGATCGGCGATGCTGCCGGTGTGGCGAACATCTTGAACGCTATCTGGAGTGCCTACGAATTAGCCAGCAATATCTAGCGCGCTTATCTGCTAGCTGCAATCAATGCATGGCCGCCTTTCGAGGCGGCCATGTTGTTCATTAATGAGCCATTTGCGCAATCGAGGATGCTTACGATTTCCAGTACAAACCTTTGAAACGCTGCACGCCGCGATAGATGATGCCCTCGTACATCTTTGCCACGTTCTCCATCTCAGTTGGGATGTCGATGTACTGCGGGCAACGTTTGGCGCACTTGCCGCACTTGATGCAGTTGCTGGCGCTTTTCGGGTCGGCTGCCAAGCCGACTGTCATGATATGCGCGGAGAATCCCGAGAACCATCCCTCGGAGAAACGCTGGTTGTAATTGCGGAAGCACGTCGGAATGTCGATGCCTTTAACGCAGGGCATGCAGTAGCCGCAGCCTGTGCACGGAATCTTATCGACCTCGCGGATCTTCGTGATTGCGGCATCATAGGCTGCATCGTCCGCGGCGCTCAACGAATGGGGGAGGGTGCTCTCTGCGATGAAGCAATTCTCCTCAATCTGCTCGATGCTGTTCATACCCGAGAGCACGCATGTGACTTCAGGGAGGTCGAAGAGCCACTGCAGGCCCCATTGCGCGAACGAAAGCCCTTGCTTTCCAGCTTGAGCGCGTGCTTTGTTAGCTTGTTGGAAAACATGCTTCGCTCCTGGTGGCAGGTTGTTCGCCAACTTGCCACCGCGCAGCGGTTCCATGATGATGATGCCTATGCCGCGTGCTGCGGCATAGAACAGTCCATCGAGCCCGGCTTGCGATCCGGCATCGAGGTAATTGAGCTGGATCTGGGCTATGTCCCAATCATATGCATCGATGATCTTGATGAAGTCCTCGCGTCCTCCATGGTACGAGAAGCCGAAATGCCTGATTTGCCCGGACTCTTTCTTCTGCGCAATCCATTCGGGCACACCGATCCTCACGCAACGCTCCCAGCTTTCGAGGCTCGTGAGCATATGCATAAGGTAGAAATCGACGTAATCGGTATTCAGGCGTGCGAGCTGCTCATTGAAGATGCGCTCAAAATCATCGATCGATGTGCAGGTGTAGTGGGGTACTTTGGTTGCGATGAGCATCCGCTCTCGATTGCCGCTGTGCGTGATGTACTTGCCCAGCGCTTCTTCCGAGCCCCCGTAGGTGTAGGCGGTATCGAAATATGTGACGCCTCGTTCGATTGCGAGGTTTAATTCACGCTCGGCTTTTTCCTGATCGATGAATCCTGCCTTACGCGAGAAGCGCATGCAGCCGTAGCCTAAGAGCGAGATCTTCTCGGTGATCTTCTCGGTGCCGCGGTACTGCATACGCTCCTCCTTAGTTGCGTGTTGTAAAAAACCGCCTAGCTCATAGTAGCAGAGATATCCGCTTGGACTTGGGTGGCAGTGCTTTCTGCCGCCTCTTCGGCGAGTTCCTCTTCCTCGAGCTCATGCAGGTACTCGCGGTCGATGGCGCCGAGCTGTTGCGGCGGCTTGATGTCGAACGGCACGGCAGGGGTGACGAGCGAGACGATCGGCACGATGATCAGCGAGGCGACGATGGCGATAGCACCGGCGACGATCGGAGAGCCAATGAAGCCGAAGACCATGTTAGAAGTGGTCAGGCCCACGGCGAAGATGAAGCTCGCCCAGACGGCCGCCTTGGAGATGCGCCCGCTGAACAGACCCCAGAAGAACGGGCCGAGGAACGCACCGGCAAGAGCACCCCAGGAGATGCCCATGAGCTGGGCGATGAAGTTGATCGAGGAGTTGTACTGCAAAAGCGCCAGCGCCGCGCTGATGGCGACGAACACGATGACGAACGCGCGCATCCACTTGACCTTGGACTTCTCATTCAGGCCGTCCTTAACGAAGTTCTTGTCGACGAGGTCGAGCGTCAGCGTAGAGGACGAGGTCAAAACGAGCGAGGAGAGCGTGGACATGGAGGCGGAGAGCACCAGCACGACCACGATGCCGACGAGGATGTCGGGAAGCGACGAGAGCATCGTCGGGATGATGGAGTCATATACCGGCGTGCCATTCGCATTCATGGCGACGCTATCGCCGAACAGGCGACCGAAGCCGCCGAGGAAGTAGCTTCCTCCCGCGACGACGATGGCGAAGATCGTCGAGATGATGGCGCCTTGCTTGATGGCCGGGCCCTGCTTGATTGCATAGAACTTGGTCACCATCTGCGGCAGGCCCCAAGTGCCGAGCGACGTTAAGATGATGACGGAGAGGAGGTCGAGCGGTGCTGGTCCGAAGAACGATACGAATGCACCGCTTAGTGTCGTTCCCTCCGCTTCGATGTGCGAAAGGTCGAGGATGGCCTCGGAGAAGCCGCCGGCGCCGTTTAGGACAGCCGCGATGACCGCGATGATGCCGATGAGCATGATGATGCCCTGAACGAAGTCGTTCATAACGGTTGCCATGTATCCGCCGACAACGACATAGATGCAGGTTACGACGGCCATGCCGATGATGCAGAATTCATATGGGATGCCGAACGCCATCTCGAAGAGACGGGATAGTCCGTTGTAGACCGATGCGGTGTAGGGAATCATGAACACGAAGATGATGAGAGCGGCTGCGATGCGAATGGCCTTGCTGTTGAAGCGCAAGCCCAAAAACTCGGGCATCGTCGATGCCTTGAGGCGCTGGGTCATCTCACGTGTGCGGGAGCCTAAGATCCACCAAGCAAGCAGAGAGCCTATGACAGCGTTGCCGATGCCGATCCACGTTGCGGCGACGCCGAATTTCCATCCGAACTGTCCAGCATAGCCGATGAAGATAACGGCGGAGAAGTAGCTCGTGCCGAACGCGAATGCTGAGAGCCAAGGGCCGACGTTACGGCCTCCTAGGATGTAGCCGTCGACGCTTCGCGCATGTCGACGCTCCATGATGCCGATTGAGATGATGACGGCGATGAACACGATCATCAATACTATTTTTATAACCATCGTTTCTTCCTGTCTTCTTTGTCGGGATTCGCCTCATTTATTTGGTTGCCGGGCGAATCAGGTGCGGGAAAAGCTTCGTACAATAAAAGATGCCCGGGTGGGGCATCGGGTTTCGCACACGAACCGTTTATCGGAGGCAGGCTTGGAAAGTGCGCTCAAGTTCCTGCTCAACGAGCGGGTCGTGTGCTAGATATATCGATAATACGCATGCATGGCGAAGCCGCTTGCGACTTCACTGTTCTTGCTCATGGTATGTGCAAAAAACGTCATGCGTACCTTTCTTTTGAACCTTCGTGGGATTCTAGGGTGCGACCGTGCATGCGTCAAGATGCTTTTTTGCTTCTTTCGGCGAACGTGTGCTATGCGCTTTCGGTTGTCAAACGATTACACGAAAGGACTTGCCCTTTTTTGCTCAAAATGGGGCAAATGGGTATCGCTGTGCTATTCTTTTTGGTTGGACTATAACGGCCTGCATGCTACATGATTGCGTGTTGTGGCCATAGGATTTCATTTGCGAAAGCGGGAAGCGCATGAGCTACGAAGAGAGAATCCTTGCACTGCAGATCCCCGGTGCTGATGAGCAAGCGCGGGCGGATGCGCGCGAGAGATGGAATGCCGTTGCAAAGCCTATTGGCAGCCTCGGCTTGCTCGAGACGGCCATCGAGCGCATCGCCGCATGCACGGGCAGTGCCGATATCGATATCTCGCAACGCGCGGTCATCGCCATGTGCGCTGACAACGGCGTTGTCGAGGAAGGCGTTACGCAGACTGGTCAGGAAGTTACCGCTCTCGTTGCCGAGAACATGGCGCGTGCGCAGAGCAGCGTGTGTCGTATGGGCGCTGTAGCAGGCGCGAAAGTGTTCCCGATAAACATCGGAATGGCGTTCCCTGCTCCGAATGTACGCGATTGCAGGGTCATGGATGGTACGAATAATATGACGAAAGGTCCTGCGATGAGCCGCGAGCAGGCGGCGCAGGCGATTTGGACGGGCGTTAATGTCGTGCGCGAGCTCGTATCGCAAGGCTATCGCATGTTCGCAACGGGCGAGATGGGCATCGGGAACACAACGACGAGCTCCGCGCTGGCATCGGTGCTGCTCGATATGGACCCCAGCGTAGTGACAGGCAAGGGAGCGGGGCTTTCAGATGAGGGCCTTATGCGCAAGGTAGGTGCTATCAAGCGTGCAATCGCGGTAAACGAGCCCGATGCAACAGATCCGCTCGACGTGCTTTCAAAGGTCGGTGGGCTCGATATCGCAGGTCTCGTCGGAGTATATCTGGGCGCTGCGGAAGCTCGCATTCCCGTGGTCATCGATGGATTCATCAGCGCTGTTGCGGCACTAATCGCCATACGGATGTTTCCCAAAGCCAAGGATGCGATGCTCTCGTCTCATGCTTCTGCAGAGCCAGCGGTGAAGGCGGTGCTTGAGGCCATTGGGCTGCGTGCTCCGATTCATGCTGATATGCGTCTTGGAGAGGGAACGGGCGCTGTGTGCCTTTTCCCATTGCTCGATATGGCGTTGCGCGTGTATGACGGCACCTCGTTCTCGGGATTGGGAATCGATGCGTACGATACGGATTTGGTGTGATGGTAGAAAGTTATCGCGACAACGCATTCGATAAGGCGCAGCAGGCGCATATAGTGCTCCTTGCCGGTGGCAGCGCGTGCGGGAAAAGCACGTTTGGTGAAGCGCTTTGCATGCGCGCCGAATGCCCTCGTGTCTACATCGCAACCATGAAGCCCTATGGAGCTGAAGAACTTGCCAAGATCGACAAGCACCGCAAGCAGCGTGCAGACAAGGGCTTTACCACCATCGAGTGCTACGGAGCGCTTGAAAAACTTCGTGTTTCAGAGGGCTCGGTCGTACTGCTGGAGTGCCTCGGCAATCTGTTGAGCGATGAATGCTATGATGAGCGGGCCGGGTGGCAAGATGCGTATGCTGCTGTAAAGCGCATTGAGCGAGGCGTCGATACGCTTGCAGCGCAATGCAGCCAGCTCGTTATCGTGACGAACGATGTTGGCAGCGATGGCATAGGGTATCCTGCTCCGACTGACGAATATGTGCGTGCCTTGGGCACGTTGAATTGCCGTATTGCGGCGAAGGCGGATGCCGTGTTCGATTTCGCGGCGGGCATCCCCACCATGGTGAAAGGATAATCAGGTAAGCCTTTGAAGGTGCTCCGTTACATAGCATGCTCGCTTGCAATGTTCTCACGCGTGCCGATTCCGCGTTCGCTGAATCTGTCAGAAGACGATATGCGATACATCCTCGCAGCGTTCCCTCTGGTTGGGGTATTCATTGGGGCAATCGCCCTTCTATGGTGGTGGCTGTGCGGCGTCTTGGAGCTCTCTGCTTTGTTGCGCGCAGTGGGTTTTGCATGTGTGCCGTTTCTCGTTGCGGGCGCTATCCATATGGATGGATTCGTCGACGTGTGCGATGCGATCTCGAGTCATGCATCTCCCGCGAAAAAGCGCAAGATCCTCGCCGACCCCCATGTCGGTGCGTTCGCAATCATCTGCACGGTTCTCTATCTGCTCGTCTACTGCGCGGTGCTTTTCGAGCTCGACATCACGTTGCCGACCATAGGGCTTATTGCCTGCATCTATGTATTCGAGCGCGCTTTGAGCGGCATGTGCGCGCTCATGTTCCCGAAATCGAGCGATAAGGGCATGCTCGCGACATTTTCTCGCGAAGCGTCCGAACAAGCTTCGATGCTTGTGCTTGCCATTATCTTCGTTGTTTGCGTTGTTTGCATGGTGCTGCTTGACTGGGTCAGCGCCATATTCGCCGTAATCGCCGCCGCGATAGCCGTGGTGTATCTGTATGTAACAGCTCGAAAGCAATTTGGCGGTATGAGCGGTGACTTGTCGGGATTCTTCCTGCAAATCGCCGAGCTTGCTATGATTATCGCCTTGCTCGTTGCTCAAAAGGTGGTGCTCTTCCTGTGATACTCATCACTGGCCCCGTTGCTTCCGGAAAGCGGACGTATACGGAAAAGCTCGGTTATACGGTCGAGCAAATGTCTGCGGACGTGCATTCCGATAGCCCGGTCATTTACGATGTGCAAGAAGCCGTTCGTGCATTCCTTGCGAATAATCCCGATAAGCAGGCAGCTCTCGATGAGCTTATGCCGCTTCTTCTGAACCGCGACGTTGTCATCACGACCGAGGTGGGCAGTGGCGTCATTCCCCTCGAATACACCGATCGCCTTTTCCGTGAAACCGCGGGCAGGTTGACCAATGAATTGGCGCTGCACGCCGATGAAGTCATCCGCATGGTCTGGGGTATTCCCCAAACGCTCAAGCGCATCATGCGCGTGACGCTTGTAAGGCATGGGAAGACTCAGGGGAATCTCGAGAAGCGTTACAACGGCAGCACCGATGAACCGCTTTGCGAGGAAGGCGAGGAGTGTGCCCGCGAAGCCTCTGTGCGCGATGTCTTTGCGAAATGCGAGACCCCCGTGGTGTTCGTAAGCCCGCTTTTGCGTGCACGCCAGACGGCATCCATCCTGTATCCAAGGGCACGCCAAATCGTGGTGGATGGTCTGCAGGAGATGGATTTCGGCGACTTCGAAGGACGCACGGCGTGTGAGATGATCACCGATGATGCCTACATTGCGTGGGTCAATTCCGGTGCTGAGGATGTGTGCCCGAATGGGGAGAGCCGTGCAATCTTCATGGATCGGGTTGTTAGAGCTTTCAAGTCCGCGGTTACGCAGGCGTGCGAGATGGGCCTTCCCGAATGCATCATCGTGGGTCACGGCGGAACCATCATGTGCGTGATGGACGCTCTTGTGGATTCGGAGAAGAGCTATTTCGAATGGCACGTGCAGAATTGCGTTGCCGTCAAGGCCCGCTGCGATATGGTGAGCTGGACGGTATGCGATGTGGACATCGAAGGCGGCATGAGCGATTCGCTCATGCACTTGGCATCGAAACAATAGCAAGTTTTTCAAAAAAAGGGGAGCGCAACGAGATGAAGACCCTATTCAATACGACAACCTGCTTCGAGGATACCGATCGTTACACCGATGAGGCGGATTTCCGCGAGTTCTCGAAGGATTTCGATGGCGCTGAAGTGATGGAGTACGGTTCAGACGAACGCGGTATCATCCCGGCTGATTTGATTGTTGGCGTGCATCTGGGGTATTACATCACCTGGTACGATTTCTGGCGTGGCGATGAAAAGGGGATGATTGAGGAGTACGGCAGCCTCGAGGAAGCGTATGCGCAGATGCGCGGCAGCGATCCGCACATCATCGTCGATCGTTTCAAGCACGACATGGAATTCGCACACAAGATGGGGGCCGAGTACGTGGTGTTTCATGTCAGCGAAAGCGGCCTTTTCGAGAACTACACGTTTAACTACAAGCACACAGACGAGGAAATCGTAGATGCCGCAGCAGAGATCTTGAACGAGGTATTCGCAGACGAGGACGGCAGCATTGCGCTATTGATGGAGAATCAGTGGCAATCGGGGCTTACGTTTACGCGTCCCGAGATCGCAAAGCGCTTGCTCGATGGCGTGAAGTATCCCAACAAGGGCTTCATGCTCGATACGGGCCACCTGATGCATACGAACTTCGATCTTGCAACGCAAGCGGAGGCGCTCGACTACGTCAACGAGGTGCTCGATCGAAACGAGGACATCATTCCGTATATCCGCGGCGTGCACTTCCATCAATCGCTGACGGGGGAGTATTGCAAGCAAACCCAAGCCAATCCGCCCGTGCTTCCGGAATCGTATACCGATCGATATTGGCAATCCTTCGGGCATGCGTTCAAAGTCGACGGTCATCAACCGTGGTGCACGCCAGGCATCGGGAAACTGGTTTCACGCATCGACCCAGAATACCTTGTGTGGGAGTTTATATCTGGTACGCGCGAAGAGCATCAGCATCTCATCGATATGCAGCGTGAAGCATTCGTAAACGAACTGTAAGGAATCACGTTTCACCAGATATCGGGCGTATAACGGGAAAATGAATAGATTTCGTATCTGACTTGGTGTTTTTTGCGCAGAAATCCTAAAAAGTGCGCAAGATAATCCATGCCCGTTAAAGATACCCGCTTTCTTATGTGCGCATTTTTCCGTATAGTATTTCGTTAGAGGAAGAAAGACGATTCCGAACTGGGAGAAGCGGGTGCAAATCCCGCACGGTACCGCCACTGTGATTCGGTTGCCCCTCAACCGCGAGTCAGATCGCCCGTCGGAAAACGTACTGGTTCTTTGTAGCGATGTACTGCAAACCCAGTCCGAAGCTTCCAGCTTCAGGCTTTACGTGGCGAGCGGAAGTCCAAGCGCCCTCCTTCGCGCGGCTTAAGCTCGTTGGTCCTTCTTCTGTACATTCGAGCCGTCCTGCGTACTCCTTAGCGCAGGGCGGCGCTTCTTTTATTCGGAGATAGTTTCGATCGGCTGCGTGATAGATTCATCCTTCGCACGCTCCTCCGCTTCTAATGCGGCGCGTTCCTGTTCTTTTTTATCGGGGATGATGAAGATGAAGAGCAAACAGCTTATGCACAACGCGAATGGATAGATAAGGCAAGGAAGGATTTGAAAAGCGCTCACGGTTCCGCCGAGGGTTACGACAGCACTTATCGCGACGAGCATCTGGGCACCATACGGTAAGATGCCCTGGAAGACGCAGCTGAACGTATCAAGGATGGATGCCGTTTTGCGTTTTGAAATGCCGTAATGATGCGCCATCTCCGTTGCAATCGGATTTGCGATGACGATAGCGACCGTGTTGTTTGCTGTGGCGATGTCCATACAGCCGACGAGCAGTCCCATGCCGAGTTGCCCGGCCTTACGACCCTTGAACAGCATGCGCAGCGCGTACATGAGCGCATCGAAGCCGCCATAAGCGCGTACAAGCGCGCCGATGCAGCTGACGAGGATGGCGACCATCGTGGTTTCGAACATGCCTGCCGCTCCATTGCCCATATTGCCGAGCAGATCGATCGGCGCGGTTGCTCCCGTGGCGAGCATGATGATGGCTCCCGATACGATGCCGATGATCAGTACGACGAACACGTTGATTCCTGCGATACCGCCTATGAAGACGAGCAGATACGGAATGATCTGTATGAGGCTGTATGGCTCATCGATGGTGCCGGAGATGCCGGAGGAAAAGCTCAAGACCATAACGATGACCAGCGTGACAAGTGCTGCCGGCAAGGCAATCTTGAAATTCTCCTTGAATTTGTCGGACATCTGGCAGTCCTGTCCGATGCAAGCGGCAATCGTGGTGTCCGAGATGAAGCTTAAGTTGTCACCGAACATGGCGCCGCCCATAATGGTGCCCACGCACAGAGGCAGGCTGAAGCCCGTTGCTTGGCTTACGGCGAAGCCGATGGGGGTTAATAGCGTGATGGTGCCGACGGATGTTCCCATTGAAATAGACACGAAGCATGCGACGACGAACATGACGCCGAGTGCGTACTCAGCGGGAACAATGGATAAAAGCCAATACGCGCAGCTTTCAGCCGAGCCCCTTCCGACGACGCCGACGAAGATGCCCGCAGCCATGAAGATCAAGATCATGTAAATGATGGTTTTGGTTCCAACGCCTTCACCCATGGCGATTATCTTGTCATCAAGCGACATTTTCCTGTTCTGCACGCACGCGACTGCAAGCGCGATAAGGAAGATGACGACGATGGGAATGTTATAGAAACCCATTTCGATGTGCAGAACGTATTCCAATACGATGCCCAGTCCAAGATAGAGGACCAGAAACACAAGGATGGGCAGTAATGCTGCAGGATTTCCCTTATTCATCAAACATCTCCTTAATAGAGTGCTCATTCAAAGCAATAGGTCGTCGAAGACAACCCGAGCATTGTATCGCATTATATCGAGAGGAGAGAAGTCCATCTTGGATAAGGCCCATGCATCTTTTTTGCAAATCAATCCGAATGTGGCTTTGTTCCGATATGTGATGAGGTGCGGGGATCGATAAAGAACACGCTTGACGCATAAAAAAGATTTGATAAAATATAATTGTATAAAATATAAATCAATGCGCAACGCTATAAGCATCAAGGTGGGGAACATGTCAGACAGTAATCGCAATACTGAATACGATTTCAAGGAAGCCATGAGGCTATCGAACCAGTTATGCTTTCCTTTGTATGCTGCAGCGCGCAACATGACAAGTCTGTATACACCGTATCTCAAGCCTTTAGGGCTCACGTATACGCAATACATCGTCTTTTTGGTCTTATGGGAGCACGACGGCATCTCAATCGGCGAGATATGCGAACAGCTATTGCTTGACAGCGGCACGCTGTCGCCCTTGCTGAAGAAGATGCAGCAGTCGGGGTATATCGTAAAAACGCGTAGCGATCAAGACGATCGCGTCGTTATCGTCACGCTTACTGACAAAGGACGTGCTCTGCAAGAGCGGGCCAAGGATGTTCCCTTACAGGTCGCGCAATGCATCGACTTGCCACCTGAGAAGGCTGAGATGCTCTATGGGCTTTTACATGAGCTGCTTCGCAATCAAAAGGAACCAAAGGAATAAGTAATACAGTCAAGACGGAAAGGATTACGATCATGGCAACAGTTTATGATTTCACGGTAAAGGACATGCAGGGTAACGATGTGAGCCTTTCGCAGTATGCAGGCAAGGTGCTGCTCATCGTCAACACGGCGACGGGCTGCGGGTTCACGCCGCATTACGAGCCACTCGAGGCGATGTATTCAGAGCTGCGTGACCAAGGCTTCGAGATCCTCGATTTCCCGTGCAACCAGTTCGCCAACCAAGCACCTGGTAGCGATGAGGACATCCATACTTTTTGCACGGTAAAATTCGGCACGGAGTTTCCGCAGTTCGCCAAGATCGACGTAAACGGGGAGACCGCCGATCCGCTGTTCGCTTTTCTGGCCACTGAGAAGCCGTTTGCGGGTTTTGGGAAAGGCCTCAAGAACAAAGCGCTTGAGAAATTCTCGACCATGAACAACAAGGAATTCGGCGATAAGGCGTACATCAAATGGAATTTCACGAAGTTTCTTGTCGACCGAGAAGGAAACGTAATAACCCGTTTTGAGCCTACATGCGATATGGACGAGGTTAAGAAAGCTGTCGTGGCGGCGCTGTAGTACGTCCCAAAAAATCGCATTGAATTGGCGGGTCATCAACTGAGGAAGGCATCATGGAAAAGGAAACCAACGGTATCGCCGATATCGCTGCCAGCCGCGAGAAAACAATCGTTAGGACTAGCGTAATCGGCATCGTGACCAACGTGCTGCTTGTCGCGTTCAAGGCAGGCGTTGGTTTCCTTTCCAATTCCATTGCCGTCATTTTGGATGCGGTCAACAATCTATCCGATGCCCTGTCCTCCGTCATCACGATTATCGGTGCGAAGCTCGGTTCGAAAGCGCCGGACAAGAAACACCCACTCGGCTACGGCCGTATTGAATACTTGAGTTCGATGATTGTCGCGGCTATCGTCTTATACGCGGGCATCACGTCGGTGATCGAGTCTGCGAAGAAGATCATCGAGCCGGAAGCCGCTGACTATGGCATCATCTCGCTTATCATCATTGCGGTCGCCATCGTGGTGAAGCTCGTTTTGGGCGCATATGTGAAAAAGCAGGGTCAGAAGGTGAACTCCGGTGCGCTTATCGCATCGGGCTCGGATGCCACATTTGACGCGATACTGTCGGCATCTGTCTTGGCTAGCGCCATCATCTATCTGCTCACAGGTATCTCACTTGAGGCTTATGTGGGTGTCGTCATCTCCATCGTCATCATCAAAGCAGGTATCGAGATGATGATTGACACGCTCGACGACATTCTCGGAAAGCGTGAGGATGCAAACCTCATTATCGAAATCAAGCACCTTTTATGCGAGGAGCCCTTGGTCAGGGGCGCATACGATTTGATTCTGCACGATTATGGTCCGAACAAACGGTATGCAACGGTGCATTTGGAGCTTCCCGACACCATGATCGTAAGCGAGGTGGATGCCCTCACGCGCCGTTTGCAGGCAAAGGTGTACAGCGAGACTGGTATTATCCTGACCGGTGTCGGCGTGTACTCGCATAACACGACCGACGATGAAGCGAAAAAGATCGAGGACGAAGTCCGTAATGTGGTCCTATCCCATGAATGGGCGTTGCAGATGCACGGCTTCTACTTCGATCGCGAGGCTAAGATCTTGCGTTTCGACGTGGTCATGAGCTTCGATATCGACCACAAAGAGGCTCTGGCAATTTTGCGTCAAGAGCTTGAGCCCGCTTATCCGGACTATCTCCTGCAGATAGTCCCCGACGTGGATGTATCCGATTAAGCCCAAGAAAGCATGCGATTAAATCGCCATAACGGTGTAGTTGCGCTGTAAATAGCCGAACCGCATAGCGCGTATGCGCGAATTGCAGGTATAATTCCTCATTTGGAAACAAAAACCTTTGAAGGAGGCTATTGTGGCTGGACTCTTCAATTTCGACAGGCTCATCGAGGAGATGAAGCGTGCACAGGCTGCTCAGGGCGGTCAAGCTGGCGGATTCAATCCGTTCGGTCAGGCAACTCAAGGGCAGGCTTCCGATGGCGCAGAAAGCGTCGCTGATGAAGCTCAGGCGTATGTGGATGCGAACGATTCATCTTCGCAGGGGGGTAGATCGCCCTTCGGTGGGTTCGGAAACTTCGGCGGTATGGGCGGCAATGCGGGCGATGGTACAAGCTTCGTCAGCAGGATGTCCGAATGGGGCAAGAAGGCGCTCATCATCGCCATCATCGTGCTTATCGTCGTGTTGGCGGGCGCATACTGGTGGTTCCATCCGCCCATTAACATCCACTCAACCGATACATGGATGTTCGGCGCCATTTTCATCTTGTTGCCGTTGTTCCTCGTGTTCTCGAGCAAACATGTGAAGTACACGACAGGCAAGAAGGTCGAACCCAACACTGCCAAAGCGAAAACGTTCAAGTACCTGAGCTTCGTTCCGATTATCGTGGTAATCATCGGTCTTGTCGGTGCGTTGCTTTCGCTGTCGTTCATTCCGGGTAACGCGAAGAAGTACGCGAACATCCTGCAAACCGAGAGCCTCGATTTCGCACAGGATATCCAGGAAGTCAACTATACCGAGATTCCCATCATCGACCGCGATACCGCCATCGTCCTTGGCAACAAGGAAATGGGTACCATCGCCGACTATGTCAGCCAGTTCGAGGTCGATGACCTGTACAGCCAGATCAACTACCAGAATAAGCCCGTGCGCGTGAGCCCGCTCAATTACGCCGACCTGTTCAAGTGGCTCACGAACAGAAGCGAGGGTATTCCGGCCTACTGTCTTATCGACATGACGACGCAGGATGCTGCCATCGTGCGTATCAGCGATGTCGACGGAACGACGGGCGAAGGCATCAAATACTCGCAATCCGAGCCGCTCGTGCGCAACATCGATCGCCACGTGCAGCTGAGCTATCCGTTCTACATGTTCGACGAGCTGTCGTTCGAAATCGACGAGGATGGTCATCCGTGGTGGATCTGCCCGGTGCAGACGCGTGAGATCGGTCTGTTCGGCGGTACGAACATCTACCGTGTGGTTCTGTGCGATGCCGTTTCGGGTGAATGCTTCGATTATGCTGTCGAGGAATGCCCCCAGTGGGTTGACCGCGTGTATCCTGCAGACCTTCTGATTACCCAGTACAACTGGAGCGGCAAGTATGCGAGCGGTTGGTTCAACTCATGGCTCGGCCAGGCGGGCGTGGTTCAGACCACCCCGGGCAGCTCGGCTTCGAACCTCGGTTACAACTATATCGCGAAGGGCGATGACGTGTGGGTCTACACTGGCGTGACCTCCGCGACCTCCGATAGCTCCATCGTCGGCTTCGTGTTGATCAACCAGCGTACCGCTGAGTCGCACTTCTATTCGGTATCAGGTGCGACCGAGACCTCCGCGATGGGCTCTGCCGAAGGCCAGGTCCAGCACCTGCGCTACACGTCCACATTCCCGATCCTTATCAATGTGGCGAACCAGCCGACCTATTTCATGGCGCTTAAGGACGCTGCCGGCTTGGTGAAGCAATTCGCCATGATCGATATCCAGCGCTACCAGAACGTTGCGGTTGGTGATACGGTTGCCGATACCCAGAAATCGTATCTGGCGTTGTTGGCAACCAACGGCATCGATACGTCCTCGGATGTGGTGATAGCTGGTGCCAATGAGACGTCCGGCAAGATCAAAGCCATGAATGTGGCGGTCATGAATGGCAACACGCATTACTACGTCATCATCGAAGGCGATTCGGCTGTGTACGATTTCGCGTTGCCGGGATTGTTGCAAATCGTGGCCTATGCACCCGGTGATTCCATCAGCTTCACCTATACGGAGAAGAACGGCATCTACACGGCGAATTCCATTACTGACTCGAGTGCTCCGAAGGTGGGCATCTCAGGAAGCTAAGCTTTTTCGCGCGCCCGCAAGGTAGATCTTTGGCGGGCGCGCAATCCCAAAAACAGAGTCAAAGAAAGGTAAGCACGAATGGCTCAACACGTTACCGAGCGTGATGTGCGCGATATCGCGGAATACACGCGCATCCGCTTGAACGACGATGAGATAAGCCAGATGACGATCGATCTGAATAGCATCATCGACAGCTTGGCCCCCATCACCGAATACGATCTCGAAGGCGTGGTTCCCACATTCCATCCCATCGGAAGCCTTTCCAACGTAATGCGCGAGGACATCGAGCGCGAAAGCTTCACGCAGGATTATGCGCTTTCCAATGCGCCTGCTCAGCAGGACGGTTGCTTCCTCATTCCGTCGATTCTAGGCGAAGGAGGCGATCGGTAATGGCAGAACTTGCAACTATGGGAATCTGCGAGATCCGTGCAGGCCTCGCGGCGGGGGAGTTTTCTGCGCTTGAACTTGCAGAAGCGACCGCTAAGCGCATCGAAGAGATTGACTACGAGCAGGGTGGCGTGAACGCGTTTTTGGAATTCACACCTGAGGTCGCCCGCGAAGCGGCAGCAAAAGTGGATGCGCGCCTTGCTAAAGGCGACTCTCTGACCGACATCGGTCCGCTTGCGGGCATCCCGATGGCCTATAAGGACAATATGAACCTGCTCGGTACGCGCACAACCTGCGGTTCGCGCATGCTTGAGAATTACGAAAGCATGTACACTGCCACATGTGTGCAACGCACGCTCGATGCGGGCGCAGTGCCTTTCGGCAAGCTCAACATGGACGAATTCGCATTCGGGTCTTCCACCGAGACATCGGCTTTCGGTCCCACGCGCAACCCATGGGACCTCGAACGTGTTCCGGGTGGAAGCTCTGGTGGTAGCGCTGCAGCCGTTGCGGCAGGCCTACTGCCTGCTACGCTTGGCAGCGATACGGGTGGTTCGATCCGCCAACCCGCAAGCTTCTGCGGCGTTGTCGGCGTGAAGCCGACCTATGGCGTCGTCTCACGCTACGGCATCGTGGCATTCGGCTCTTCGCTCGACCAGGTGGGTCCGTTTGCTCGCAGCGTCGAGGATGCGGCTTATGTTATGAACGCCATCGCTGGCCATGATCCACTTGATTGCACGAGCCAACCTGTTTCCACGGACTTCACGGCGAATCTTGCCGAAGGCGCTTTTGGCATGCGCATCGGCGTCGTTCCTGCATTCATGGAAGCCGAAGGCCTCTCGAACGAGGTACGTGAGAAGATGGCTGAAGTCGCCAATGCGCTGAAATCGGCAGGCGCTTCGCTTGTCGAAGTCGATCTTCCCCATGCGCAAGCCGCGATGAGCGCGTATTACGTGCTCGGTCCATGCGAGGCATTCTCCAATCTCTCCCGTTTTGATTCCGTGCGCTACGGCTATCGCGATCCCGGCCATGCGGACTTAGGCGGCCAGTACGAGGCCTCGCGTGCCGAGGGTTTCGGTCCCGAGGCGCGTCGCCGTATCATGTTGGGCAGCTATCTGCTCTCGGCAGGCGTGTACGACAAGTACTACTACCCGGCGCAGCAGGTGCGTACGCTTATCACCGAGGATTACACGCGTGCCTATGAGAAATGCGATGTGATCCTCATGCCGTCAAGCCCGCGTACCGCGTTCAAATTCGGAGAGATCTCCGATCCGACGAGCATGTATTTATCCGATATGTTCACCATTTCGCTCAACATAGCCGGCAATGGTGGCATGTCGATGCCGGTTGGTTTGGGCAAAGATACGAACCTGCCCATCGGCGCGCAGCTCCAAGCACCGCAATTCAAAGACGAGAACATGTTCCGTGCCGCTGCTGCACTCGAGCTCATCTACGGCAAAGCGCCCATTGCGCCACGTTACGCAGAAAGCGCAGGTGAGTAGCATGAAGACGATGGAGCAAGTATTAAAGGACTGGGAGGCCGTTATCGGTCTCGAGGTGCATTGCGAGCTCACGAAGCTTGAGACGAAGATGTTCTGCGGTTGCAAGTTGGAGTTCGGTGCCGAGCCTAATACGCATACCTGTCCAGTATGTTTGGGCCTGCCAGGCGCTCTGCCCGTTCCGAATCGTGCCGCCATCGAGAATATCGTATTGGCCGGTCTCGCTACCAACTGCGAAATCGAGAAGCACACGATGTTCTATCGCAAGGGTTACATGTATCCCGATATGGCGAAGAACTTCCAGACCACGCAGGGCCCGAAAGCCTTCTGCATGCGCGGTCACCTCGACCTTTCCATGGATGGCCGCGGCGCTGATGAAAGGCTGTTCTGGAAGGACCTCGATCAAGGCGAAGTGTCCGAGAACATGACGCGCACAGCCGATGGCTATGTTGCGCATGTGGGCATCACACGCATCCATATGGAAGAAGACGCTGGCAAGATGGTGCACATCGGTGGTGAGGAAGGCCGTATCGCGGGCGCCACGCATTCGCTGGTGGATTACAACCGCGCAGGCACACCGCTCATCGAGCTGGTCACTGAACCCGATCTGCGTACGCCGGAAGAGGCGCGCCAGTTCATGCAGAAGCTCCGCAGCATCTTCTTGGCGCTCGGCATCTCCGATTGCTCCATGGAAGAGGGAAGCCTACGTGCCGATGGCAACATTTCCTTACGTCGCCGTGGCACCACGAAATTCGGCACGAAAACCGAGCTCAAGAATATCAACAGCTTCAAGAGCTTGCATGATGGGCTTGCATACGAGATCTGCCGTCAGGCCGAGGTGCTTGAAGAGGGCGGTGTCATCTATCAGGAAACGCGACATTGGGATCCTGCGAAAAAGCGCACGATCGTCATGCGCGTCAAGGAGACTGCGGATGACTACCGCATGTTCCCCGACCCTGATCTCGCGCCGTACGATTTGACCGATGAGTTCATCGAGTCAGTGCGCGCGAAGCTGCCCGAGCTGCCCGACCAGAAGGCTGCCCGTTTCGCAACCGATTTCGGACTGAGCGCATACGACTCGCAGCATCTTGTCGACAATCCCGATATCGCTACCTTCTTCGAAGAATGCATGGCCTGTGCCAAAGGCGATGCCGCCAAACTCGCCAAGCCGCTTGCGAATCTCGCCATCAACGATATCGCGGCATACTTGAACGCGAATCCTGAGACAGCTTTAGCGGACTGCGCGCTTACGCCTGTTCGCGCGCTTGAATTGGTGCGCTTGCTCGCGGAGGAGGCCATCTCGTCCAAGCAGGGCAAAGAGGTGTTCCAAGCCGTGTTGGAGGAGGATGCGGATCCCGCGTCCATCGTGGAAGCGCGTGGTATGAAGCAGGTGTCCGACACAGGTGCCATCGAAGCGGTCGTCGACTCTGTTTTAGCGGAATTCCCCGACAAGGTCGAGCAATACCGTGGCGGCAAGAAAGGATTGATCGGCTTCTTCGTCGGACAATGCATGAAGCAGATGCGCGGCCAAGGCAATCCGAAGCTCATCAACGAGATGTTGAGTTCGAAACTGGATGCGTAGCAAGTAAGAGACAATAAAACGTGACGGAGTAATCGTTGAAACGGAAGCGCCGCCGACGCGGCGCTTCCGTTTGCGCATCAAGTGGCGCTTTTCGCGCACATGCCTTGCGCGCGCGTAGGGCTTGCGTTACCATGTGCGTGTATTCACGGGTCCCGTGAAATTGTCAATCCAGAGCAACAATTCCTTCATCCTCCGCATATGTGTCCAAGAATGCCTTTCCTGTGCCCGGTGCGGAGAATCCCGAAGGGCAATCCAGTCGTTTAAAGGAGGAAATCAGTGAAATTTTTCTTGGATACCGCCGACCTTGCGGAAATCGAGGAAGCAGCCAGTTGGGGCGTGCTGGCAGGCGTGACGACCAATCCCACCCTTTATTCCCGAATCGGCGGCAAGCTCGCTGACTTTCCGAATCACATCAAGAAGATCTGTGACATGGTTGATGGCCCGGTTTCGGCCGAGAGCGTCGCTATGACGCGCGATGAGATCATCCGCGACGGTCGCGAGCTTGCGGCCATCGCCCCGAATGTCGTGGTGAAGGTTCCCACGATGATCGAGGGTCTCGCTGCCACGAAGGCGCTTGCCGCCGAGGGCATCCCCGTCAACATGACTTTGTGCTTCACGGTGCCGCAAGCCATCATGGCAGCCCGCTCTGGCGCTCGCTACATCAGCCCCTTCATCGGGCGTTTCGATGATATCTCCGAGGACGGTCTTGCCCAGTTCGCCGACGTGGTCCAAGCCATCGGTAACTACGATTTCACGGACCATACGGTCAACGGCGAGAAGATCGAGATCATCGCCGCTTCTGTGCGCAGCGCGAACCATGTCGCTCAAGCCGCCCTCATGGGCGCCGACATCGCCACCGTGCCGTTCGCCACGCTCAAGAAGTGCGTTCAACATCCGTTGACCGATCGCGGCCTCGAGACGTTTTTGAAGGATTGGGAGAAGGTTCAATGAGCGCCAAGCAGCAAGGCCAAAAGCAGGCAGCCAGCAATAAGCAGAACGCGGGCAACAAGTCTCAAGGTCAGAAGCAGAGCGGACGCCAGCGCCGCCGCTCCCATACCACTCAGCAACCGAAGGAAGTAATGCCAAGCGTATCCCGCGAGGAGCTCGCGAAACTGAAGGTTGCCGAACTCCGTGCGAAAGCCGAAGAACTAGGCCTTGAATCCGCTGGGCTGAAGAAGGCCGAGCTTGTGGAGCTCGTCTTCGACGGCAGCGCGAAGGCAGAGGGCTTCGTCGAGTCGGCTGGCGTACTTGACATCCTTGCGGAAGGCTATGGGTTCTTGCGTACGCAAGGGTATCTGCCAAGTGAGTCCGATACCTATGTGGGCTTATCGCTTATCAGGCGCAACGGCCTGCGCAAGGGCGATTACGTCGTCGGGCAGACCCGTCCAGCACGTGAGAACGAGAAGTATGCCGCCATCCAGAAGATCGTTTCGGTCAATGGCGTTCCATTCGAAGAGCTCAAGCCGCGTCCCAAATTCGCAGACCTGACGCCCATCTATCCTGATGACCGTTTGCTCATGGAGCACGGCAAGAATGCGATCACGGCACGCGTCATCGATCTCGTCGCACCTATCGGTAAGGGCCAACGAGGGCTGATCGTTTCGCCTCCTAAGGCTGGCAAGACCACGATCTTAAAGGATATCGCCGCTGCGATTCACGCGAATAATCCCGAAGTGCACCTGATGTGCTTGCTCGTGGACGAGCGTCCCGAGGAAGTCACCGATATGGAGCGCTCCATCCATGGCGAAGTCATCTCGTCGACATTCGACATGCCGTGCCAGAACCACATCGCGGTGGCTGAGCTTGTAATCGAGCGCGCGAAGCGCTTGGTCGAGAGCGGGAAGGATGTCGTCATCCTGCTCGATTCCATCACGCGTCTTGCGCGTGCCTACAACTTGGCGCAGCCAGCAAGCGGGCGCATCCTTTCGGGCGGCGTCGATAGCACGGCGCTCTATCCGCCGAAGCGCTTCTTAGGCGCTGCACGCAACATCGAGAACGGCGGTAGCCTGACCATCCTGGCGAGTGCTCTTATCGATACGGGTTCCAAGATGGATGAGGTCATCTTCGAGGAATTCAAGGGTACGGGCAATATGGAGCTCAAGCTCGATCGCAACCTTTCCGATCGCCGTATTTTCCCGGCTATCGATCCGGTTGCCTCCGGCACGCGCAAAGAAGAGCTTCTGCTCGACAACCAGGAAGCCCCGCTTATTTGGGCGGTGCGTCGCATCCTAGCGAATATGAACAACACCGAGCGCGCCATGGACATGCTCATCAAATCGCTGAAGCAGACGCAGACCAACCAAGAGTTCTTGATCCGCACTGCCAAGAAGGCCCAGTCGGCAAAATTCGATGACAGCGTCGAGCTCTAGAGATTTCGGCGAGCAGCGAAGGGGAGGATAGTTCGTGACCGCTCAAGGCGCTTCCTACAACGAGCCTTACGCAAACGCTGGCGCGCCTAATTACGGCGTTCCGGGCGAGTATATGCAAGGCGCGTATGTGGCGACTCCGCCTGCGCCGAAGAAGCGCGGCTGGATCGTTGCGCTTGTCTTCGTAATCCTTCTGTTCGTCTGGATGATGTTCGCTACGTTTTCCTGCACGAAGATGCTCAGCGATAACCTTGATAGCGCACTCGGCTATGGCAATATCGCCGCAAGCGAGATAAAGACCGATACGGTCGCTATCATCCACCTTACCGGTGAAATCGCCTATGACAATTCCGAGTGCAGTCCCGAGGGATTGAAGATGCTTCTCGATGCAGCGGAGAAGAACACCCACATCAAGGCCATCGTGTTGCGCGTTGATTCCGGTGGCGGCACTGCAACCGCAGGCGAGGAGATGGCGACGTACGTCAAGCAGTGCAAGCTTCCCATCGTGGTTTCGAGCGCATCGATCAACGCATCGGCTGCTTACGAGATCTCTTCGCAGGCCGATTACATCTTCGTCGCGAAATCCACCGCGATCGGAAGCATCGGCACCGCGATCGAATTCGTCGACCTGTCAGGTCTTTACGAGAAGCTCGGCATCAGTTTCGAGACGATCACTTCGGCCGACAGCAAGGATGCAAGCTATGGCAATCGTCCTCTCACCGACGAAGAGCGTGAGTATTATCAAAGGATGATCACCCAGATCAACGATACGTTCATCCAGACTGTCGCCGAGGGTCGCAACATGAGCGCTGACGAGGTCAGGGGGCTTGCCACCGGCCTCACGTTCACAGGCCTCGATTCGATCGGTAACGGTTTGGCGGACGAGCTCGGTACGCTCGAGGACGCCATCGCCAAGGCGGCCGAGCTTGCGGGAATGACCGATTACGATACATATGACTTGAGCCTGCCGAGGGATGCGAGCATGGATGTGCTCTCGTATCTGCTCGGATCGACGAACGCCGATGTTAGCAGCAAGGCGATCAGGGCAAAGGAGTTTCTGCACTTATGAGCCGTTTCTCTGAATCAAAACACCCCGCATGGCCGCAACGTGCGGTCGTGACATCGGGCATGCCATATGGCAACAAGCCCCTGCATTTCGGGCACGTGGCAGGCGTGTTCGTTCCCGCAGACGCATTCGCACGTTTCTTGCGTGACCGTATCGGTGCCGAGAACGTGCGCTTCGTGTGCGGCACGGACTGCTACGGTTCGCCAATCAACGAGGGCTATCGCAAGCTTGTCGAAGCAGGCGAATTCACTGGTTCTATCGCCGATTACGTGCAACGTAACCATGATGCACAGAAAAAGACGCTTGATGCCTATGACATCAGCCTCGACATCTACGAGGGAAGTGCGCTCGGTCATTGCGGAGAGGTGCATCAGGAAACCACAGAGCGCCTGATCACGATGTTGTACGAGCACGGTTGGCTCATCCGTGAATCCACACTCCAATTCTACGATGCGCTCGTAGGAACGTTCTTGAATGGCCGTCAAGTTATGGGGCATTGCCCCGTGCAGGGTTGCAAATCCGAGAAAGCATACGCCGATGAATGCGACTTGGGTCATCAGTTCGCTCCTGAAGACCTGATCGGGCCGATATCATCGCTCTCGGGCACGGTTCCCGAGATGCGTCCCGTGGAGAACTGGTACTTCGATCTGCCGGCGTTCACCGAGTTCTTGCGTGAATACGAGAAAGAGCTCGAGCGCGATCCCGAGCTTCGCGACATCGTGCCCACAACGCTTAAGGAGTTTTTAGGCGCGCCGATCACGTATATCAAGAATGAGCTTTACGATGCGTATGCCGCCATCGCAGATCAACTGCCCGAGCATACATACAGACCTGCAGAGGGCAACAAGCAGAGCTTCGAACTCGAGTTCAAGAACGTAGCCGATCGCGATGCGGCGCGCAGCGTGCTCGGTGCGGCTAACATCCGCTATCGAACAGGCAAGGCACTTGTTCCGTTCCGCATCACCGGCAACATCGAGTGGGGCGTGAAAGCCCCGGTCATCGAGGGCGTCGAGGGTCTCACGGTATGGTGCTGGCCTGAAAGCCTGTGGGCGCCGATCTCCTTCACGATGGCTGTTAACGATTACCGTGGTCTGCCGCGCGAGAGCTGGCGTGATTATTGGTGCAGCGAAGATGCATGCGTTTACCAATTCATCGGACAAGACAACCTCTACTTCTATGGCATCGCCCAGCCGGCAATGTGGGAAGCGTTGCAACCAGGTGTCGCATTGCGTGGCAACGATGAGGCGAAAGAGGGGGAGTATTTGCGCCAGTCCCGCCTCATCGCGAACCATCACGTGCTCTTCGGCAAGACGAAGGCATCCTCGTCGGGAGCCATCAAGCCGCCGAGTGCCGATGACTTGCTGGATTATTACACGCCCGAGCAGCTGAGGGCGCACTTCCTAGCGCTTGGTTTGGACCAGAAGTCCGTGGCGTTTTCCCCAAAGCCCTTCGACCCGGATGAGAAGAAGCGCACCGATCCGCGTGTGGCTGATCCGGCGCTTAAAGAGGGCGCGCTGCTCACCAACGTGTTCAACCGCCTTGCACGCAGCTGCTTCTATGAGGCGCAGAAGAACTTCTCAGGTCGCATGCCTTTGGGCGCGATCTCGGGTGAGGCGATCGAACTCGCGCAGAAGGCGCTTGCCGAGTACGACGCGCTCATGCATAAGGTCGAGCTGCATAGCGTCATGGCGCTGATGGATACGTTTATCCGCGATGCGAACAAGCATTGGTCCGACGGCATCGGCCGTGCGAACGAAGCCGACGACATGACCGCGCGCCGCCAGGTGCTTGCGGATTCGTTTTTCCTTTTACGTGTGGCGACGCTTCTGATGCACCCGATCGTGCCGGGCGGTTGCGAGCTCATCTGCGAGAAGCTCGCGATTGCCCCCGACGTGCTGTTCAGCTGGGATTACGACTTCGAGGGCATGGACGAGTTGTGCACGCTCGAAGAAGCGGAAATCGGTTGGCATGAGCTTGTGGAGCTCCCGCCGCGCTTCGATTTCTTCAAGAAGCATCCAAGCCAATACAAGTAATAGCTTTTCGTGCCCGCTTGCGTGCGAGAGGATTTATTCTGCGCATTCCGCTTGTATCTATGCGGAATATGCGCTATCATGCTTGAGTTTCTAATCACACATGCCTGTGCGACCAGTTCCGCCAGTGGCCACCCGAAAAAGGCTGCGGATTACTGGGAAGACCGCAGGCAGAGGACTAACGAATGGAGAGGACATGACGAAAGTCAGCATTGCCGCGCTGCTCGATGCAGGCGCACACTTCGGCCATCAAACGCGCCGTTGGAACCCCAAGATGAAGCCGTATATCTTCGGTAGCCGTGGGGACATCTACATCATCGACCTTAAAGAAACCCTGTATGGCCTCGATGCCGCGTACACGTTCGTTTCGAACCTTGCCCGCAAGGGTGGCTCGATTCTGTTCGTCGGCACCAAGAAGCAGGCTCAGGAAGCCGTTGCTGATGCCGCGAACCGTTGCGGTATGCCGTATGTCAACGCACGTTGGCTCGGCGGTATGCTCACCAACTTCGTGACCATCCGCAGCCGCGTGACTTACATGGAGAACCTTGAGGCCATGGAGGCCGATGGCCGTATGGCGCTTCTGCCGAAGAAGGAGCAGATCTCCCTTCGCAAGGAGCTTGCCAAGCTGCAGGCCAACCTGAATGGTATCCGCAACATGAAGCGCACTCCTGACGCCATCTTCGTCATCGATACCAATCGCGAGGAGATCGCCATCCGCGAGGCACGTCGTCTGCGCATCCCGGTTGTCGGTACGCTCGATACCAATTGCGATCCCGATGACGTCGATTATGGCATTCCGACCAATGACGATGCCATCCGTGCAGTCCGCATGATGGCGGACTTCATCGCCGATGCCGTCATCGCCGGTACCGGAGCTCCGGTCTCCGTCGAGGAAATGACCGCTGATGACGCAAAGGTCGAGGCAATGGTTGCCGAGGCTGTCGCCGAGGTCGAGGTTGCCGTCGACAAGGTCGTCGCCGAAGTTGAGGCGCAGAAGGCCGCCGAGGCCGCTGCTGTTGCCGAGTAAGACCGTATCGAAGGATTAGTTCATACGTGCCGATGAGCACGTGGATTATTTGCGAGAAAGGAACTACCGTGGCTCAGATTACTGCTGCTCAGGTAAAGGAACTGCGCGAGATCACCGGCGCAGGTATGATGGAATGCAAGAAGGCCCTCGTTGAGGCTGAGGGCGATCTCGATAAGGCTATCGACGTTCTGCGCACCCGCGGCCTTGCCGCCGTTGCCAAGAAGGCCGGTCGCGCCACCAATGAGGGTGCCATCCTGGCCATCGTTTCCGATGACGCTACCGCTGGCGCCATCATCGAGCTCGACTGCGAGACCGACTTCGTCGCCATCAACGAGAAGTTCAAGGCATATGCTGAGAAAATCGCCCGTGCTGCTCTCGCGGCTGGCGCGAACGACGTCGAGGCCTGCAAGGCCGCCGATGCCGATGGCGAGACCGTTGAAGCCGTGTTGACCGATGCCATCCATGTGATGGGCGAGAACATCCAGCTTGCTCGCGTCGCCACCGTTCAGGCCGATGGCATCGCGTCCTACGTCCACACCGATGGCAAGAAGGCCGTGCTCGTGCTGTTCGATCTCGAGGGCATCGATCCGACGTCTGCCGAGTTCCAGACATGCGGTCGCGACGTCGCCATGCAGGCTGTCGCCATGTCTCCGATCGCTGCGAACCGCGAGGCCGTCGACGAGGCCGTCATCGCGCATGAGATGGAGATCTACAAGGCTCAGGCTGCCGAGTCCGGCAAGCCCGAGGCTATCCAAGAGAAGATCGCTACTGGCCGCCTTGAGAAGTTCTTCAAGGAGCAGTGCCTTGCAGAGCAAACCTTCGTCAAGGACAACGACATCACGGTTCTCCAGTATGTCAATGGCGTTGCCAAGCAGCTTGGCGGATCCATCAAGATCGCTGGCTTCGTGCGTTTCCTGCTCGGAGAGTAATTATTCGAAAAGGGGGCCGCTTTCCGTATAGGGGCGGCCCCCTTCCCACATACGGCCCGGCTATCGGGCTTGTTTGCGTGCCTGCAAGCTTTATGTTCCCTGAGGATTGACGGATTTCAACATATCGCAATCTTGACGGAACGTAACGCGAGGTGATGCGCATATGCCGCATCTGGTTTGAGGGGCAAGCGAGGTGATCAATCTATGGCCGAAGAGGTCATCGTGGTCGAAGGCACATCCACGCTTTCTGGTGAAGTCGCAGTGTCGGGGGCGAAGAACTCGGCGCTTAAACTGATTGCTGCAGCCTTGCTTGGGCAAGGTGCAAGCGTCATCCATAATGTTCCGCTCATCTCCGACATCGAGGTCATGTCCGAGGTGCTGCGCAGGCTCGGCGCGCGCGTCGAGCGTACGGGCCATTCGCTGCTCGTCGATACGAGCGAGGCGGATGGCATCGAGGCTCCCTATGAGCTCGTCTCGAAGATGCGTGCAAGCATTTCCGCGCTCGGTCCGCTCATCGGTCGTCATGGCCGTGCGCGTGTCGCCATGCCCGGCGGCTGCCAGATCGGTGCCCGAAAGATCGACATGCATATCCTGGGTCTCCAGGAGTTGGGCGTGGAATTCAAGGTCAACCATGGCGTCCTCGAGGCATCTACGCCCCATGGGCTGCACGGTGCCCAGGTATCGCTCGAGTTCCCGAGCGTCGGTGCGACTGAGAACCTGCTCATGGCTTCCGTCGTCGCAAAGGGCGACAGCATCATTGATAACGCTGCCCGTGAACCCGAGATCGTCGATCTATGCAACATGCTCAATGAGATGGGTGCGCATATCGAAGGTGCCGGTTCGAGCAGCATCGAGGTGACGGGCGTCCCTATCGAAAGCATGCATCCGTGCGAGCATACGACCGTGGGTGACCGCATCGAGGCGGGAACGTTTTTAGTCGGTGGCGCGCTTACGGGAGGTCCGCTCACCGTGCGCGGTATCGACCCGAGTTTCCTGCGCATGGCGCTGATGAAGCTTAGGACAATGGGTTGCGAGGTCGAGACGGGCGAAGACTGGATTCGCGTGTCAAGGAGCGAGCCGATTATGCCAACCGACATCCAAACCCTGCCGCATCCCGGTTTCCCAACTGACCTTCAGGCTCAGTTCATGTTGCTCGCATCTCTTGCACAGGGTAATTCTGTCATCACCGAGAACGTGTTCGAAAACCGATTCATGTTCGCGTCTGAGCTTCTGCGCATGGGCGCTGACATCTTCCTCGATGGTCATCACGCTTTCGTGCGCGGCGTACCTGCGTTGCAGGGTGCCCCCGTCTCCTCTACCGATTTGCGTGCTGGCGCAGCTTTAGTCTTAGCGGGAATCGTTGCCGAAGGCGAGACGTATGTGCATGCTGTCGAGCACATCGACCGCGGTTACGAGGATTACGTTGGCAAATTGCAGGGTCTCGGAGCGTCCGTGCGTCGTGAGCGCATCTAGGCGGCTTTTCTAGGAGTTCGACGTGTTTGAGCGATTCAGGAACGGCTATTCGACGTTCCGCGTGAAGAAGATGTCACGCGGTGCTCGTGAATCGACGGTCGGTAACCTGAATGCATCGGATGGTCCCATTGGTGCGAATCGCGATCAGAAGATGAACGCGAGCTCGGTGCGCTTTTCGAACGGTCGTCGTCAGCGCCGTGCAACGAGGGGAGAAGTCGACCATATCGTTCCGCAGGCGAAGACGCGCGAGAGCAACGCGCAGTTTGCACGCCGGCAGAAACGCCAAACCGGACCTGAGGCGGTTAGGCGCAGGGCGCTTGTCCAGCGCATCATCGTAGGCGTTCTTGCCGTTGCCCTCCTTGCAGGAATAGGCATCGGCGTTGGCGTGTTCGTTTTCCATACGTCGACGAACCACAAGCTTTCAATTGAAAACGAGAACCTCAAGAAGGCGCTCGCCGAGCAACCTGCGTCAGGTCCGTATTACGCGCTTTTCACGGCGAATCTCGATGAGGTTAATAAACAGAATCCCACGGAAAAGCCTGACATACTTCTCTTGGCGCGCATCGATGAGGAGAATAAGGCATGCACGCTTGTGTCCATCCCGGCGAACCTGCAGGTGAAGCTATCGGATGGCGCTTATCATGATTTGGCAGATGCCGTCTCGATGGACGGCGATGATGCCCTCGTGAAGGCGGTGAGCAACTTCGCAGGCGTCAGCATCAGCCATTACGCGAAGATCAATCGAGAGGGCTTCTTGAAGATGCGCAGCTCCATCGATCCGATTACCGTGAACATCACCGAGGAGATCGATGACCCGAATGCAGGTCCTACCTACATCCCGACGGGCGAACGCGTCTTGACGGATGCCGAGGTGATCACTTACTTGAAGGCATCGAACTTCACGGAAGGCGTGAGCACCCGTGCTATAAACCAGTGCAGCTATGCGACGCTCATGTGCGAGAATGCCCTGAGCGCAACATCGTTCGGACGCTTGAGCATGATCGACAACATCGCCGGGAACCTGAAGACCGATTGGACGGTAGGCCAGCTATCGGACCTCGGCGATGTGTTCGCAGAGATGAAAGCGGCGGATTTCAAGATCGGATACGTTCCCGGTTACGAGACGATCCGCGGGACATCTTCGACGTTCACTCCGTTCACCTTGGATTGGCAGGCTGTCATGTCCGCTGTCGAAGTCGGCGCCGACCCGCGCTCTCCGCTTAAAATCGATACATCGGGCATCGATCCGGGAAGCTTCACCATCACCGTGCGAAACGGTACGACCATCACGGGTCTTGCTGGCGAATACAAGGCATATCTGGAGAGCCTGGGCTACGTAGTGGAAGAGACGGGCAATACCGAATCGCCATCGTTCGATGAGACGCTCATCATCTACAACGATGAAGCGTATAAGGCGGCTGCGGAGAGCATCCGCGAGGTCATATACATCGGCCGCGTCATCCCATCGGACGGCTTCTATTCGTTCGAAACGGATGTGCTCCTCATCATCGGAGGCGACCGCAAGGCATCTTAAGTGCCTAGCCTAGATGCTCGATGCGCGTGATGGTTGCGATGTCGCCCTCTACGCGAAACGTCACGTTGACATTCGCGTACGTGATCGTGAAATCCTTCGCAAGGTTCCGTTGGCGTGCAGGCCTGGGGTCTTGCGCAAGTATCTGCAGAAGCTCATCTTTTGTGTCTGTAGCAATCTTTTCGAAAGCATCCGTGGCGGAATCGTCGATTCGTATGTCGAGCGTTTGCCATTCAACCTCGTCGGTGAAACCACCCGTTGCCTCTGGATGGCTGTCGGTATATGCCAAGTAGGGCTTGATATCCAGAATCGGCGTCCCATCGCGCAGATCAGCGCCTCTAACGAAAAGGACAGGCCCCTCTTCTGTGTATTCGATGCGGGTCAGTTCGACGCTCGATAGGCCGATGGGGTTCGGACGAAACGGCGATCTCGTCGCGAATACGCCCATATGCTTGTTACCGCCAAGCAGGGGTGGGCGCACGGTGGGCGACCACGCATCCCCTGTGTCTTGGAATTCCCAAATGAGCCAAATATGGCTGAAACCATCAAGTCCTTTGACGGCATCCGCGTCCGCATATTTGGGCTCGAATCGGATGGCAGCGAGCGTATCGGCAAGCCCGCTTTGACGCGGTATGCCGAATTTCTGGGGGAATGGTGCTTCTATGTGTGCGATAGGCTCCATATCAGGTATTGTAGCGCGCGTATTGCACGCACAAGCGGATGCTGTGATATAATCGCACGGTAATCCACACATACGAGAGAGGAAACCTCATGATCAACAAAGAAGATGTGCAAGCAGTACTTGATCTTATCCGTCCGAGCCTGCAAGCCGATGGCGGCGACGTGAAGCTTGTCGACGTGCTTGAGGAAGGCGTTGTCATCGTCGAGCTTCAGGGTGCGTGCAAGGGTTGCCCGATGAGCCAATTGACTTTGGCGAACGGCGTCGAGCGCATCTTGAAGGAGCGCGTCCCGGGCGTCACGCAGGTCGTTCCAGCCGATATGGTCGAGTACGTAGACTAATCGACAAGAAGCTTTCTTCAAATCAATCATCCATTTTCGCGAAACGGTCGGGTCCATGGCGGTGTGCTGGGAAATGCGCGGATGCGATGAGGAGATGCAATCGCGTTGTCCTCACAATATCCCTGGCGAGCCATGCCCGGCCGAATGCCATTATGCCGCATGCTCACGCCCCACTCATAAGGTGGCAAGCGACATCTCCATACTTTTGAATCCCGACTTGAACTACGATGCCTCGGTTAAGGAGGTATGCCGGGTGTGCGAGCATTTCCTTAAAAACGGGCCTGATTTGTCGACGGTGGATCCGAGCGTCCGTCGCCAAGGCAATCCAAATCGGTTCTTACTGTAGGTTGTGATGATCGTTGCAGTTTGCGCGTTTTGGCTATATTGCCGAGTAGGAGAGGGGTAAGCCAAGCATGCTGAACTCCATCTACTGGGCCATCGATCCTGTCATTTTCAGCATAGGTCCTTTCGAAGTGCGCTGGTATGGCGTGGCATACGTGCTCGGATTCATCTGCTATGCCGCGATCATGTACAGGACGGCGAAACGATGGAAGATTACGTTTACGTTCGATGCGCTTCTCGAAATGCTGATCTGCGTCATGGTTGGCGTCATCTTGGGTGCGCGGCTCGGACATGTGATCTTCTATGGTGGCGGCTATTATTTAAGCCATCCTGCCGAGATCTTCGCGTTCAGCCAGGGCGGCATGAGCTTTCATGGCGGGCTCATCGGGGGTGTATTGGGCCTTTTCGTTTGCTCCCGCCTTATCAAGATGCCGCTTCTCACTCTCGGCGATCTGAGCGCCATCGGCGCTCCCATCGGATTGTTCTTCGGGCGCTGCGCCAACTTCATCAACGGCGAGCTGTGGGGCGCTCCGACCGATTTGCCATGGGGTGTTATGTTCGGAGGAGAGGCCGGCATGATCATGCGGCATCCCTCGCAGCTCTATGAGGCGATCCTCGAGGGTATAGTGATCTTTTTGGTGCTCTATATCTTATCCCGCAAGTATCCACCATATTGCCGGGGCACGTTTGCGGGAGTGTTCATGGTGCTTTATGCCATTTTCCGTTGCGCTGTCGAATTCATCCGCATTCCCGAACCTCAGATCGGATATTTGTACGGGGATTGGCTGACGACGGGCATGGTGCTTTCCGTTCCCGTGCTCATTGCGGGAATATGCTTCCTCATATACGCGCATCGTACGAAACGCCCTCAAGAGGGGCAAGCGGTTTTACCCGAAGAATAGGGGATTACAACCCGAGCGCCCTTGTCCAATCGGCCTCTTTGAAGCCTGGCGTAGTCGGTTTGCCGTCGATGATGAGCAGCGGTCGCTTCACAAGCATGCCATTCGAAGCGAGAAGCCGATAAGCCTCATCATCGGTCATGCCCGCATCGAGTTTTGCCTTCACATCGAG
The DNA here is from genome assembly GCA_015062605.1 of Eggerthellaceae bacterium. Taxonomy (GTDB): domain Bacteria; phylum Actinomycetota; class Coriobacteriia; order Coriobacteriales; family Eggerthellaceae; genus SIG42. The sequence goes on along the minus strand of SUUI01000002.1, from coordinate 144,229 downwards.
TTCGCGATACAGCATGCCGGACGTATTGAAAAAGCGACGCACGGGCAATCCGCTCATCTCATGCCACGTCTTGAGCTCTTCTACGGTCGGATTGTCCTCGACGATATGCCGCGCATGGAAGCTAACGCCTTTGCTCTCAAGCCATGCGCGTGCCTTTCTGCACGTGGAGCATTTCGGGTATTCCAAGAACAACACGTCTGCCATCGCGTCTCCTTCCGAAAGATTCTGATGGATAAAGCATAGCAGAACAGGCGAAGTGATGCTTGCCGCCGCAAGGACCATCCTTGGGCTTATGGCTCCATCTTTGTCGATTTAGAATCAATTCCCAAAGTGTTTTCCTTGACGGACGGTCTGGTTGTGATATCATAGCTAAGCTTGTCTCGCTTTGGTCGGAAACCAAGGCATATGAAAAGGAGAGAACCATGAAGCAGGGAATCCATCCGGATTACGTCGAGTGCACCGTGCGCTGCAGCTGCGGCAACACCTTTACCACTCGTTCCACCAAGAAAGAACTCAAAGTCGACATCTGCAACGTCTGCCACCCCTTCTACACGGGCCAGCAGAAGTTCGTTGATACGGGCGGACGCGTTCAGCGCTTTGCTGACAAGTTCGGTTCCGCCGTCGATCTCGTTGCCGAGCGCGAGGCTGCCAAGAAGGCCGCTCGTGCCGCTCAGGTTGCCGAGCGCGAAGCCGCTAAGAAGGCGGAGCGTGAGGCGAAGGCCGCTGCTAAGGCAGAGCGTGCTGCTGCGTTCGCTGCCAAGGCCGAGGCTGAGGCTGCCAAGGCAGCTGCTGCCACCGAGGCTGCTCCCGAGGCTGTCGAGGATATCGTTGACGCCGCTGCTGCCGCCGAGCTCGATGCCGAGATCCTGGAGGCCGCTGTCGAGGCATAATGCCTTGTACGCAATGCTTGGAATCGAAGCGGGAGCCTTTTGGCTCCCGCTTTCATGTGAGGGCATGCTGATCACAGTGAAACAGCGCGTTTGCTGTACCTGAAACCACGTTTGAGCGACCGAATAGCGGGGTTATGGATACACCCGGGTGCGTGGCGTTTGACAAGCTGCGATTGCAGGATTAGTATGCACTTTCGCGTCTTTCGAGGCGTATGGTTTGCTGCGCTCAAATCACATGAGCGAGGTTAACCGAAAGGATGTTCAGTTTGCAAGGGTTTTCCCGTGGGTCACAAGGGAAAACCGAGACTAGGGTAAAGGAGGGCGATTTGCCTACCATTAATCAGCTCGTCCGTAAGGGACGCTTGCGCACGGCAGATAAGAAGAAGACGCCGGCGCTGAAGAGCAACCCGCAGAAACGCGGTGTTTGCACGCGTGTGTATACCACCACGCCCAAGAAGCCGAATTCGGCACTTCGTAAGGTTTGCCGTGTTCGCCTCGTAAACGGTATCGAAGTTACCGCTTACATTCCCGGTGAAGGCCACAACCTTCAGGAGCACAGCATGGTGCTCATCCGCGGCGGTCGTGTTCGCGACCTCCCCGGTGTTCGCTATAAGGTTATCCGCGGCACGCTCGACTGCGCTTCCGTTGACAAGCGTCGTCAGGCACGTAGCCGCTATGGAGCTAAGCGTCCTAAGTAACAATGAGTAAGTCGCGCGGGTCGCGTGTCGCACAATGCGAAGCGATCTAATGGGCAAGAATAAGCCCCGAAGCGCGCACGAGAAGAAGGAGAACCCTTTATGCCGCGTAGAGCAGCAGCAGTACGGCGCGAAGTACAGCCGGACGCTAAATACAACAATCGTCTCGTGACCCAGCTCACGAACAAGATCTTGCTTGATGGCAAGAAGTCCCTCGCCGAAGACATCGTCTATGGCGCTTTCGATATCATCGAGAAGAAGACCAACTCTGACCCGCTGGCCATCTTCAAGAAGGCTATGGACAATGTCCGCCCGACGCTCGAGGTTAAGCCGAAGCGCGTCGGTGGCGCAACCTATCAGGTTCCTATGGAAGTGAACTCCCGTCGCGCAACGCAGCTCGCGATCCGCTGGATCGTCGACTACAGCCGCAAGCGCAAGGAGCGCACCATGAAGGAACGTCTTGCAGCTGAAATCCTTGATGCATCCGAGAACACGGGCGCATCCGTTAAGAGGCGCGAGGATCTGTACAAGATGGCAGAGTCCAACCGCGCATTCTCCCATTACAGGTTCTAGAGAGGCGGAAAACCAAGTGTCTAACGTCTCTTTAAAAGATACGCGCAATATCGGCATCATGGCCCACATCGATGCCGGTAAGACAACGACGACCGAGCGCATTCTGTACTATACGGGTAAAACGCACAAGGTCGGCGAAGTCCATGACGGCGCAGCGACGATGGACTGGATGATCCAGGAGCAGGAGCGCGGTGTGACCATCACCTCCGCCGCAACCACCTGTTTTTGGAACTATCCTGGCGGCGAGGAAGGCGGAAAGCCCTATCGCTTCCAAATCATCGACACCCCGGGCCATGTGGATTTCACCGCCGAGGTTGAGCGCTCGCTTCGCGTGCTCGATGGCGCAGTTGCCGTGTTCGATGCCGTTGCAGGCGTGCAACCGCAGTCCGAAACGGTGTGGCGTCAGGCTGAGCACTACGGCGTTCCGCGTATCGCATTCATCAACAAATACGACCGTGTTGGCGCGGATTACTTCCATGCCATCGAAACCATGAAGGATCGTTTGGGTGCGCCTGCTGTGGCTGCACAGATCCCCATGGGTGCGGAAGACGGATTCTGGGGCGTCATCGACCTGGTCACGATGACCGCTTGGGACTTTAAGCCCGATGAGAAGGGCATGACGTATCCCGAGCCGCTCGATGCGATTCCCGAGGAGTACGCCGATGAGGCGGAGATCCGTCGTCAGGAGCTGCTCGAGGCAGCCGCCGACTGCGATGATGAGCTTTTGGAAAAGGTCCTCATGGAAGAGGAGATCTCCATCGAGGAATTCAAGGCAGCCATCCGCAAGGGCGTTATCGCGTGCCAGCTCAACCCGGTCTTTGTGGGCTCTGCATATAAGAACAAGGGTGTGCAGGAATTACTCGACGCCGTCGTCGAGTACATGCCGTCTCCCGTTGACATCGCCGCCATCAAGGGCATCAATCCCAAGACCGATGCGGAAGAGGAGCGTCCTAGCGACGTCAAGGCGCCGTTTGCGGCTCTTGCATTCAAGATCATGACCGATCCGTATGTCGGCAAGCTCACGTATCTGCGCGTGTATTCCGGCAAGCTCGATTCCGGTTCTTACGTGCTCAACGCATGCAAGGACAAGAAGGAGCGCATCGGCCGTCTTCTGCAGATGCATTCGAACCAGCGTCTCGATCTGGATACGTGCAGCGCTGGCGATATCGTCGCCGTCGTGGGACTTAAGAACACCACTACGGGCGATACGCTGTGCGACGAGAAGCATCCCATCGTGCTCGAGTCCATGGACTTCGCCGAGCCGGTCATCGACATCGCTGTCGAGCCGAAGACGAAAGCCGAGCAGGAGAAGATGAGCGTTGCGTTGCAGAAGCTCGCGGAGGAGGATCCGACGTTCCGCGTATCCACCAACCATGAGACCGGCCAGACGATCATCGCCGGCATGGGCGAGCTGCATCTCGAGATCATCATCGATCGCTTGATGCGCGAGTTCAAAGTCGAGGCAAATGTCGGCAAGCCGCAGGTCGCCTATCGCGAGACTGCGACGAAGCCGGTCATGGGCGCCGAAGGCAAGTTCGTCCGCCAGTCCGGCGGTCACGGCCAGTATGGCCATGCGGTCATCAACATGTACCCGCAAGAAGGTGGCAAGGGCTACGAGTTCGAGAACAAGATCGTTGGCGGTGTGATCCCCAAGGAATACATCCCCGCGATCGACAAGGGCATCCAGGAAGCGCTCAATTCCGGCATCCTCGCTGGCTATCCTGTCGAGGGCGTTCGCGTCGAGCTCGTCGATGGTTCCTATCACGAAGTCGACTCATCCGAAGCAGCGTTCAAGGTGGCTGGTTCCATGGCCATCAAAGAAGCGCTTCGCAAGTCCGATCCCACGCTTCTGGAGCCGGTCATGGCCGTTGAGGTCGAGACCCCTGAGGAGTACATGGGCTTCGTCATGGGCGACATCCCATCGCGCCGTGGCATGATCCAAGGTCAGGATAAACGTGGAAACGCCGCTATCATCAGCGCGAAGGTTCCACTGAGCAATATGTTCGGATACGCCACCGATCTTCGCAGCGGCACGCAGGGCCGTGCATCCTACACGATGCAGTTCGCGTCCTACGAGCCTGTTCCGAAGAGCGTGGCAACAGAGATTATCAGCAAAGCTGGCGGTAATGCATAAGCCCTTTTCGGGCATGCATGCACAAAGCATGATGGAGGTAAGGTAAGTGGCTAATCAAAAGATTCGCATTCGCATGAAGGGCTACGACCATGAGATCGTGGATCAGTCCACGAAGCTCATCGTTGATACCGCTCTCAAGACGGGTGCAAAGGTATCCGGTCCGATTCCGCTGCCCACGGAGCGCAACCTGTATTGCGTCATCCGTTCGCCGCACGTGAATAAGGACTCGCGCGAGCAATTCGAAATGCGCACGCACAAGCGTTTGATCGACATCTTGGAGCCGACCCCGAACACGGTCGATTCCCTGATGCGTCTTGATCTGCCCGCTGGCGTGGACATCGAGATCAAGCTGTAAAGGGGCGGTGATAGATATGATCAACGCTATTTTCGGAAAGAAGATCGGCATGACGCAGCTCTTCGAAGATGACGGAACCGTCGTTCCCGTGACCGTCATCCAAGCAGAGCCGAATCAGATCTGCCAGATCAAGACTGCTGCAACCGATGGTTATGAGGCAGTGCAGTTGGGCTTCGGCGCCATCAAGCCGAACAAAGTGAATAAGCCCATGGCCGGCCATTTCGAGGCACAGGGTGTTGAGCCGAAGCGCTATCTGCGCGAGGTTCGCGTTGAGGATGCGAGCGAGTACGCCTTAGGCGATACCGTGACCGTCGCCTCTTTCGCCGATGTTGCGAAGGTTGACGTCACTGGCACGTCCAAGGGCAAGGGCTTCGCTGGCGTCATCAAGCGTCACGGCTTCGGTGGTGGCCCGGGTGGCCATGGTGCGCACTTCCATCGCGCTCCTGGTTCCATCGGCCAGTGCGCCTCTCCGTCGCGCGTTTTCAAGGGCGTCCGTCTTCCCGGTCAAATGGGTTGCGACACCGTCACGGTCAAGAACCTGAAGCTCGTCCGCATCGACGAGGAGCAGGGTCTGATCTTGGTCCGCGGTGCTGTACCCGGTGGCAAGAATGGCATCGTCCGCGTACGTATGGCCTAACAGACTTAACTGAGCAATTAAGGAGCTTACACTATGGCAACGATTGATATCAAAGATGCCGCGGGTAAGACGGCAGGTACCGCTGAGCTTTCAGCGACCGTCTTCGGCGTCGAACCGAACGTGCCGGTGATGCATCAGGTCGTACGCATGCAGCGTGCCTCCTGGCGTCAGGGTACTTCCAACACCCGCACGCGTGGTATGGTTAGCGGCGGTGGCCGTAAGCCGTTCCGTCAAAAGGGCACGGGCCGTGCTCGTCAAGGCACCATCCGCGCACCCCAATTCAGGGGCGGCGGCACCGTTTTCGGACCGCATCCCCGTTCCTATGCGTTCAAGGTGAATCGCAAGGAGATCAAGCTCGCGATGCGCTCCGCGCTCTCCGCGAAGCTTGCTGATGGCCAATTCTTCGTCGTCAAGGATTTCGGTATCGAGACACCGAAGACGAAGGAAGCCGTCAAGATCCTGAAGGCTTTGGGACTCGATGATCGCCGCGTGACCTTGATCGTCGGCAACTCCGACGTCGAGACCTTCCTCTCGTTCCGCAACCTTCCTCTGGTCAACGTGTTCCCCGTTGCCGAGATCAACACCTACGAACTGCTTGACAACAAGGCTCTCGTGGTGACCGAGGAAGCACTCGCTTACATCGAGGAGGTGCTTGCATAATGGCAATGAACAAAGATCCTCGCGAAGTTATCATTCGCCCCGTCATCACCGAGCATAGCTACGACATGATGGAGAAGAACACCTATACGTTCGAGGTCGCTAAGGATTCCAACAAGATCGAGATCGCCCGCGCGGTCGAGGAGATCTTCAACGTGAAGGTCGTGAAGGTCAACACGCTGAACGTGAAGGCGAAGCCGAAGCGCCAGCGCTATGTGGCCGGCAAGACCCGTACGTGGAAGAAGGCCATGGTCACTCTGGCTGACGGCGACACCATCGAGCTCTTCGCTTCCTAATCGCTACCTTATCAGTGCTTTGAAAAGACGCATTGCAGATAGGGAGAGAAAGACATGAAGGTTAAGAAGAAGAAGCTCGAAGATGGCCGTGTGCAGCTCGATGTGGTTGCAGATGCCGATGATGTTGCACGTGCGCAATATCAGGCGCAGCGTGTGTTCGCTTCGCAGATGAATCTTACTCCGAAGAAGGGCAAGACCATCGCGGAGATCGCTAATGAGACCATGGGCATCAAGGACCTCGCCTCCGTCGTCGAGACGCAGGCGATCGAGAACCTCGTTCCGTATGCGATCGACAAATCGGGTCTTATGCCCGCATACCCGCCGACTGCCATGCCTACTTCCGCCATGAAGCAGGGCAAGGACTTCTCGTTCCGCTTGATCGTGACCCCAAGGCCCGATTACGAACTGAGCTCGTATGAGCCGGTGACCATCGTGGTTCCTCCGTTCACGATGGACGAGACCTTGGTCGACAAGCAGATGTCCGAGATGGCTTCCCATTGGCCGACTTACGAGCAAGACGATGGCTCCCATCCCGTCGCGAAGGGCGACCATGTGCTCGTGAGCATCGAGGCCAGCAAGGACGGCGAGCGTCTGACGGGTCTGTGCTGCGATTCCCGTACGTATACGGCAGGCGAGGGCTATATGCCCGAAGGATTCGATTCCCAGATCATCGGCATGGTGCCGGGCGAGACGAAGACGTTCTCGTTCGAAGGTCCCAACATCGATGATGACGGCAACGAGATCACCGAGACCATCGATTGCACGGTTACGGTTATCGCGAACCAGCATGAGGTTATCCCCACCATCAATGACGAGTGGGTGCGTATGAACATGCCGATGTACAAGGATCTCGCAGGCTTCCGCGCGGCGCTTACAGAGCAGCTCGAGCGCGAAGCGCGCATGAATTACGACATGCAGGTCCGAGAAGTCGCAGCCGGCGAGCTCGCCAAGCGCTTCAAGGGCAGCATCGAGAATCCCGTATACGAGAGCATGCAGAAGAACATGATGTCCGATCTGCGTCGCAACCTGCAGCGCCAAGGCATGACCTATGAGCAGTATGTCGAGCGCAACGGCGGTCAGCAGCAGTTCAGCATGATGATGATGATGCAGATTCGCGAAACCCTCGTGAAGGGTTATGCGCTCGATGCCGTGTTCCGTCATGAGGGCCTTGTCGTCACCGATGAGGACATCGAAGAGATCTGCTTCATGACCAATCCGCAGAGCCCAGCTCAAGCACGTAAACAGTTCGAGGAGAGCGGCAACGGCTATATTTTGCGCGAGAGCGCTGAGCGCTTGCGCGCGACCAAGTGGGTAGTCGACCACGCGATCATCAAGGATCCTTCCGAGGTCGAGGACCTGAAGGCGAATGAGGCTGATAAGCCTGCTTCTGAGGCCGAGTAGCCTTACCACCATCTGATAATCTGAAAGGCACCGCCGATGCGGTGCCTTTCCTTATGCAGTGATGTCAGCCTCCATGAGCTTGGCGATCGCGTAGGCGTAGATTCTGAACGCATCCTTGTATTCCGCAATGCTGATCGCCTCATTGGGAGCATGCATGCCGCCGACCCATTTGGGACGCTCGATGCCGGTTTTCTCCATACCGAAGCTGGCCGCCCGCTCAAACTCCCTCGCATAGGTTCCCCCGCCCATGGTGAACGGCTTCGCCTCGCATTCGGTCGCATGCTCGTAAGAATCAGTAAGCGCACGTACTGCAGGGCTATTCGAGTCGATCAGGAACGGTTCCTTGTCATTGTCGACGATAAGCTCGATGCCGAGAGGATCCAACTTAGAGACGAGCGCATCTGTGATCTGTTGGGAGCTTATTGCCGTGGGGTAGCGGATATCGATGGTTTGCGTGAAGACGCCGTCGGCATATCTGATCATGCCACCGCAGATCGTAAGCGCTCCGAAATCGTCATCAGCGCACGCGATGCCAAACGCGCTGCCATCCGTGCTCCCGCAAAGCCTTCGCGCGAACTCTAAGAAGACGCGCTCTTCGTCGGAAGCGAGGTTTTTGTCAAGCAATTCGCCTACGAGCAGGCCGATTGCGTTCACGCCGAGATCCGGGGTCGAGGCATGTGCCGTGCGCCCCTTGGCGACGATGTCGTCTCTTGATGTATCGAGAAATGACGCATGCGCTTCACCGGGAACCGCATTGACCGTCATGCCTCCTTCGATACTCTCGATGGCTCGCGTGTGCACGGGCTTGCTTTTCGCGGTCGCTTGGTAGATGCCCTTCTCCCCGTAGCAAACGGGGAACTCCGCATCGGGCGTGAACAGAAACGCCGGATCGGGGTGGTGCGCACGATAGTATGCGACATCGTGCATGCCCACTTCCTCGTCCGCCCCGAAAAGGAATCGGATGGAGTAGGGGAAGCGTGCGCCCGAATCCTTCCAGAACTTGAGTGCGTGCAAGCAGATGACGAGAGGACCCTTATCGTCGGCTACTCCGCGGCCGACAAGGTAGCCTTCATGCTCGGTGAGCTCGAAGGGGTGGAACGTCCAGCCTGGGCCTGCGGGCACGACATCGACATGGCAGATGATGCCGAGCTGGGTTTCGGTTTCGCCAGGCCAATCGGCGTAGGCGATAAATCCGTTAAGATCGTGGGTTTCAAAGCCCATGCGATCTGCGATTTCGATGATGGCATCGAGTGCTTCTCGTGGACCGGGCCCATACGGAGCGCCTTTAGATGCTGAAGGGCTTCCATCAACGCTTTCGATGCGCACGAGGGTGCGCAGGTCATCGAGAATCTGATCCCAATGGTCTTTCAGATAGCGCTCGATTTCCGCATCGAATCGATCGTTGAGCTTTGCTGTTCGAGCCATGGGGTATCCTCGGTTTGGATCAGTAATCTTTCGCAGCAGGCGAGCTCATCCACTTCTGATAGAACGCTTCGAATTCGTCTGCGAGTATCGCTTCGCGGGCCTTGCGCATCAAATCGAGCAGATAGTGCAGATTGTGGATGGACAGGAGGATGCCTCCGAGCATCTCGCCCTGTTTGACAAGGTGGCGCAGATACGCGCGCGTGTAGTTCTTGCATACGGGGCAAGCGCATTCCTCGTCGAGCGGATTGAAATCGCGTGTATAGCTGGCATTGCGCAGATTCATCCTGCCTGTGCTGGAGAATGCCGTGCCCATGCGTGCGGTTCGCGTGGGGAGCACGCAATCGAACATGTCGACACCCTCATGCACGCCTCGGATAAGCGTGGTGGGATTGCCGACGCCCATGACGTAGCGCGGACGGTCCTCAGGACATGCGCGAGCTACGAGACCGAGCGTTTCGAACATCACATCGTGGCTTTCTCCGACCGAGTATCCGCCGATGCCATAGCCGCCGAATCGGCGTCCGCCTAAAGATAGGCTCTCATCCTCGATCTTTCGCAGCCTTCTTATCGATTCGAGACGCAGATCGAGGTGCATACCGCCTTGCACGATGCAAAAGAGCGTCTGGTCGAGACGCGTATGGGAGGCGAGGCACCTTTTCGCCCATGCGCTCGAGAGATCGACGGCTCTTTCGACGAACTCGCGCGTCGCCGGATATGGAGGGCATTGATCGAGCTGCATCGCGATATCCGCACCGAGCTGCTCCTGGATATGCATGTTCTCTTCAGGCGTCCAATGGACTTTGGCGCCATCGTAGATGGATTTGAACTCTACGCCGTCATCATCGAGCTTGACGGTGTCGGCGAGGCTGAAGATTTGGAATCCGCCGCTGTCTGTCAGCATCGGCCCATCGTAATTCATGAACCGATGGACGCCTCCTGCCGCCTCGACGACGTCCGCGCCCGGTCGCATCGCCAAGTGATAGGTGTTGGCGAGGACGACCTGCGCTGAAAGCTCGTGCAGCACATCGACGGTGATGCCTTTGACGGTTGCAGCTGTGCCGACGGGCATGAACATGGGAGTTGCGAACTCGCCATGCGCCGTCTGATACGTGCCTGCGCGGGCATGCCCGCTTTTGGCATCAATGGTGTAGTCGAAAAGCGCCATCGAGATCCTTTCCGATTCTGGTCCTCGAACAACAGGCAGGCCATCTTATGCCCGTTATCCCTGCTCGAAGGGCAGAAGGGTTTCTTACCTGTTTCGAGCACACTGTAGTATATCGCAAGCACCTTCTCTCAAACGTGCGAGTAAGGCGTATAATCCCAAGTATCGATTTCATGGAAGTTTCTGTGCCGTCACACATGCGCTTGAAAGGAGCTCACCGATGGGATTTCTAGATACTGTCACCTCCGCATTCAATAAAGGTACCGCGTCCGCAAAGCGTACAGGACGTTTGGCTCAGCTTCGGCTCCAGGCGAACGATCTATTGCGTCAACGTCGCGACCTGACTGCCCAACTCGGTGCGAGCTTATACGAAACTGTGAAGGAGATACCCGAATTGCGCGAGAGCCGTGAGCCATTGTTCGCCAGCATCGAGGACATCGACCAAAAGCGTGCCAGGATAGATGAGGAGATCGCCGAGATCGAGGCGCAGATCGAGGCGCAGCGTGCCTCGTCCATGACGTTCAAGTGCCCTTCATGTGGAGCTGATGTCTCGTCAGGCGATATGTTCTGCAGCACGTGCGGCATCTCCATCGAAGAAGTGAAGGCAGCATATGCTGCTCCCGAGCCTGCTGACTCATTGACGTGTTCGGTATGCGGGGCGACGCTTTCCGAAGGCGATCGCTTCTGCATGGTGTGCGGCGCGAAGCAAGAGCTTATCGAAGAGGTCGAGCAAGCTGCCGAGGCGGTCGCCTCCGAAGAGCAGTAGGGAGTGCTTGGAAAGATAGCGTTCAGACAGCAGGCGCTTAAGGCTGTCAAAAGGATTCAACCAACAAGAACCATCCGGATATGTCGGCTACGTGAGAAGGAAACGCCATGAAAGATTCGACATTCGACTCTCTTGAGCGGTTCGATACCTTCGATGATCCTGTTATCGCCACCCCAGCTGAGGGCACGACAAGCGAAAAGAAGAAACGTGGTTGGCGCATCTCGTTCAATGCGCCCGTGACCCTGTGTTTCGTGGTGATATGCGCGATCGTCACGTTTGCGGGGACGATGACGGCCAATCAGATTACGACCGCGTTCTTCGCAACGTATCTGACATCGTTTTTAGACCCGATGTTCTATCTGCGTTTGGTGACGCATGTATTCGGTCATGGCGGCTGGGATCATTTCACAGGCAATATGGTGTACATCCTTTTGCTCGGACCGCTTTTGGAGGAGAAGTACGGTGGCAAGACCCTCATACTCGTCATCGTGTGCACAGGTGTGGTGACTGGTCTGATCAATGCGCTTCTGTTCCCAACGACGGCATTATGTGGCGCAAGCGGAGTCGTTTTCGCGTTCATCATCATGAGCTCGGTGACCAACGCCCGTGAAGGCGAGATTCCCCTGACGTTCATTTTGGTGTTCCTCGTCTTCGTGGGACAGCAAGTATTCATGGGCATTACGGTAAGTGACAACATCTCGAATATGGCGCACATCATCGGTGGCCTTATCGGCGGTATCTTCGGTTTCGTGCTAAGCAGGAAACCGAGGCATAAAACGGCTTCGTAAAGACTCTTGGCAGGGGGTTCCTGCCAAGAGATGATTAGGTTATCCAGCTACCCAAAGGGTCGGTGTCGTCGTACCCCCATGCGCTTCCGTGATGATCGGGTTCGGTCCGAGGCGTGAGAGCATGCCGGCGAAATGCCCAGCGAACATGTATGCCCCCAAGAGGTTCCCGTACATCTTTGGTGGGGAAGTGTAGTCCTCCTCACGTCCGTAGAGGGGGATGGCCGGGGTGCGATACGGCGTGCAGAACTCTTGCAAGATAAATGGGGATCCCGCGTTGGCATCGTGGATGCTTCCCTGAGCACGCGATGCATAGCTTGCTTCCACGCATCGATCGACCAGCTCTGCCCAGGAGCTCTCATCGTAATCGGCACCTGCATGGACGTTGATGCTGCTATACCAATCGGTTGGCTTGATGATCCAGGCGCTCGGGTTCTTCTTAATCGCTTCGAGGTCGAGGGAGGCGTCATCGAGGAATGCGGTGAATGGGACGCTTGCCTTGACGAAGGCGCGCTCCTGTTCGGTAAGGAAGGCGTTTGTAGCGGGTGATCGCAGCACTGCGAATAGCTGCTTGTCATGCACCAGATGCGTTGCGAAGCTTCCGATCATCACCGCGGCAGCGTTTCTGATGGCATCCAAAAACGATCCGACTTCGTCCCAATGCTCCAGAAGATCCACCATGATGCAATAACGCCATACGCAGGTGATGGTCACGTTGCCCTCACCCGAGAGCGCTTTATGCCCGACGAGCCTGCCATCTTCATATGCCAATTCGCGCACATCGAAAATCGAGCAGGGCATCCCAGCCGCTTCGAACAGCTTACGATAGCGTTCAAGCTCGACGAACTCAGGGTCGGGGCTATCGAAGCAGACGGCGATGGCCATATGCTCTTCGACCTTATCGCGGATCGTCTCGCGCGTCTCCTTCGCTTCGCGATAGATATCCAGGAACGTGCGCACCCATCCTTCGTAGAGCATATCGAAATCATCGGATACCTTGTGTGCCTTTTCGAACGCTTGGCATGCTGCGCATGAGCGGATGGCCTCGCGTGCAACAAAGCTCTCCTCCATACCGCTCGATGCATCGGCGTTGAACTCGCAGAACCGCACCGTATCGTTTCTCTCATCGTAGAAGAAGTCGATGCGGGCGAGCGGAAGGGGTTCGGAATAGCTGCGCGGCAGCATGATGAGCTCCACGACGCGCGGGTCGAAGCAAAACTCGTTACGGTATTCCGGATCGCCTACGAAATGGTCCATGACCTTCGTGACGATGTTGTATGCCATCTCTGCAGCAGAGGCGAAACGTTTTCGCATTTCGGTGCTATAGAGACGGGGGAGGAAACCAATGTATGAAGGATGGCCCTGCCAATAGACACCGCTTTGCTCGGCGAAGCGCCATGCGTTTCGTCTGTCCGCCTCATCCGTCCCCGAAGAATCGAGAAGGTCGAGGTATTCGCGAGTGTATGCATCGCTTGCCAGTTCGGCAGTTGGTCTGATGTCGGTTTCCATGGCGTGCTCCTAGCGCATTCGCAGTGTGAAACATCCAGTGGAGCATCCTACTGCGTTTAGCGCCATTCGGGCATTTCACTTGCCCTTTTTCTCTATTTGCGGTAATATTCTCGTTTGCGTCTGGCTTTGTTATGGATACGCCCGGACGCGTGGTAGACCGGCGTCGCATATGTCAGCCTCTACAGGGCATATGGGGCAATCGGAGCCACGAAGAAGTGTCGGGGACCTTCGGTGTATGGAGAGGCATGCGATGGAAGGTCCGCAATGTGAGGGCAACCTCAAACGCCGAGAAGGCATTATAGCGCAGGCGGTTTAGCGGGGAAGGTAAGGGCTCCCTGAGAAACGCAGCCAAGCGGGGATGGTTTCAAGGTGCGAGAAGTTGCCAAAAGGAAGGAAAACAATGGGAGTTAAGCAGTACAAGCCGACTTCCCCGGGACGCCGCTTCCAAACGGTTTCGGATTTTGCCGAGATCACGCGTTCGTATCCCGAGAAGTCCCTGCTTGCGCCTCGTCCGCGTAAGGCCGGGCGCAACAACTACGGTCGCATCACCACCCGTCATCAGGGTGGCGGCAACAAGCGCCGTTATCGTATCATCGACTTCAAGCGCAACAAGGATGGCGTACCCGCCAAGGTTGCGACGATCGAGTATGATCCTAACCGTTCCGCACGCATCGCCCTTCTGCACTATGCAGACGGTGAGAAGCGCTACATCCTCCATCCGAAGGGTTTGAAGGTTGGCGATGTCGTGATGAGCGGTGCCGGTGTCGACATCAAGCCCGGCAATGCAATGCCGCTTTCGAGCATCCCCGTCGGTACCTTGATCCATGCTGTTGAATTCCAGCCTGGCAAGGGTGCCGCAATCGCCCGCTCCGCTGGCACCAGCATCCAGCTGATGGGCAAGGAAGGCGCATACGCAATCGTGCGCATGCCCTCTTCCGAAATGCGCCGCATTCTTTTGACCTGCCGCGCGACGATTGGCGAGGTTGGCAATGCCGAGCATTCCAACATCAAGATCGGCAAGGCCGGCCGCACGCGTTGGATGGGCATTCGCCCCACCGTTCGCGGTACCGTCATGAATCCTGTCGACCATCCTCATGGTGGTGGCGAGGGCAAGAACAAGTCCGCTGGTCGTCATCCCGTTTCTCCGTGGGGCGTGCCTACTAAGGGCCATCGCACCCGCAACAAGAAGAAGGGTTCGACCCGCTTGATTATCCGTCGTCGCAAGAAGTAGCGCGTGAACGTTAGGAGATTGTAAGTGAGCAGAAGTTTGAAAAAAGGTCCTTTCGTCGATCCGCGCCTGCTTGGCCGCATTGCTGCCATGAACGCCGCCGGCGAGAAGGAAGTCATCACGACCTGGTCGCGCTCCAGCACCATCTTCCCGGACATGGTGGGTCACACCATCGCTGTTCATGATGGTCGCAAGCACGTGCCGGTCTACATCACCGAGTCTATGGTCGGCCACAAGCTGGGGGAGTTCGCTCCGACGCGTACTTTCCGCGGCCATGCGGGCGATAAGAAGAAGAAGTAGGGGGATGAACGATGGAAGCAAAAGCAATCGCACGCTACGTTCGCATCTCGCCTCGTAAGGCTCGCATCGTAGTCGACCAGATCCGCGGCAAGTCCGTTATGGCTGCCCGCGAAACCCTGCAGTTCATCAACCGTGCAGCTGCCGAGCCTGTTGCCAAGACGCTCGACTCCGCCGTTGCCAACGCTGAGAACCTGCATCATGTGCGCCCTGAGGCGCTCGTCATCAAGGCATGCTATGTCGATGAGGGTCCCACGCTGAAGCGGTTCCGTCCGCGCGCTAAGGGTTCTGCATCCCGCATCTGCAAGCGCACCTGCCATATCACCGTTATCGTTGGAACTCGAGAGGAGGCATAAAGCACATGGGTCAGAAAGTTCATCCTACTGGGTTCCGTCTGGGCGTCACCGAGGATTGGCGTAGCCGCTGGTACGCTGGCAAGGATTATGCGACGAACCTGGAAAACGACTTGGCAATTCGTAAGTTCCTTGACAAGGAGCTCGCTCGTGCGGCTGTCTCCAAGATCGAGATCGAGCGCGCGGGTGGCAAGATCAAGGTTTCCATCACCACGGCTCGCCCTGGTGTGGTCATCGGTAAGAAGGGCGCAGAGATCGATGCTCTGCGTAAGAAGCTCGAGAAGGTCGCCAATGGCACCGTGTCCATCGAGGTCATCGAGGTCAAGCGTCCTGAGCTCGACGCAGCGCTCATCGCGCAGTCTGTTGCTGAGCAGCTCGAAGGCCGCGTGGCATTCCGCCGCGCGATGCGCAAGGCTGTCCAGTCCGCCACCAAGAGCGGCGCAAAGGGCATCCGTGTCCAGTGCTCCGGTCGTCTCGGCGGTGCTGAGATGAGCCGCCGCGAGTGGTACCGCGAGGGTCGCGTGCCGCTGCATACGCTGCGTGCCAAGATCGATTATGGATTCTCTACTGCCCACACCACCATGGGCGCCATCGGCGTGCAGGTGTGGGTGTATCACGGCGACAAGCTCCCCGGGCAGAAGGCTCCGCAGCCTGCTCTCGAGGGTAGCAGCCGTCCGACGCGCGGTCGTCGCAATGACCGCAACGAGAGGGGGGCGAAGTAAATGCTCGTACCTAAGCGTGTAAAGCACCGTAAGGTGCAGCGCGGCTCTATGAAGGGCAAGGCGAAGGGCTACACCAAGCTGAACCATGGCTCTTGGGGCATCAAGGCTCTCGAGCCGGCGTGGATCACGAACCGTCAGATCGAGGCTGCTCGTATCGCTATGACGCGTGAGATGAAGCGTGGTGGCAAGGTGTGGATCACCATCTTCCCGGATAAGCCGATCACCCAGAAGCCCGCTGAGACCCGTATGGGTTCCGGCAAGGGCAATCCCGAAGGTTGGGTTGCAGTTGTGAAGCCCGGCCGCATCATGTTCGAAATCGACGGTGTTGATGACGCAGTTGCCAAGGAGGCTTTGCGCCTCGCTATCAATAAACTGCCCATCAAGTGCAAGATCGTCAATAAGCAGATGGAGGCGCAGGAATAATGAAACCAGCAGAGATCCGTTCGCTGTCTGCCGAGGACTTGCAGGCGAAGCTCAAGGAAGCGCGTGCAGAGTTGTTCAACCTGCGTTTCCAAATGGCTACCAGCCAGCTTGATAACACCGCGCGTGTGAAGCAGGTTAAAAAAGACATCGCTCGTATCCAAACCGAGATGCGTGCTCGTGAACTGAGTGCTTAAGGCTCGGAGAGGTAAGGTATAGACATGACAGAACAACGTAATTCACGCAAAGTGCGTCAGGGTGTCGTGGTCAGCGCGGTCAACGACAAGACCATCGTCGTCGAGACGAAGGAGCGCAAGGCTCATCCGATCTACAAGAAGATGATGACCACCACCAAGAAATTCCATGCCCACGACGAGCTCAATGAAGCCGGCGTAGGCGATACCGTTCAGATTATGGAGACGCGTCCGCTGTCCAAGATGAAGCGCTGGCGTCTCTTGAAGATCGTTGAGAAGGCCAAATAGTTCTGTGCGTCTTTGCGCATAAGAACCCGCGAGAAGAAAGTAAGGTTCAGCTATGATTCAAATGCAATCCATGCTCGCAGTGGCCGACAATTCGGGCGCTCGCAAGGTGCAGTGCATCAAGGTCCTGGGCGGCTCTCATCGCCGTTATGCGGGCCTGGGCGATGTCATCGTGTGCAGCGTCAAGGAAGCAACGCCTAACACCAACATTAAGAAGGGCGATGTTGTCCGCTGCGTCATCGTGCGCGTGAAAAAGCCGATCCGTCGCGCCGATGGAAGCTATATCCGTTTCGATCAGAACGCCTGCGTGGTCATCGACAACTCCGGTGCACCGCGTGGTACCCGTATCTTTGGGCCAGTTGCACGCGAGCTTCGTGACAAGAAGTACATGAAGATCGTCTCCCTGGCACCGGAAACGCTGTAAGGGGTGTGTGCAATGGCTAATAAGTTACATGTGAAGAAGGGCGATAAGGTCAAGGTCCTGTCCGGCAAGGACAAGGGCAAGGAAGGCGTGATCCTGCGCGCCATGCCGTCGACTCAGCGAGTCGTCGTCGAGAAGGTCAACATGATCACCAAGACCATCCGTCCGAACCAGAACAACCCGCAAGGCGGGCTCACCAAGGTCGAGGGTCCTATCCATGCTTCCAACGTGATGCTCATCTGCCCCGAGTGCAATCAGCCGACCCGCACGAACGCCGGTCGCAACGCCGAGGGCAAGAAGGTCCGCGTCTGCAAGAAGTGCGGCAAGGATATCGACTAGTAAGTAAGTAAGGCGTGCCCTGGGAAAAGGGTACGCGAAGCATGACCCCTCATTCTTACGGAATGCGCAAGAAGGAAGGGGACGTAGGGTCGGAAATCCTACGTTCAAATCATCGGAAAGAGGTTAGTTAAATGGCAACTCCTCGTTTGAAGGAAAAGTACCAGACAGAGATCATCTCCAAGTTGGAGCAGGACCTCGGCGTCGACAACGTCAACCAGGTCCCCCGTCTTGAGAAGATCGTCGTCAACATGGGCGTCGGTGCTGCCGCGCAGGACGCCAAGCAACTCGATGCGGCCATGAACGATCTGCGCATCATCACCGGCCAGCAGCCCTGCATCTGCCGCGCCCGTAAGTCCATCGCTGGATTCAAGATCCGCGAAGGCATGGCAATCGGCTGCAAGGTCACGCTGCGTGGCGATCGCATGTGGGAGTTCTTGGATCGTCTGCTGTCGACCGCCTTGCCGCGCGTCCGCGACTTCCGCGGCATTC
This sequence comes from Eggerthellaceae bacterium, assembly GCA_015062605.1. Lineage (GTDB taxonomy): Bacteria > Actinomycetota > Coriobacteriia > Coriobacteriales > Eggerthellaceae > SIG42. The sequence continues at coordinate 126,196 of SUUI01000002.1, read as the reverse complement.
CGCGCACGAGCTTCGATGGTCGCGGCAACTATTCGCTCGGCATCACCGAGCAGCTGATCTTCGCCGAGATCGACTATGACAAGATCGACCGCACCCGTGGTATGGACATCACGTTCGTCACCACGGCAGACAACGATGAGGCCGCCCTCGCTCTGTTCACCGAGCTCGGCTTCCCGTTCAAGGCGAAGTAGTACCGCCTGATGCCTAAAGGGCATCGAGTAAACCGCATGGCTTTTAAATCCGTTTAGAAGGAACGGGTTAGGAAAGAAGAAAGAAGGAATTGCATGGCTAAGAAATCGATGATCGCCAAGGCAAAGCGTGAGCCGAAGTTCTCTACGCGCCAGCACAACCGTTGCACCCGCTGCGGGCGTCCCCGCGGCTACTATCGCAAGTTCGGTCTGTGCCGTGTGTGCGTACGCGAACTTGCCAGCAAGGGCGAACTCCCCGGCGTGACCAAGTCTTCGTGGTAATCCGCGATTCTTAACGTCATTACGCTTATGGGTGTACCCTCGGGGGAGGCGAAGACGCTAAGGGCGCCTTTCGAACCGGCCGAGTGGTTCATCAAGGACCAAAGGAGAAAACAACAATGAGCATGACCGATCCTATTGCAGATATGCTTACGCGTGTGCGTAATGCAAACTCTGCCGGCAAGCAGACGGTTTCCATGCCGTCAAGCAAGAAGCTTGTCGAAATCGCTCGCATCATGAATCAAGAAGGATACATTGCGGGCTATGAGGTGATCGACGGCCAGCCGCGTGCTACGCTCGAGATCACGTTGAAGTATGGCGACAAGAAGGCCAAGACCATCCGCGGCATCAAGCGCATTTCCAAGCCGGGTCTGCGCATCTATGCCGGCAAGGACGAGCTGCCCCGCGTTCTGGGCGGCTTGGGCACGGCCATCATCTCTACAAGCAGCGGCGTCATGACCGACCGCGATGCTCGCAAGAAGGGCATCGGCGGCGAGGTCGTCGCCTTTATCTGGTAGGAAAGGGAGGGATAGAATCATGTCACGTATTGGCAAGATGCCCATCACCGTTCCTGCCGGCGTCGAAATGACCGTCGACGGCACCACGGTCACCGTCAAGGGCCCCAAGGGTGAGCTCACCCGCGATTTCTCGGCGCTCATGACGATTAAGCAGGATGGCGACACGATCACTGTCGAGCGTCCTGACGATTCCCGCGAGGCGAAGAGCATTCACGGCCTTACCCGTTCGCTTTTGAACAACATGGTCATCGGCGTCTCGACCGGCTTTTCCAAGAAGCTCGTCATGGTCGGCGTCGGCTATCGTGCAGCGCTCAAGGGCAAGGATCTCGAGATGCAGCTCGGCTACTCGCATCCTGTCAAGGTCGAGTGCCCCGAGGGCATCACGTTCGAAGTTCCTTCTCCGACCGAGATCATCATCTCCGGTTGCAGCAAGGAGCAGGTCGGCCAAATCGCAGCCGACGTGCGCAAGTGGCGCAAGCCTGAGCCTTACAAGGGCAAGGGCATCCGTTATGAGAACGAGGTTATCCGCCGCAAGCTCGGCAAGGCAGCCAAGGGCGACTAAGCGAAGGTGTGAGGTAACGAAATGAAGAAACTCAAGAAAAAGCAAGCAAATCTGGCTCGTCGCCACACGCGTGTTCGCGGCAAGGTTTCTGGCACCGCTGATCGTCCGCGCCTGTGCGTAACCCGTAGCAACTCGAACCTGTATGCTCAGGTTATCGATGATGTTAAGGGCGTTACCCTGTGCGGCGTTTCCACGCTCGGTCCGGAGTTCAAGGCAACGGGTAAAAGCGGCGCGACCGTCGAGGGCGCTGCTGAGCTCGGCACTATCATCAGCAAGAAGGCCCAGGAGCAGGGCATCACGACGATCGTCTTCGATCGCGGTGGCAACCTGTATCACGGCCGTATCAAGGCTCTGGGCGATGCTGCCCGCGAAGCCGGACTTATTTTCTAAGAAGGAGTTGGAAGCATATGGCTCGTAAACAGCAGCAGCAGGAAAACGCCGGAGCTCCCGAGCTCCAAGAGCGCGTTGTCTACATCAACCGCGTTTCCAAGGTTGTCAAGGGCGGTCGTCGTTTCGGTCTGACCGCGCTCGTTGTCGTCGGTGACGGCAATGGCCACGTCGGTGTCGGTATGGGCAAGTCCCAAGAAGTGCCGATCGCTATCAAGAAGGGCGTCGAGGACGCGAAGAAGAACATGTTCACCGTTCCGCTGACCGCAGAGCACACGCTCCCGCATGAGATCATCGGCGAGTATGGTGCCGGTCGCGTGCTGATCAAGCCGGCCACTCCCGGTACCGGCGTTATCGCTGGCGGAGCGGCTCGTGCCGTCATGGAGCTTGCAGGTATCACCGACGTGTTCGCCAAGTCACTCGGCACCGATAACTGCATGAACGTCGTGAAGGCGACTGCAGAGGGCTTGAAGCAGATGCAGAGCCCCGAGCAGGTTGCTGCCCGCCGCGGCGTCTCCGTTGGCCAGATCTTCGGCTGGAAGGAGAACTAATCATGGCAGAGACGAAGAAGACCCTGCGCATCACGCAGGTTAAAAGCACCATCGCCCGTCCTGGCGATCAGCTTCAGACCCTCAAGGCATTGGGTCTTGGCAAGATCGGCCGCACGGTCGACCAGGTCGATAACCCTTCCATCAGGGGCATGATCTTCAAGGTCAAGCATCTGGTGAAGGTTGAGGAAATCTAAGCGTTTCCTCACCGCATACGATAATTGGAAGTTAGCTGGCGGCGAGCTGCCAGCGCTGGGCGAAAAGCCCAGAGAAGCGAAACAAAGGAGTGTTTCCTATGGAATTGAAGGACCTGCGTCCCGCAGAAGGTTCACGGCATGCGCGCAAGCGCCTCGGCCGCGGTGGCGGTTCCGGTACTGGTAAGACCGCTGGTCGTGGTCTTAATGGTCAGAAGTCCCGCGCTGGTGGCGGCAAGGGTGCCGGTTTCGAGGGCGGCCAGACTCCTCTGGCACGTCGTCTCCCGAAGCTTCCGGGATTTACGAACATCAACCGTGTCGAGTATCTGCCTGTTAACGTCTCCCGTCTCGAAGAGAAGTTCGAGGCCGGCGATGTGGTCGATGGTGAGAGTCTCGCGGCAAAGGGCATCATCAAGCACGCTGACGCATTGGTCAAGGTGCTTGGCGATGGCGAGATCACCAAAGCTTTGACTGTGAAGGTGGATAAGGTCTCTGCTTCGGCTAAAGCTAAGATCGAAGCAGCTGGAGGAAAGGTTGAAGAGCCTTGCTAAGGTCCCTTGTTGACGCGTTCAAAGTTCCCGAACTGCGTAAGAAGATCCTCTTCACGCTCGCGATTCTGGCCTTGTATCGCTTCGGTGCCTATGTGCCCGTTCCCGGTATTCCGTTCCATGAATTCGCGGCATCGTTCGAGGATTCCGGCGTTTCGATGGCGATGCTCGACTTGTTCACTGGCGGCGCGCTCTCGAACTTCTCGGTCTTCTCGCTGGGCATCATGCCCTACATCACCGCATCGATCATCATGCAGTTGATGCAGGGTGTCATCCCCGCGGTCGGCCGTTGGGCTCGCGAAGGCGAAACCGGTCGTCGCCGCATCACGCAGATCACCCGTTATCTGACGCTGGTGCTCGGCTTGATCAACGCCATCGGCTATTTGCTTTTGTTCCAATCTCCGCAATACGGCGTCGTGTTCAGCAATGAGGTTCCGACGTGGTTGACCAGCTTCATCATCGTGTTCACGCTTGTTGCAGGCACCGCGTTCATCATGTGGATGGGCGAACTTATCACGCAGCGCGGCATCGGCAACGGCATGTCGCTGATCATCTTCATCAGCATCGTGTCCCGCGTGCCGGCAGCGATCTTCTCGTCCATCAACCTGAACAACGATCTTGCCTCGGGCATCGCGATTACGGTCGTCACGCTGATCATCGTGCTCGTCTGCATCCCGCTGATCATCTATGTCGAGCGTGCACAGCGCCGCATCCCGGTCAATTACGCGAAGCGCGTCGTCGGCCGCAAGATGATGGGCGGACAGTCAAGCTACATCCCCCTGAAGGTGAACTCCGCGGGCGTTATCCCGATCATCTTCGCAAGCTGCATCCTGTACTTCCCGGCTCAGCTGGCTGCGCTGTTCAACGTCGGTTGGCTCCAGTCGTTCGCGGATGCGGTTTCCACGGGATGGATCAACTGGATCTTGACGGTGCTTCTGATCGTATTCTTCGCGTACTTCTATACGTCGATGGTATTCAATCCCGATGAGACGTCGGATACCCTGCGTAAGCAAGGTGGATTCATTCCTGGCGTCCGTCCGGGTACGGCTACCGCGACCTATATCAAGAACGTCATCAAGCGCATCACGCTGCCAGGTGGCTTGTTCATCGCGCTCATCGCCGTTGTGCCGACCATCATCTTCTATTTCACGGGGAACGCGTTGGTTCAGGCATTCGGCGGCACGTCAATCCTGATTATGATCGGCGTAGCGCTCGATACCATGAGCAAGGTCGAGTCGCAGCTGAAGATGTACAACTACGACGGATTCTTTAAGTAATCGCGCTTATCCATCGGCAGCGCATATCGGATCTTCTCCGATTGCGCGCCGATGTCTGCGCTCGTATCAGATGAGGCGTATCGCGAAAGCGCGATGCGCGTAGAAAGGAAACATGATGAATATCGTTTTATTGGGTGGTCCCGGTGCAGGTAAAGGCACGCAGTCCGATAAGCTCGTGGACGCGTTTGGCTTCTGCCACATCTCCACGGGAGATATTCTCCGCGGCGCCGTCAAGGCAGGAACCGAACTTGGTAAGAAGGCCAAGGGTTACATGGATGCTGGCGATTTGGTTCCCGATGACCTGATCATCGATATGATGAAGGAGCGCTTCCAGCAGCCCGATACCGCTGAAGGCGTCATTTTGGACGGTTTCCCGCGCACGACGGTTCAGGCAGTCGCCCTTGACAGCCTGCTTGCCGAGCTCGAGCGTCCGCTCGATGCTGCTTTGCTGATCGATGTCGATCCCGAGGTCATCGTCGCACGCTTGACGTCCCGTCGCATGTGCCGCGAGTGCGGTTATATCGGCAATGTTTCCGATGGGGATACCTGTCCGAAATGCGCAGGCGAGATGTATCAGCGTGATGATGACAACGAGGATACGGTCCGCAATCGTCTCGATGTGTATGCGAAGTCGACTGCTCCACTGATCGATTACTATCGCGGTAGCGATCTTTTGGTCACCGTCAATGGCTGCCAGGAGCCCGACAAGGTCTTCGCTGACATCAAGGAGCTTCTGGGTCTGTAATGCATATTCAGAAAAGCCATCATGGAATCTTGCGAGGCGCCGTTCACGGCGCCTCGCATGTTTTTCTTCCCATGTCCGTCACCGAAAAAAACCATTCCGCGGCGCATCGCTCACCGAAGGACACGACAAGTCCGTTCGCTCAGGCTTAGAAGCTGATATCATCAAAGCAGTTGGTTCATAGCCTTTCTACAAGAGGAGATATCATGGCACGTGAATTCAAATCCATGGATGGCAACACCGCTGCGGCGCATGTCTCGTACGCGTTCACCGAGGTTGCCGGCATCTATCCCATCACCCCTTCGAGTCCCATGGCAGACTCCGTCGACCAATGGGCTGCTGCTGGTCGGAAGAACATCTTCGGCACGACGGTGAAGGTCTGTGAAATGCAATCAGAGGGCGGTGCTTCGGGTGCCGTTCACGGCTCGCTTGCCGCAGGTGCGTTGACGACGACCTATACCGCAAGCCAAGGCCTGCTTCTGATGATTCCTAACATGTACAAGATCGCTGCCGAGATGCTCCCGTCGGTATTCCATGTGAGCGCACGCTGCGTCGCCACGCATGCCCTGAACATCTTCGGTGACCACTCCGACGTCATGGCGTGCCGTCAAACCGGTTTCGCAATGCTTGCGGAAGGCAATGTGCAGGAAGTTATGGACCTTTCCGCGGTTGCGCATCTTGCTGCCATCAAGGGTCGCGCGCCGTTCCTCAATTTCTTCGATGGTTTCAGGACCTCGCATGAGATCCAGAAGATCGCCGTGTGGGACTACGATGACCTCGCTGAGTTGTGCGACATGGATGCGGTCAAGGAATTCCGTGCGCATGCTCTCAATCCCGAGCATCCTGCCATGCGCGGCAGCCACGAGAACGACGACATCTTCTTCCAGAACCGTGAGGCATGCAATGCGCATTACGATGAGCTCCCAGCAGTCGTCGAAGAGTACATGCATAAGATCAACGACAAGCTCGGCACCGATTACGAGCTATTCAATTACTACGGAGCCCCTGATGCGGATCGCGTTGTCGTCTGCATGGGCAGCTTCTGCGATGTATTCGAGGAAGTCGTCGATTACCTGAACGCCCACGGCGAGAAGGTCGGCCTTGTAAAGGTTCGCCTGTATCGTCCTTTCGTCACCGAGAAGTTCGTCGCCGCGCTTCCAAAGACGGTAAAGAAGATCGCCGTCATGGATCGTACGAAGGAGCCAGGCGCCATCGGCGAGCCTTTGTACATGGATGTCATTAACGCATTGGCAGTCGAGGGTGTCACCGGCATCACCGTCATCGGCGGTCGCTATGGCTTAGGTTCGAAGGACACCCCGCCTGCGAGCGCATTCGCGGTCTATAAGGAACTCGAGAAAGACGAGCCGAAGCGAATCTTCACGGTCGGAATCGTCGACGATGTAACCAATCTCTCGCTTCCCGAGGATCCCAACTGCCCGAACACGGCAGCGGAAGGTACCATCGAGTGCAAGTTCTGGGGTCTCGGCGGCGATGGCACGGTCGGCGCGAACAAGAACTCCATCAAGATCATCGGCGACCATACCGACAAGTACGTCCAGGCGTATTTCCAGTACGACTCCAAGAAGACGGGCGGTATCACCATCAGCCACCTGCGCTTCGGCGATAGCCCAATTCGCAGCCCGTATTACATCAACAAGGCCGACTTCGTGGCATGCCATAATCCGTCTTATGTGACCAAGGGCTTCCGCATGGTCGATGATGTCAAGCCTGGCGGCACGTTCATGATCAACTGCCAGTGGGATTTCGATGAACTCGAAAAGCATCTCGATGCCGCATCGAAGCGCTATATCGCCAAGAACAACATCAAGCTCTACACCATCAATGCCATCGACCTCGCTATCGAGGTTGGCATGGGCAAGCGCACCAACACGATCCTGCAGTCCGCGTTCTTCACGCTTGCGAAGGTGCTTCCGCAAGAGGATGCCATCCAGTACATGAAGGATGCTGCTACCAAGTCCTATCTCAAGAAGGGCCAGGATGTCGTCGACATGAACCACAAGGCCATCGATGCCGGCGCAACCGCATTCGTCGCGGTCGATGTCCCTGCATCGTGGGCCGATGCGGTCGACGAAGAGAAGGAAGTCGTGCTCGAAGGCCGTCCCGAGCTCGTGAAGATGGTCACCACCATCATGGAGCCTGTGGGTCGTATGGAAGGCCACAACCTGCCCGTTTCCGCATTCGTCGACCATGCTGACGGCCAGTTCGAGCAAGGTGCGTCCGCATATGAGAAGCGCGGCGTCGCCGTCACGGTTCCCACATGGGATGCCGAGAAGTGCATCCAGTGCAATAACTGCGCGTTCGTGTGCCCGCATGCCACGCTCCGTCCGTATGCCTTAACCGATGAGGAAGCCGCCCAAGCACCTGCGGCCATCAAGCTCGCTGCCGCGAAGGGCAAGGCGGCGGCAGGCCTGAAGTACACGCTCGCCTTAAGCCCGCTCGACTGCATGGGCTGCGGCGTGTGCATCGGCCAGTGCCCGACCAACTCGCTTACCATGGTTCCGACCGATGGTGAGCTCGACCAGCAGGCTGTGTTCGACTACTGCGTCGCGAATGTCTCCGATAAGCCCGCGCTCCAGGACGCCACGGTCAAAGGCAGCCAATTCAAGCAGCCGCTTTTAGAGTTCTCGGGCAGCTGCGCAGGTTGTGCTGAGACCTCCTACGCACGTCTGGTCACGCAGCTCTTCGGCGATCGCATGTATGTCTCGAACGCTACGGGCTGCTCGTCCATTTGGGGTGGTCCGGCAGGCACGTCCCCGTATACTGTGAACAAGGAAGGCCGCGGCCCTGCATGGAGCAACTCGCTGTTCGAGGACAATGCCGAGCACGGCATGGGCATGCTTTTGGGTTACGAGGCTGTTCGTGACATCATCGTGGAGCTCACAGGAATCATCCTGAAGGCCGAGAAGCCTTCTGATGACTTGAAGGCCGCAGCTCAGGCTTGGCTTGACGCCCGCGACGATGCAGAAGCGAGCAAAGATGCTGCGGCGCGTTACGTGGAGCTTTTGGAAGAGCATCTCGAGAAGAACCCAGGTTGCAAGGTCTCTCCGCAGATTCTCGAGAAGAAGGAGTTTTTGACGAAGAAATCCTTCTGGATCTTCGGCGGCGATGGTTGGGCGTACGACATCGGCTATGGCGGACTCGATCACGTGCTTGCATCCGGCAAGGATGTCAACGTCTTCGTGTTCGACACCGAGGTCTACTCCAATACCGGTGGTCAGGCTTCCAAGGCTTCCAACATCGGCCAGGTCGCGCAGTTCGCGGCAGCAGGCAAGGAGACCAAGAAGAAGAGCCTTGCCGAAATGGCGATGAGCTATGGCTATGTGTACGTGGCGCAGGTTGCCATGGGCGCGAAGCCAGCGCAGACCATCAAGGCAATCGTAGAGGCCGAAGCTTATCCCGGACCGTCGCTTATCATCGGCTACAGCCCGTGCGAGATGCACTCCATCAAGGGTGGCATGAAGAATTGCCAGGATGAGATGAAGCGTGCGGTCGAGTGCGGCTACTGGAATCTTCTGCGCTACAACCCGGCAGCCGAGGTGGGTAAGAAATTCACGCTCGACTCCAAGGAGCCCGCGGGCGGTTATCAGGAATTCCTGATGAACGAAGCCCGTTACAGCCGCTTGACCCGCGAGTTCCCCGAGCGCGCCACCGAGCTGTTCGAGGCGAACGAGCAAGCCGCGATAGCCCGCTATGAGCATCTGCTCAAGCTCAAGGACATGTACGCTGACGCATAAAGCGCCTGCTGCAAACGGTATTACATGATGGGCTCGGGTTTCCCGAGCCCATCATTTAGTCTCCACTTCGCCCCTCTTCGCGGTTTTTGCAGGGAAATGGCGCACGTCATCTGCCTGTCGGCACCAAGAGGGGATACAATACGATGTGCTAGGCTACGTATGTTTAAGGAGTGTCGCCATGCATGTCGAATTGCTGTATCACACGCCCGATCCCGAGCGCGCCATCGCTACATCCGCACGCTTGTGCTATGCGCCGGTAGGCGCCGCTGAGCTGATGGAGACCATGACGGATGAGCAGGTTCGCAAAGTTCTCAAGGTCGTTCTCGAGGGCGGCCATTTCTCAACGCTCGAGCATGCAAGCTTCACCTTCGCGGTCGATGGCGTTTCCCGTGCGCTGACGCATCAGCTCGTCCGTCACCGCTTGGCAAGCTATAACCAGCAAAGCCAACGCTATGTGAAGTTCGCGGGCGGCACGCCGATCATCGAACCGCCCAGCGTCGCCGAGAATCCCGAAGCGCATGAGCTATTCGCGCGTGCGATCGACACATCCAACGAAGTGTACCGTGCTTTATTGGACATGGGCATTCCTGCCGAGGATGCACGATATGTATTCCCGAATGCTGCGGAGACGAAGATCGTCATCACGATGAACGCTCGGGAGCTGCTGCACTTCTTCAGCGTCCGCTGCTGCAATCGCGCGCAGTGGGAGATCCGCGCGCTTGCATGGAAGATGCTCGAGCTGGCTGCTCCAACGGCACCGTACGTGTTCGCAGTGGCTGGTCCGCCGTGCGTGTATGACCGCTGCCACGAGGGTAAGATGTGCTGCGGGAATCCCTATCCGAAGAAAACACGCGAGTAGCAAGCGGAATCGAAGCTATCCGGTATGTCAGACAAGCCCAAAAGCGATCTTTCCCGTGCCTTTACGGAAGATGGCGAGCATAAAACCCATATAGGCGGCCAAGCGCTCATCGAGGGCATCATGATGCGCGGCAAGCTCAATTGGGCGGTCGCGGTTCGCGAACCGTCGGGCAACATCTATACCGAAGAGCATGACCTTGCATCGGGCAAAAAGAAGAACAAGTGGATGTATTGGCCTCTTGTCAGGGGCTGCGTCGCGTTGGTCGAGTCGCTCGGGCTCGGGTACAAGGCGCTCGAAATCGCCGCCTTGCATGCGTACGGCGATGAAGAGCAGGGCCACGACGAGGTATCGGCAGAAGCGCGTGATGAGGCAACCGTCGAAATGGCTGAAACGCCTCAGCCTGAATCCATCGAGGAAACCGAAGAAGCCGGGCAAGGGGAGGAAGGCGGTTTCGGGAAGGGCGCGATGACCGTCTCGATGATCCTCGGCCTTATCTTGGGCATCGTGCTGTTCATCGTGGCACCTGCTGCACTTACGAATCTCATCGTCGGCGAGTACGATGATAAGACGATCCTTTGGAATGTCGTGGACGGCATCCTGCGTGTCGCCGTGTTCATCCTATACATCTGGCTTATCGGCCGCATGGAAGATATCAAGCGCATGTTCTCCTACCATGGTGCCGAGCATAAGACCATCCATTGCTACGAGCATGGATTGGAACTCACGCCTGAGAACGCCAGAAGCTTCCCGCGTCTGCACGTGCGTTGCGGCACGGCGTTTCTGATCATGGTGATGATCATCGCCATTCTGGTGTACACCATCGTGCCGCTCAAACCGCTTATCGCTGCATGGGGCGTTCCCGATGGCTTCGTCAAATTGCTTCTCGTCATCATAGTGCGTATCATCTTCTTACCTGTTATCGCAGGTGTCTCATACGAAATCACCGTCAAATGGGCAGGAGCGCATCCCGAAAGCCCCATTGTCAAGGTCATCTTGTGGCCGGGCATGCAGATGCAGTACCTGACTACGAACGAACCAGACGATTCGATGCTCGAATGCGCGATCGCGGCCATGAAGATGGTCGTGGCGCGAGAGGAGCGCGACAAGGTAGTGAAGGAGAGCTAACGTGGAGCAATTCGGCCATACCCTGCTTATCGCCAATCCGGTTTCCCAGAGCGGAAAGGGGATGAATGCGGCCAAGGAAGCGGAAGGGCTTTTAAGAACGCATCTTGGCGAGGATCTGGATGTCGTGCTTACGGAGTATGCGGGTCACGCAATCGACGTTGCCGCGAATTCACACGGGTATGACACGATCATCGGACTGGGCGGCGACGGTGTTGTCCACGAGATCGCCAACGGAATCATGAAGCTCCCGTTCGAAGAACGCCCCGCATTCAGCGTCATCCCGATGGGCTCGGGAAACGATTATGCTCGTACGCTTTCTATCCGCACGGGCGTAAAGGAAGCAATAGAAGACCTGCTTACCGCAAAGCTCAAAAGAGTCGATGTGGGATGTTGCAATGGGGAGTACTTCGTTGAGACGCTTTCGTTCGGTCTCGATGCTGCCATCGCACTCGATACGGTCGAGCGCCGCAAGCATACGAACAAGACCGAAGCGGCACTGTACTTCGAATCGGGCATCGACCAGCTCCTTCATCACCGTGATACTTATCATTTCACGATGGAGATCGATGGTCGCGCGCAGATTTCAGGGGATGCCTTCATGATGGCCATACAGATCGGTCGCACCTATGGCGGCGGATTCATCATCTGCCCGGATGCGCTCGTCGATGACGGCATATTCGATATCTGCTATGCCGATGGCGGTATGGGCCTTTTGCGTTCTGTCTACATCTTCGCGAAGGCGAAGGGCGGTAAGCACGGCAAGTACAAGGAAATCCATTTCACGAAAGGCTCATCGATAAAGCTTTCGTTCGATCGCCGTCCGCCGTGCCAGATGGATGGCGAGGCGCACATCGCCGATTCGTACGACATCTCGATCTTGCAACAGGCGCTTACCGTTCTGTCGAACGCGTAGGGGAGCAGGGAAGCAACCGCCATGGAAGAAACCCGGCAAGAAGAAAAGATGCCCAAAGAAGGGCAGCACGTGCAAAAGGACGTGCTGTTCACCAAGGCGCTCATCTACGCCGGGATGACCAACCTGCTCATTTTCATGGGCTGGCAGATGGCTTCCGTGGGCATCCCCGTCTATATTGCAGAGCTGGGTGGTACCGAGGTCGAAGTCGGGCTATCCATGACCATCGTCACAATCGTCGCGACGGCCATCCGTCCGTTTGCGGGCACGTTGGCCGATCGATACGGCCGCAAGGTCTTTTTGGCGTGGGGCCTCGTGCTCATGATCGCTTCGACGATCGCCTATGCCATCTTCCCAATCGTGGGCATCGTTTTAAGTGTGCGCATACTCCACGGTATCGGGTGGGGTTTTGCGGCGACCTCGAATGCGACCATTTGCGCGGATGTCGTTCCGAAGAGGCGTTTTGCCGAGGGCATGGGATACATCGCGATGACGAATTCGCTCGCACTCGCGCTCGGTCCCATCGTTGCGTATGGTCTGATCGACGCTGGCAACTCCACGGGCATGATATATGTCTCCGCCGCGTTCACGATCGTCGCGCTTATCGTTGCCGCTACCTTCTTTGTAACGGAATACAAGCAACCACCGCTCAAAAAGACCACATTCGGCAAGGATTATTTCAAGCTGTCGAATCTGTTCGAGAAGCAGGCGCTTCTGCCCTCCATGGTGGTGATGATGCTTTGCGTCGCGTTCGGCACCATCAGCGCATTCATCGCCCTGCATGCTGCCGATAAGGGCATCTCGAACGTCTCGGTCTATTTCATCGTCAACGCGATCACGAATGTCGTCACGAGGCCGATCGTGGGACGCTATGTCGACCACCATGGCTATTGGGGCGTGGGTATCTGGTCATGCATCTGCTTCTCGCTCTCGCTTGTCATGATCGGATTCGCGGACTCGCTTCTCATGTTCGGTGTCGGCGGCTTCTTCGTCGGCATCGGATTGGGGTGGGGCATGAGCGTGCTCCAACCGATGGCGGTTGCCACCGTTGAGCCCTCCCGCCGCGGTGTCGCGACATCGACCTATTTCTTCTTCTTCGATATCGGTATCGGCGTCGGTTCGTTTTTAGGTGGCATCATCGCATCCTTCGTCGGTTATGCCGGGATGTATTTCGCACTGGCAATCTTCCCGCTCATCGGTTGCGCGATCTTCATGGGTGCGGGCAAAAAACGCATTGGCGAGTTCCATAAAAAGCAGATGTCATAAGGCTTCGTTCACAATTCAACCACATAATCCGAAGGCGTTTTCTACCCCCTTGCCATAGGCAAGGAGCCGATTTGCCTGCGTTCGCTGAAGGAAAGAAATGAAAAATTTTCGCGTGAAGGACGGCAAAACGGTGTATTCTGTGCACCATGCAAAAGTACGGAAGCATATCTCCTAGGAGTTTTTTGTGAAATTAGTCGTAACCGAGAAGAACGATGCCGCCCAGAAGATCGCGAGTCTTTTGGGGTCTGGCAAGCCCAAGGCCGATAAGGTGTACTCCACGCCAATCTATCGTTTCACGGTCGATGGCGAGGAGTGGGTGACCATCGGTCTGCGCGGTCATATCCTCGAGCTCGACTTCCCCTATGAACTCGTGTACAAGAAGCGCGGCGGTTGGCGCGGCGTGACGGCCGATGGCGAGATTATTCCCGCCAATGTGCCTGCAAGCCTTCCCAAGCCTCCATTTACGAAGCGCAAACCCTTTACGGAAGACGGCGTGGAGACCAATGGAAAGCGTTGGAAGATGGAAGCGCTTCCGTATCTGGTGTATGCGCCCATCGAGAAGCTCCCTAAGGAAAAGGACATCATCCGCTCGCTGAAGAATCTTGCGAAGAAGGCGGATTCGATCTGCATCGCTACCGACTTCGATCGAGAAGGCGAGCTTATCGGCGCGGATGCGCTTGCATGCATCCGGGAGGCGAACCCGACGGCTCCGGTATCCCGTGCGCGCTATTCGGCGTTCACGAAAGAAGAGATCACCCACGCGTTCTCGAACCTGGTTGCACTCGATGACGATTTGGCGGCGGCAGGAGAGTCCCGCAGGTTCATAGACCTCATCTGGGGCGCGGCGCTCACACGCTATCTGACGCTCGTGAAAAACGGCGACGTGCGCAGTGCCGGTCGTGTCCAAACCCCCACCTTGGCGCTCATCGTGGCGCGCGAGAAGGAGCGTCTGGCATTCGTGCCCAAGGACTACTGGGTCATCAAGGGTTCGTTCGGCGAGGGTGACGATGCCTTTGAGGCGCCGCATGCCACGAAGAAATTCGAAACCGAGGCGGCTGCCCAAGCCGTCATGGATGCCGTCGAAGGCGCGAAGACAGCGCTCGTTTCGAGCATTGAGAAGAAAACGCGCAGGATTCCGGCACCCGTGCCATTCAACACCACGAGTCTCATGGCTGCCGCAGCATCCGAGGGCATAAGCCCTGCACGCACGATGCGCATCGCAGAGAGCCTCTATATGGCCGGCTACATCTCGTATCCGCGCGTCGACAACACCGTATATCCGTCGTCGCTGAACTTAGGCGAGGTCGTTCGCATGCTCGCGGGCAATCCCGCGTATAGCACGTACTGCAACAAGCTGCTCGCCGCTGGCAAGCTCAAGGCCACGCGTGGCAAGAAGGAGGAAACGGACCATCCGCCGATCTACCCGACGGCCGCTGCGACGCCCGATGATCTTTCCGCCGCCGACTACAAGCTCTACAACCTCATCGCCCGCCGCTTCCTCGCTACGGTTTCGAAGGCAGCGGTCGTGGAAGGCACCACGGTGAAGCTTGAAGTGCCCGGCGAGTCGAGTGGCCCACGCGAGCCGTTCATCGCCCATGGCGATGTGACGGTCGATCCGGGATTCCGCGCCATTTATCCGTATGGTGTGAAGAAGGACGATCAGTTGCCTGCGCTTACGGAGGGTTCTCTCGTCGCGTTCAACGGCGCCACGTGCACCAAAAAGCAGACCGAGCCGAAACCGCGCTACAGCCAGGGCGCGCTCATCCAAGAGATGGAGAAGCTCGGCCTCGGCACCAAATCGACGCGTCACTCGATTATCGAGCGCCTCTACGATGTGAGCTATATCCAAAACGACCCGATAGAGCCTTCGCAGCTCGGCATGGCCGTCATCGATGCGCTCGACAACTATGCGCCGCGCATCACTCATCCGCAGATGACTGCCGAGCTCGAAGATGATATGAGCGACATCGCGTCTGGCGCTCGCACCAAAGACGATGTCGTCATGATTTCGCGCAACCTGCTCGCAAAGGAGCTCGAGGCCTTGCTTCCCAAAAAACAAGAGGTCGCTGCTGCGCTTTCGGAGGCCATCGCCGCCGATGCGTATGTGGGCATCTGCCCTGAGTGCGGCAAGAGCCTTCAATTCCGCGTCAATCGCAGGACGGGAGGCAAGTTCATCGGCTGTTCCGGTTGGCCGGAATGCGATGTGAAATACCCCATGCCCAACGGCAAGGTGGAAGTGGTTGACGAACCGTGTCCTGCATGCGGTTTGCCTCAGCTTAAGGTGACAGCGTTCCGCCAGAAGGCGCGCACCTGCTGCATCGACCCGAATTGTTCCACGAATTACGAGGCACCCATCGATATCGGCGCATGCCCTGAGTGCGCAAAGGCGGGACGCGAAGGACGCATCATCGCTCAGCGCAATCCGCGGACGCTCAAGCGCTTCGCGCGTTGCGATCATTACGAGATGTGCGGTGCGAGTTATCCTCTGCCTAGAAACGGCGCCATCACGCCGACCGAAGAGCCGTGTCCGCATTGCGGCGGCTTGCAGGTCATGGTGGCCGGTCGTCGCGGTCCGTGGGCGCTGTGCTTGAACGATGCGTGTCCGGGCAAGGAGAAGAAGGCTTCCGCGAAAGGGTCCCGCACGCCTAAGCGCACCAAGAAAACCTCCTCCGCGAAGTCGGCGAAGACGACCAAAGCCTCCAAGTAACCGCATAACCGCAATCGGGACAGTGGTGCACACCGCACTCTCCGCATGTATGCCGTAAGGCAGGCATCATCATGCCAACATGTCGTGACTGTGCTACGCTTTCTTAAAATGTACCATCCGATTAAAGGAGACCAAAGAATGCCGAAGGTTACCATCGTGGGAGCTGGCAATGTCGGGGCAACCGCTGCCCATGCACTTGCGCTTAAGGATATCGCTGACGTCGTGTTGATCGATGTGGTCGAGGGCCTGCCGCAGGGCAAGGCGCTCGATATGATGCAGATGCGCAGCGTCGAGATGTTCACATCGAAGATCACGGGTACGAACGATTACGCTGACACCGCGAATTCCGACGTCGTCGTCATCACGGCGGGCATCGCTCGCAAGCCCGGCATGACGCGCGAGGATCTGCTCGATGTGAATGCCGGCATCATGAAATCCGTCATCACCCAAGCGCTCGAAGCATCGCCCAACGCGATCTTCATCTGCGTCACCAATCCGCTTGATGTGATGGTGTATCTGGCATACAAGATGTCGGGCCTTCCGAAGAACCGCATCATGGGCATGGGCGGCGTGCTTGATTCATCGCGTCTGTCCGCAGCGGTCTGCGAGAAGCTTAGCTGCGATCCGACCGATGTCGAGGCATGGGCCGTCGGCGCGCACGGCGAGGGCATGGTATGCTGGCCGCGCTTCACGACCGTCAAGGATACGCCGATCACGGATCTTTTGGAGCCCGAGGAAGTCGATGAAGTCGTTGCCGCATGCATCGGCGGCGGCGCGAAGGTCGTCTCGCTTCTGAAAACTGGCAGCGCCTACTATGCGCCTGGCGCCTCCATCGCCAAGATGGTCGAGGCGATCCTTACCGATTCTGGTGAAGTGATGAGCGTCTGCGCGCTCCTTACCGGCGAATATGGCGAGGACGGCCTGTTCATGAATGTGCCCGTTCGCCTTGGCGCTAAGGGTATGGAAGAGATCGTTGAATTCGATCTGAACGATGAGGAGAAAGCCGCGCTGCATGCAAGCGCCGAGAGCGTGCGTGCAGGTCTAGCGGGTCTCTAAGCCAATCAGTTTTCCGCGCACCGTGCGCGGGAATATGCGAGGAAACCGAGACGGAATGCAAACGATCAGTAAAGATACCATTTACAGCGCGGTGCGGGATGCTATCCCGCGCCTTGCTTGTGTGCTCCCGCGTGATGTGGCGCGCGCCCTTTCTTCGGCAAGCGATGAGGAAGAGGCGCCATTTGCCAAGTGCGCGCTTAGCCAACTCATAGAGAACGAGCGTATCGCACGCTGCGACTATGTTCCGATATGCCAAGATACCGGAACGGTATGGGTGTGCTTGGAAATAGGTAGCGACATCGAGGTAGCAGGGGATGTGCTTTCACGTGTCGATGAGGCTGTTGGAGAAGCATATGAGGCCGCGCACTTGCGTAAATCGGTCGTCGTCGATGCGCTTGTCAACCGTGCGAACACCACAACGAATGCCCCTGCCTTCGCGGAGATCAAGATGGTTGACGAGCCTGGTGTTGCTCGCTTGCACATCATGCTCAAGGGCGGCGGCTCGGATAACGCGAGCCGCGTGACCATGCTTGTTCCCGGAGCGGGAAGGCGCGGCATCATCGATGAGGTGCTTGATTGCGTACGTGCGAAGGGCGCTAACGCGTGCCCTCCGCTCGTCATCGGCATCGGCATAGGCGCCACCTTCGATAAGGTCGCGGGCCTTGCCAAGCATGCGCTCATGCGCGAAATCGGCACACCGTCTAAAGACTCGGAAGTCGCTGCATTCGAGAGGGAATTGCTTGAAGCGGTGAACGCATCGGGCGTCGGCGCAGGAGGCTTGGGAGGATCGCATACCGCGCTCGCCGTGCATATCGAAACGGCGCCATGCCATATCGCCGCACTGCCTCTTGCTATCAATATGGGATGTAGTGCGCTTCGTCGCTGCACAATCGATTTGACGGAGAAGGAATCTTTTAACGAATGCATCCAGGAAGGTTCATCGAACGTGCCTGATGAGAATGACGAGGCCCAATCGCCCATCATCGATGGCCATCGCATCGATCTTCCCCTGAACCGTGCCCAGCTTTCGGCTTTGCGTGTTGGTGACGTATGCCTGCTCACGGGCGATATCTACACCTTGCGCGATGCAGGGCACATGCGCCTCATCAACGAGCTGGAGCAGAAGGGAAGCTTGCCATACGGCTTAGAGGGCCAGATCATCTTCTATGCTGGCCCGACTCCCGAGGCTTGCGGCCGTCCGTTCGGTGCCATCGGGCCAACGACGGCGAGCAGGATGGACTTCGCGACACCAGCGCTTCTGCGCGCGGGGGTGGTTGCCACGATAGGGAAGGGTAAGCGCTCTGAAGCAGTCCGCGAGGCGTGCATCGAGACCGGATCGGTGTATTTCGCGGCGGTCGGCGGCGCAGCTGCTTTTCTTGCGAAGTGCGTAGATTCTTCCGAGACCTTGGGATATGATGATTTGGGAACCGAGGCCTTGCGTCGCATCCATGTGACCGATTTTCCCGTGTTCGTCGCATTGGATACGCAAGGAAACGATATCTATCGCGTTTAACGACATGCAATGTACTCGCCGCATGCGCAGACGATGCGCGCATGCGCGGTGCACGGAGGATGGCGACTTGACGGACCAAGCACAAAAGCCAAACGGCTTGTTCATAACGTTCGAAGGCGGAGAAGGTGCGGGGAAGACCACGCATGCCTCCTTTCTGGCGAACGCTTTGATCGAGCACGGCTATGAGGTCGTGCGCTTGCGTGAACCCGGTGGTACCACCGTAGGCGAGCAGCTGCGTGCCATCGTGCTCGATCCCGCGAATACGCAACTCGGCATCCATACGGAGCTATTGATCTACGAGGCGGCCCGTGCGCAGATCGTATGCGAGGTGATCAAACCTGCTCTTGAGCGCGGGGCAGTGGTTCTGTGCGACCGCTTTGCCGATTCCACCATCGCCTATCAGGTGTATGGCCGTGGGCTTTCCCTTGACGAGGTAATGCGCGCGAATGAGTTCGCATGCCAAGGCGTATGGCCGGACCGCACCATCCTTCTGACGACGGGCTCTACGGCGCAGAAAGGCCTGACCCGCGCGACGCTGCATCATGAGGCCGACCGACTCGAGCTTGAGGGTGCGGCATTCCATGAGCGCGTGAATGCAGGATTCACGCGCATCGCAAAGGAGGACCCCTCGCGTGTACGCGTAGTTGAGTCCGCCGCTGCGAAATCGCAAACATCGAAGCTCATCTTCGAGGAGCTTTCCGATCTGTTCCCATGGATGCGCGAGCTCATCGATGATAAGCCCGAATACTTCGCACCGCTCGATATACGTAAGGCGCAAAAATAACCATTATGGCTGATATCTTCGATGGCATATTGGGACAACCGCAGGTTCGGACCTACTTGCGCCGTTGCATCGAGAGCGGACGTGTGAGCCACGCGTATTTGTTCACGGGACCCGCAGGATCGAACAAGACATCCGCTGCCTACGCATTCGCTTCGGCGCTTCTGTGCGATACGGGCGGATGCCGTACGTGCGAGACCTGCCGGAAGATCGCACGTCGCAAGCATCCCGATGTCCGCTTCTTTACGCCGGCAGGTGCCAACGGGTATCTGGTGGAGCAGATCAGGGAGATCGTGTCGGACATGTCTCTGGCCCCCATCCAGGCATCGAGAAAGATCTACATCCTCGACCGCGCCGACATGCTCAACGCGGCAAGCGCGAATGCGTTTCTGAAATCCCTCGAGGAACCGCCGAGCGATGTGCTCATCATCCTTTTGGGTAGAACGGTGGAGGCAGTGCTTCCGACCATCGTGTCGCGTTGCCAGGTCGTGCCGTTCCGCTTCATCCCTCCTAAGGAGGCGTGTGGCATCATCTGCCAGAAGGCTGCGGTATCCGAGCAGCGAGCACGTGTTGCGCTCGAAGCCTGCGATGGGTCGATCTCCCGCGCCATCGCATTTTGTTCCTCGAACGAGCGTATGGCATTCCGAACGCGCGTGCTTTCGGGGCTAGCCCAGCTCATCGATGGCGATGATTGGGACATCCTCTCGCTCTCATCGGCGTTCATCGCCGATGCCAAGGTGCCCCTTCAGGCGGTAAAGCTGGCGCAGGAGCAGGAATTCGAGGAGTACGGCGAGTATCTTTCCCGAAGCGCGCTCAAGCAGATCGAGGCCCGCAACAAGCGCGCCATCAGCGCGAAGTCGTTTGAGTCGCTCCATGAGCTCACGGCCATCATCCGCTCGTGGGTACGCGACATCATGGTCACGTGCGCAGGCACGCCCGATCTGGTGATAAACGTTGATGTCCGTGGCTCGATAGATGATGCCGCCGCGCAAACCGATGAAGTGCGCGCAGCGAGCGCGCTTGCGCAGATACAGCGTTACGACGCGATGTTCGCGTATAATGTTTCTCCGCAATCTTGCATGGACGCGCTTTTGCTGTCCTTGCGTGATACGTTGTTTGATTCGGCTTTCGCGCCGTATAGCGCGAAGCGTTAATGATAAAGGAAGTTCATATGGTAAGAATCGCCCCGATAAGGCTTTCACATTCAAGCGCAACGCTTTGGTTCGATGCCCTCGATCTCGAACTATCCAAGGATATGGCCGTGGTCGTGCTCACGGCGCGCGGCGTCGAGTTCGGTCATTTGACCGATGAGGTGTTCGAGGCAACCGAAGAGCAGGTCGCCCAACTCAAATCGCCCTTGAAACCCGTCAAGCGCATTGCAAGCGACGAGGATATCGAGCAGGCGGCTCGCATGGACGCGCTTAGCGAAGAGGCGTTGCCCATCTTCCGCGAGATGGCTGCCGAGACGAACGAGGATATGCATCCCGTCTCAGTCGAGTACCTCTTCGAGGGTGACAAGGCGGTGTTCTACTTCGAAGCAGATGATCGCGTCGATTTCCGTGAGCTGGTGCGCAAGCTCGCATCGCACTTCCGCGTGCGCGTCGACATGCGCCAGATCGGCGTGCGCGACGAGGCGCGCTTAGTAGGCGGACTCGGCCACTGCGGCCAAGAGCTGTGTTGCAAGAGATTGGGCGGGGAATTCAATCCCGTATCCATCCGCATGGCAAAGGAGCAGGATCTCTCGCTCAATCCGCAGAAGATATCAGGTTTGTGCGGAAGATTGATGTGCTGTCTGCGCTACGAGTACGATGCGTACAAGGAATTCAAGAGCCGCGCACCGAAGCAAAACGCGACTATCCAGACCCCGGACGGCCCTGCGAAGGTCACCAACCTCGATGTCCCGCGTGAGATCGTCACCTTGAAGCTCGAGGATGATAAGACCATCAAGATCCCGCTTGACGAGTTCGATCCTCCTGCGGAGGGGTCGACGCGTCCGTGCTGTGTATGCCAAGAGGCATGGGATCGCGCTAAGGAAGCAGCATCGATGGGCGTCATGGCGAAGACGGTATTCTTAACCTCGCAATTTACGCAGGAAGCCAAGGTAGGCGATGCGGTGGCGGTCCGTCATGAGCCTTCAGGCAAGTCGATGCCCTCCAAGAAGCAGCCTGCCAAGCGCCAGAAGACGCAGGATTCCGCGCAGACGGAGCGTGCGACGGCCAAGTTACGCAAGCGCCGCCGTTCCACCAAGGTCGCAACGTCTACAACCGAGCAAGCTGCCGAGCAGACGACCGGCCGTAGTGATAAGGCGAAGAATCAAGAGGCATCAAGCGCGCAAGCGCCGCGCAAGCGCCGTCGCGGGAATCGTTCTGCGAGCGTATCGCGCGCAGAAGTGCAGCCAAGCCGCGAAGAGAATCAAAAGCAGGCGAAGACGGGTGTGCGCCCTGGACAGAAGTCTTCCGGGGTGAGGCAGTCCCAGAATGCAATGCGTAAGAATACGGAGAAGCCGGCGGCAGACGAGAAGCAGGCGAACTCCCAGAAGAAGGAAAGATCACGTCGCCGCGGCGGTGTGATCCGCAAGGATGCCGATGCGGCAAAGCCCGCGTCAGGGGCACAGGCAAAGCAGGCTGATGCTTCCGCTTCCAAGCAAGATTCATCCCGCAAGCCACGCCGCAGGTTCCGTAAGCGCCGCGAGGGATCTGGCGGCACGCAAACAGGCGAGTAACGAAACAATACGCGCACGATTTACGGATCTTTTGAGATAGAGGAGGGACTGTATCGTGGATATGAGACTCAACCAAGCGCTTTTGACCGACCTGTACCAGTTGACCATGGCGCAGGGCTATTGGGAGTGTGGCAAGGCTGACACTCAAGCGTGCTTCCATATGTACTTCCGCGATTATCCGTTCAAGGGCGGTTACGCCGTCGCATGCGGCATGGCCCAGCTTGCCGAGCTCGTTGAGGGCTTCACGTTTTCTGAAGAAGACATCGCATATCTCGCGTCCTTGCCGGCTCCAGGCGGTGGAAAGCTCTTCCATAAGGGCTTTCTAGATTATCTTGCGGATTTCCATCTTTCCGTCGACATCGATGCGGTCATCGAAGGCACCATCGTGTTTCCCTATGAGCCCATCGTTAGGGTCATGGGTCCTGCAATGGAATGCCAGATGCTTGAGACTGCGTTGCTCAATTGCGTTAACTTCGAGACGCTCATCGCCACGAAGGCGGCACGTGTGTGTCTCGCCGCCCAATCTCCTGTTGCAGAATTCGGCTTGCGCCGCTCTCAAGGTGCTGCAGGCGGCCTGTGGGCTTCCCGCGCATCTGTCATCGGCGGCTGCGCCTCAACGTCGAACGTGCTTGCAGGCAAGCTATTCGACATCCCCGTATCGGGCACGCATGCCCATTCATGGGTGATGCTCTTCGATGATGAGCTTACGGCGTTTCGGGAGTATGCGAAGGCGTTCCCGACCAACTGCATCCTGCTTGTGGATACCTACGACGTGAAGCAGGGCATCAAAAACGCCATCACCGTCGGCTTGGAGATGCGCGAGCGCGGTGAGAGGCTCATGGGCATCCGCATCGACTCAGGCGACCTATCATGGCTTGCCAAGATGGCACGCGAGATGCTCGATGAGGCTGGGCTCGATGATTGCGGCATCGTGCTGTCGAACGATTTGGACGAGTACTCCATCAAGTCGATCCGCGACGAGGGCACGCCTGTCATGTCGTGGGGTGTTGGAACGAAGCTTGCGACTGCGTATGACCAGCCGACGCTCGGTGGCGTCTACAAGCTTTCCGCAACCAAGGATGTCGATGACGCGGAGTGGCAATACACCTTGAAGATCTCCGAATCGGCGGCGAAGCTCACGGTCCCTGGTGTGCTTGACGTGCGACGCTATTATCTGGAGGATGGCCGCATCGCAGGCGATATGGTCTTCGATGTCAACGCTCCGATAGCCGAAGACGAGACCATCGTCGACCCGATGGACGGGTTGCGTAGAAAGCACCTTCTTGGCTTGCGCTACGAGACCTTGTTCCAACCCCTCGCACGCGCTGGCGTAAGCGTCCTTTCCGATGAGGACCGTGATGCGATGGCCGCGCAGGCCCGCGTGAAGCAAGGGCTCGAGACGCTCGATGAGAGCCAGAAGCGCATGCTCAATCCGCACACGTATCCGGTTGGCTTGGAGCGCACCCTCTTCGAGCGCCGTCTCGATCTTGTCGCACGATTGCGCGGCATCAAGTAAAGCGTCGATTCCCTTAATGTTATTAGCGCCGCTCGATCGAGCGGCGCTGTTCAAGGCGGAGGTTTGATATGGCGACATTCTATTTTGCGGGGAACAAATCAGTCGGTGATTACGTGCGTGATCGCCTAGAGGCTGCCGATTGCTTCGAAGTGTACGACCCTGGCGAGGCGAGCGTCTGCTTCACGTATTTCACATCGGAGGCAGACGTGGAGACCGTCTACCTCGATTCGGACGGTTTGTTCCAAGTCGCCCAGCAAGATGCGCTGATCGTCGATCTGAGCTCGATTTCGCCCTCCTTCGCGCGCGAGCTTTCCGCATTGGCCCAGGTTAGTGGCATTCACTTTGTTGAAGCTCCTATAGCGCTTATCGATACCACGATAGCCGATGCATTCTGCTCGCGCGACAACGTGACGTGCTGCGTTGCGGGAACCGATGACGCGATACGCGCCGCGTGGCCGTTTTTGGATGTGCTGTTCTCCCAGATCCATGTCTGCGGGAGCGCGGGGGCAGCTCAACTCGCGCATGCGGCGTATGCGATGCAGCTTGCGGCGCTTTTGGCGACGAGCGCGGAAGCATATGCGCTCTTCTCGGTGAATGCGGGGGAGGCAACAGGCGCGTTTAGCGATGCGTGTGCCCATGAGGGATGCGGATGCGCTTCCTCCTCGAAATGCCCGCCCGCATTGACGAAGGAATCAGAAACCATCCTGCGTGCGATGTGCGAGAAGCGCTTTATGGGAGGATATACGGTCGAGATGCTCCGTGGGGACTTGGAAGCTGCGATACGCGCTGCAGAGGATGCGGAACTTACCTTCCCGGTATTGGAAGCATGTGATCATCTGCTCGAGCTTCTGTCGGTTGTCGGCGGCAGCGATCTGAATCCTGCGGCTGTCGCACTCGATTATTCCTCCGAAGAGGAAGCGAAGCCTTTCGGGATCGACTGGGAACGCGCCGAGGCATTCTCATTCCATTCGCATGACGATGATGACGACGACGATTACGATGACGATGATTTCGACGATGACGACTTCGAGCACTTCATCGACCGAACTGGTTTCTAATCCACACAGACGTCATGGGTGATGTCGCTCGCATAACCGAGATGCTCTTAAGCTCATGCGATTGGTGCCCGCGCGCATGCGGTGCCGACCGAGCGCATGGGCGAATAGGCGCATGCGGTGCCGACGATACGATCAAGGTCGCCAGAAGCGCATTGCATTACTGGGAGGAGCCATGCCTTTCGGGCGAGGCGGGAAGCGGCACCATCTTCTTCTCCAACTGCCCGCTTCGGTGCGTCTATTGCCAGAATGCCGATATCGCACAAGGGCATGCCGGCAAAGAGGTAAGCTTCGAGCGCCTCGTTCAGATGATGTTCGAGCTTGAGCGCGCTGGTGCGCTCAACATCAACATGGTCACGCCAACTCATTACGCTCCGATAATCCGTGTTGCCATCGATGAAGCGCGCAAACAGGGCTTATCGCTTCCCATCGTGTGGAACACCTCCGGTTATGAGACGGTAGAGTCGATCCGGTCCCTTTGCGGGTTCGTGGACATCTACCTGGCCGACTTCAAGTATGCGCGCTCGCAAACAGCTGCGGATTATTCTAATGCGCCGGATTATCCTCAGGTTGCGCTCGCGGCGATTGATGCTATGGTCGAGCAGGTCGGAAGCCCCCTATTCGATTCGGATGTGAACGGAGAGCCGGTGATGCGCTCTGGGGTTATCGTTAGGCATTTGCTTTTGCCTGGGCACGTAGAGGAGTCTGCCGAGGCAATCGCGCTTATCCATAACCGTTACGGCGATGCGGTAAGACTCTCGATAATGAATCAGTACACGCCGATCATCGCATCGGACTCTGTGGCTGGCATGCGTTTCCCCGAACTATTGGAGCGCGTGCCAGATGGGGAATACGAAGCCCTGCTCGCATTCGCCGACGAGATCGGTGTTGAGGACTACTACTGGCAAGATGGCCCGGCATCGCTGGAAAGCTTTATTCCAGCATTCGACTTAACGGGCGTTTAGCTGCCTTCTGCGCGCCGGCCGTCTCTGCTTGGCGAAGCAGTTCCGCCTGGTTCTTCGGCTCCTCGCGCGCAAGGTCGCATCCTTTGGTCGCAAAGGGTGCGGGCTGCATCTCGGTCAGATTCTTCCAGAATCGCATAGGCATGAACTGGCGGCGTAGGTCGGGGTTGTAACGCGATTCTATGGCGATGGTGTTGTAGAACGTGCGCCATGCATCCTGTGCCAGTCGTTCCTCATCGGCATATTCAAGCGTGCTTAAGGCGGTTTCGACCTTGACGAGGTACCAATCGCGCCCATCATACACACCCGCGATATGGTGGTTCTCGTCGTATACGATGAATGCTTGCGTATTGAAGCGCGCGCTGAAGTAATCCATGAGCAAAGGCACGACCGAGGCTTTGGGGTTGCATCGTGCGAACCAGACGCCGTTGCTCATATGCTCGAAGCGGATGAATTGCATCATGAGGTGGCGTTCGTTGGCCACGCTGCGCTCGAGCTCGAGCAATGGGGCGACGATTGGGTGCGTGACATCGGCCAATGCGCGGCGGCTTTTACCGAACGGTTTCTCGCATGAGCCGGTGCATCGAGCACAGGTGCTCCGTTTCGCGCACCACGTGCAAGCTCGTGACGTACCCGTATCCATGGCGTAGCGTATGAAGCGGTAAATCGTCGTTCCCGTATGCGGCTCGTCGGAAAGCGATGCGACTTTGATGGTGTTGAAGGTTGACTCGCCATGGCGCAGGCAGAGCTGTCTTTGTACGCGCAGTGCATGGGCTACGTCGGTACGGATCGTGCGCTGCATCTGGCCGAGGCGCAGCTGCACACGATCGGCTGGCATGATATCCGTAGGGTCTTCATGCCGTGCATATGCTTCGAACACGGCAGAAAGCAAGCCCTCGAGCGTGCCATCGTGCGCATAGGCGACCTCGAAGAAGGGTCCTTCCACATATGTTGCGGAGACCGTGCTCATATCGCGATAGCGTTCACCCCGCTTGTAAGCTCGTGTCCCTGAAGGTCGAACAAACTCATCTGGCCTTCGCAGTTCTGCTTAGCGCGTATGCCATGCCGGCCTGCGTTGATGGGTGCTGCGAGAGCGCCGTGCAGCTCCTCGCGCGAAAACCGCATGCCCTTGCCGCAGTAGCGGCCGCCTGCGGTGATGAAATACCGCGCCCGCTTGTATGCGATGCCGAGTTTTCTGAGTTCGTCCTCGCCTAGAGCGCGGGCTTTGCGAGCGCGTATGATCTTGCGCGCTCCCGTGGCGCCGATGCCAGGCACGCGCAAAAGCACATCGAGCGGTGCGGTGTTGACTTCGACGGGGAACACTTCGAGATGGTTTAGGGCCCACGTGACTTTCGGATCGACGTCGGTTTCTAAGAACGGATGGTTCGCATCGATGATCTCGGTGACATCGAAGCCGTAGAAGCGCAACAGCCAGTCGGCTTGGTAGAGGCGATGCTCCCGATTGAGCTGCACAGCACCGTCTTGAGGCAGGCGAGGGTCGGTCGTGACGGGCAGATACGCTGAGAAGAAGACGCGTTTGAGCGACATGGTCTTATACAGCGCTGCGGAAAGCGACAAGATCTCGAAATCGGATTCGGGCGTCGCACCGATGATCATCTGCGTTGATTGGCCGGCGGGGGAGAACGGACGGCTTTTCTTTGGTACGGCTATCTGGGTTGCATAGGTCGTGCGCTTTCGCATGAGCGCACGGGTATCGGCATCGGTGGCGATGCTGTCGCGGATCTGCCTCATGGGCGCGACGATATCATGTTGGCTCTTATCTGGAGCGAGAAGCGAAAGACTTTCTTTAGAGGGGAGTTCGAGGTTGACGCTCATGCGGTCGGCAAGCTGTCCGATGCGCTCGATGAGATCTGGCGAGGTGCCGGGCACCGCTTTGGCGTGGATGTATCCGCGGAAGCGGTATTCCTCGCGCAGGATGCGCAAAGTGCGCTCCATGAGCTCAGATGTGTAATCGGGGCTTTTTATGACGCCGGAGCTTAGGAACAGCCCCTCGATGAAGTTGCGCCGATAGAACGCTATGGTTAGGTCTGCGAGTTCGCGCGGATCGAACGCCGCGCGCACCACATCGTTGGATCTGCGGTTGACGCAGTAGGCGCAATCGCAGATGCATACGTTGGTCATGAGCACCTTGAGCAGCGTGATGCAGCGTCCATCAGCCGAGAAGCTGTGGCAGCATCCAGCAGGGGAGGCGTTGCCGAGCGATCCGCGCTTCGCACGTCGTTTGATGCCCGATGAGGTGCAAGCGACATCGTATTTCGCGGCATCGGCGAGTATTTCGAGCTTTTGCATGGTTTCCATGAAACGTACATCCGTTCTATCGAATATTTGTTCGTATTTTAGGAGCGCGGTGCAGTATTGTCAATCGAACAAACTATGGAGATTTGCGCGTAGCGTGCAGGGTAGGCGCAAAGAAAAAGCCGTACATACGGTATGGAAAAACGCCGAAGCAATGGTATATACTGTAAACGCTGTGGGCGTTTCTGCGACCGCTAGAACCTGATAACAGCCAACGAAATGGTTCTATCGATAAACCTGTGAATAAACGCAGTCGTGCGCAGCGTGTTTCATTGGAGCGTTATGGGAAGAAGGAAGGATGGTTGGCTGCACATGTACAACCGTGAAGAACTTTTGAACATCAGGAAGTCGTTCCGCCTTTTGGGCCCAGAGGGAATGTCCATCGAGATCCTCGAGGCTCACGCCGCTGAGTTCTCCGAGAAGTTCGGTGTGGCACTTGCTTGGGAAACCGATCAGATCGATAACGGCGGCACCATGCAGGACTGCCTGGTCCTTTTCAATCCTGATCATAAGGATGATTACTACAAGATCGTCGTCGACTTCGAAGTGCCGGGCATGCTGGCAGCTTTGAGCGCTTCCGTCACCGGTGAAAGCGCCAATGGCATCAACCGTGCAGGCGCTGTCGCCCTGATGCAGGGCGGTAAGATGGCTCTTGCGAACCTTGCCGGTGGCGCCACTGAGACGGGTGCCCCCGAGGATTGCGCAGTCGAGAAGGATTATTACGCAGCCATGTACGATATCGTCAACGCCCTCATCGGTGCAGGCGAGGTCTAAGATCGAGCTCTCATTCTAAAATCGGCGCCGGTTTTAGCTGAGTAATTCACACGCAAGTGGTGCGCGTTTTTCGCGCACCACTTTTTTGTGTTCCGGACCATTCAGCCTGTCTCGCACAGGGTATTCCCAAGGCGTAATCATTCCTAATTACGAATAATATAGAATAATTCCATTTTGGAATAGTAATCCAATAATCGAAATGTCGAATCGTTAAGCCCAACGTGTGACGCTGATATAATGAAGGTGCTGTTAATGCCCGATTCACAGGTTTATCGGAGAAGAAGGAAAAGGAGGAAAGTATGAAGGAGGAATGGAAGTGGGGGTCCGATAACGATTATTGGGTCAGGACGTGTGCCTGGTCCGCGCCTGGTTGCCACCCAGTTAGCTGCGGTTTGTACCTGCACGTGGTTGACAACAAGCTAGTCGGTGTCGAAGGCGATCCCGAGCACCCTGTATCACAGGGCCGTCTCTGCGTTCGCTGCCTTACGCTCCCCGAGTATCTTAATCACCCGCAACGTATCACCCATCCGCTCGTTCGCGTAGGCGAGCGCGGCGAGAACAAGTGGGCGCCGATCGAGTGGGAAGAGGCCTTCGATATGGTCGCTCAGAAGGCCACGGAGATCCAGGCCAAGTACGGCATGGATACCGTCGCCGTCATTCAGGGCACGGGCCGCGAGGCTGCCCTGTATGCTCCTCCGACGGGCTTCGCCGTGTTCCGCTCCGCCACGAACCTCATGGGCCTTTCCGGCCAAGCATGCTACGGCCCGCGTTGCGCCGTCGCCGAGTTCGTGTTCGGTACCGGTTATCCGGAACTTGACTTCGCCGCATATTATCCCGATCGCTATGATCATCCTGGCTATGAGATTCCCAAATACGTCATCAGCTGGGGCAAGATGCCGCTGACGAGTAACCCCGACGGCTTCTTCGGCCACTCGCTGATTGACTTGATGAAGCGCGGCACGAAGATCATCTGCGTCGACCCGCGCATCACGTGGCTCGGCGCCCATGCCGATATCGTGTTGCAGCTGCGTCCCGGCACTGACGCCGCTCTGGCTCTCGCGATGCTCGACGTCATCATCTCCGAGGACCTGTATGACCATGAGTTCGTTGAGAATTGGTGCTACGGCTTCGAGCAGTTCGCAGAGCGCTGCCATGAGTATCCGCCGTCACGTGCTTCCGAGATCACCTGGGTTCCCGAGGAGCTCATCATCGAGGCTGCCCGCAAGTTCGCGACATCCAAGCCGTCCTCCATTCTGTGGGGCCTCACGTTCGACGCCATCTCCACTGGTGGTCAGGCCGGCCATGCCGTGCTCGCCATGCTCGCCATCTGCGGTTACGTTGACGTTCCCGGCGGCGTTACCGTCGGCCAGCCGTCCACGTTCTTGGGCAAGTGGCGCGTTGATACGCGTTCGAACCTGCAGCCCGGCCAGTTCGAGAACCGCCTCGGTGCCAAGCAGTTCCCGGCCTTCGCGGCCGCTCAGTGGGTCTGCCAGCCCGACGTCGTTCTCGAGAGCATCGAGAACGATGATCCGCAGATCATCCGCATGCTCTATCTGCAGAGCTCCAACATCATCTCCGCATCGAACAACGTCCAGCCTCAGCGTTGGTACAAGGCGTTGCAGAAGATGGAATTCACGGTTGTCACCGACCTGTTCATGACCCCGTCGGCAGTTGCCCTGGGCGATTTGTTCCTGCCCATTGCGACCTTCCCCGAGCATGATGGCGTCGCGTTGCCGCACTTCGGCCGCAACCCGCACTTCATCGGCGCGATGAACAAGGCCATCGACAATCCTGGCGTCCATTCCGACATCGAGATGTGCATCAACATCGGCAAGCGCACGAACCCCGAGGCATGGGACTACAAGGATGCTGCCGACTTCTTCGACAAGCAGATCCGCGCTTCCTATGACTTCGGCTTCGATGATCTCCGCCGCATGGGCGTGTATCAGGCCGAGTACAACTACAGGAAGTATGCAAGCGGTCTGCTCCGCGGCGATGGAAAGCCCGGCTTCAATACGCCTTCCGGCCGTGTCGAGCTGTTCTCGCTCATGTACACGATGTGGGGCGAGGATCCGCTGCCGTACTACGATGAGCCGCACTACAGCCCGGTCCGCAATCCTGATTTGGCCGAGGAGTATCCGCTCATCCTCACCACCGGCGGTCGCAAGTACACGTCGTTCCACTCCGAGCATCGCATGATCGCCACTTTGCGCGAGATCGATCCGTGGGCCAAGATCACCATCCATCCTGCCGATGCCGAGAAGTACGGTATCCAG
Organism: Eggerthellaceae bacterium; assembly: GCA_015062605.1. Taxonomy (GTDB): domain Bacteria; phylum Actinomycetota; class Coriobacteriia; order Coriobacteriales; family Eggerthellaceae; genus SIG42. The sequence goes on along the minus strand of SUUI01000002.1, from coordinate 95,360 downwards.
GATGGCGACTGGGTCACCATCGAGAACTGGCTCGGCAAGTGCCAGATGAAGTGCTGGGTCACGCCGTCCATCCTCGAGGGCGTCGTCCACTGCGAGCATGGTTGGTGGTATCCGGAGCAGGAGGGCGCAGAGCCGAACCTGTACGGTGTCTGGAAGTCCAACATCAACATGCTGCTTCCGCACTTCTGCACGAACAAGCTGGGCTTCGGCTCCATCCATAAGTGCATGATGTGCAAGATCTACAAGGCCCAAGGGCTCGACGGCTAGAGGAACAGCGAAGGAGGAGAGAACATGAGCAAGAAAGCATTGCTTATCAATTACGAGTATTGCACTGGCTGCCATAGCTGCGAAATCGCATGCCGTAACGAGCTCGGTCTGGGTTTAGGCGAGTGGGGCATCAAGCTTGAGCAGATCGGTCCTTTCCAGATTGATGAGCGTACGTGGAACTTCGACTACGCTCCTATCCTGACCACGCTCTGCAACTTCTGCGAGGATCGCGTCGCCGCTGGCAAGAAGCCGGCATGCGTGCATCACTGCCTGGCATTCTGCATGGAATACGGCACGATCGAGGAGCTGGCCAAGAAGGCTGAGGAAGCCGAGGGCAAGACCTACATCATTACGAAGTAAGTACTTTGGTGTTGACCGTGCGGGGAGGATTTGCTCCCTGCACGGCGATACTGCCGTACGTTCGAGATAAGGGGAGTGGGCATGTGTGGTATCATGTCCACTCCTTCTTGCAAAATAAGATGATCTTAAGAAGGATAGCGAAGGAGATAGATGATGACGGAAACGAACGGCCATTACATTCCCGGGTGGAACACCTATCCCGAATACACCATGCGCTGCCTCGACTGCGAGATCGAGTTTGTCGTCTCTGGTCCCAAGGAAGAGGTGGATGCGGCCGTATGCACGAGCTGCTCGAGCACGAACATCAAGCTCCGCTATATCAGCTATCCGACCGATGGCCCGGGCTTCCAAGAAGGCTATGACCCATCGGGCCTCATCTACGGCGGCGGTGCGGCCCACGGGGGCGAAGGCACTGATATCGCCGGTCTGCCGCTCAAAAAGATCAAGATCAAGGACGGCAAGATCGTTCCCGACGACGAGGGGACCGAGGCTTAGTAAGATGGCGCTGTGCTGGTCATGCAATCCGCTGTGTGGCAAATGCACGCCGCCGCGCATGGTGGGTGTGACCTGCCCCGATTGCGGAACCATCGCCGTTTTCGACTACCAGATGACACCTGACCCCGAGCCGCGATCGTGCGCGAAGTGCGGATGCGACCTCACGTGGTCGACCGTCCCGCGCGCGAAATTCTGCGGACGCTATCAGATCGACTGCGGCAATCCCTGCGCGCAGGCGAACCAAGACCCCATAGAGAACACCGAGAGCGAAACCTGTCCCTCGCGCAGCGTGCCGATTCCTCATCCCGACGAAGCCTGATGCAGCTTCAGGGCTTCTTGCGCCGCGCTTGACAGTTCGTTTGTTTCCCATAGAATTGCACCTGCGCGACCGCTTTTCTCTCAAATGGTGCATCACATGAAGATCGAAGTGCTTGAAGAATTCGTTTGCCTTGCTAACACCTTGAATTTCGGGGTGGCGGCGAAGAAGTGCTTCATCAGCCAATCCACCTTGAGCAAGCACATAGGCGCGCTCGAACGCGAGCTTGGTTGCCAGGTCTTCGAGCGCAACAACCGCCAGGTCGTGCTGACGCCCATCGGCCAGGCGCTCAAAGACAACGCAAGCGCCGTGATCGAGGCCTACAACAAGTGCATCAGCGTTGTCGACCAGATGAAGAACAGCTCTCCTGTCAAGCTCAACGTCGGCTATCTGTACGCTGCAGCGCATCGTCTCATCATGGGCGTGTACGGCGTGTTCGCGGAGGAGAACCCGACCGCCGAGGTGCGTTTCGTCCGTGGTCAGGGCGAGATCTTGCGCCAAAACCTGCAGAACGGCACCTTCGACTTGATCTTCGATATGGACTTGAGCGGCTATGACCCCGCACGCTTCGATAAGCTTGCGCTGTACGGCGATAGGTATGGCGTCATCCTGCCGAAGGATCACCCGCTTGCGCAATCTGCTGCGCTTACCTTGGCGGATCTGGCAGATGAGACGTTCATCCTGCCATCACGCAAATATTTCGAGTCGCACTACAACTACTTAAGCCGCATACTTACCGATGAGTTCGGCAGCGACGTGAAGATGCAGGACGTCTTGAGCGACCCGGACGAAATCGCGATGTATGCGCGTCGCGGATACGGTGTTGGTCTGGTTGTCAGCCATGCGATTCATATCACCGAGATGCGGGGCATGGCGTTCGTGCCGATAACGGATGAACGACTCGAGTTCGATGTGTGCGCCATCTGGCGCAAATCCGATAAATCCGATGCGCTCAACCGCTTCATCAATACGACGAAGACGATGTTTTCGGACGAGGAATTCCGCAACGCAGTTCTGCCACCGCTTCGGTAATACATTTCAAAAATCTTTCGCCCGAAATATCGTTCGCATGCTGCCGCGTTGTGTGCCTTTGGGCTAGAATGGCAGTATCGAAGGTATCGAGAATCCTACATACCAAGGAGAGGCCTCATGATCTATTCAACCGAAGTAGAGCATATGTGCCCCGTCGCAAAGGGTGCATATCACGGTCCTGCTCCCATCCCTGAAGAGGGCAAATGGGTGCAAGTCAAGCAAATCGAGGACGTCAGCGGATTTACGCACGGCATCGGCTGGTGCGCACCGCAGCAGGGCGGTTGCAAGCTGACGCTTAACGTGAAGGACGGCATCATCGAGGAGGCGCTCGTCGAGACCATCGGCTGCTCGGGCATGACGCATTCGGCAGCCATGGCATCCGAGATCTTGATCGGCAAGACGATTCTGGAGGCGCTCAACACCGACCTTGTATGCGACGCTATCAACACCGCTATGCGCGAGCTGTTCCTGCAGATCGTCTACGGTCGCAGCCAAAGCGCATTTAGCGAGGGCGGACTTGTCATCGGCGGCGGCTTGGAGGATCTGGGAAAGGGCCTTTCGAGCCAGGTCGGCACGACCTATGCCACGAAGGTCAAGGGTCCGCGCTACTTAAACCTCACCGAAGGCTACATCACGCGCCAGGCGCTTAACGCCGATGACGAGATCATCGGCTATGAGTTCGTGAACCTGGGCAAGATGATGGAATACATCAAGGGCGGCATGGACGCGAACGATGCGCTCGAGAAAGCGAAGGGCCATTACGGTCAGTTCGACGATGCCGCGAAATACATCGACCCACGTCAAGAGTAGGAAAGGACGGATATCATGGCTTTGTTTGAAAGTTACGAGCGTCGCATCGACCAGATCATGCCCGTCCTCGCCACCTATGGCATCGACAGCATCGAGCAGTGCCGAGAGATCTGCCAGGATGCGGGCTTCGACCCTTACGAGATCGCCAAGGGCGTACAGCCCATCTGCTTCGAGAACGTGTGCTGGGCGTATTGCGTGGGCGCCGCCATTGCCATCAAAAAAGGTGTTACGACTGCAGCCGAGGCCGCAGAGGCCATAGGCATCGGACTCCAGAGCTTCTGCATTCCCGGCTCGGTCGCAGATGACCGCAAGGTCGGACTTGGCCACGGCAATCTTGCCGCCATGCTGCTTCGCGACGAGACCGAGTGCTTCGCGTTTCTGGCAGGTCACGAGAGCTTCGCGGCTGCTGAAGGCGCCATCGGCATCTGCAAGAACGCCAATAAGGCGAGAAAGAAGCCGCTTCGCGTCATCCTGAACGGCTTGGGTAAGGACGCGGCGCAGATCATCAGCCGCATCAACGGGTTCACCTACGTGCAGACGCAGTTCGACTACTACACAGGCGAGCTTACCATCGTGCGCGAGGTGCCGTATTCAACAGGTGAGCGCGCAGGGGTGCGCTGCTTCGGCGCAGATGATGTGCGCGAAGGCGTCGCCATCATGCATCATGAGGGCGTCGATGTGTCGATCACGGGCAACTCCACGAACCCGACGCGCTTCCAGCATCCGGTTGCGGGCACGTACAAGAAGGAGTGCATCGAGCAGGGTAAGAAGTACTTCAGCGTGGCGAGTGGCGGCGGCACGGGCCGCACGTTGCATCCCGATAACATGGCGGCTGGTCCTGCAAGCTATGGCATGACCGACACGATGGGTCGCATGCATTCCGATGCGCAGTTCGCAGGCTCCTCGAGCGTGCCGGCTCATGTCGAGATGATGGGGTATCTGGGCATGGGCAACAACCCGATGGTCGGTGCTACCGTCGCCGTCGCCGTCGCCGTGGAGCAAGCGCTCAAGTAAGGTTTTCGCATGTCGTATGCATAAATGCGACCGATAGCGGCATATACGCTACCACATGGGGTCCGACGGTTTCGTCGGACCCTTTTCGTTTATAATGCGAAACGCGAAACGACAAGGAAGGAAACCACGCTCATGAGTTCTCTTGCTGTTCTGATTCCGGTATGCTGCGGCCTTCTGATGGCTGCTCAAGCTCCGACGAATGCGGCTTTGAGCCGCAAGCTCAACGGTCTGGGAGCTACAGTGCTTACGTTCGGCGTCGGCACCGTGCTTCAAATCATCATAGTGCTCATCTTCGGCACGGGAAACTTAGCTTTAATCACGCAGGTGCCGTTCTGGCAGCTTATCGGCGGTGCATACGGCGGATACATCGTGCTCTGCATGACGCTCGCCACTCCGAAGCTCGGCGTGGTGCTCACTGGCGCTCTTATGATGTTCGGCCAGGTGTCGATGGGTATGGCCATCGATGCATTCGGTTGGTTCGCGACGACGCCGATTCCGTTCTCCCCGTTGCGCTTGGTCGGCTGCTTGTTCGTGTGCGCAGGCATCCTCGTGATGTATTTCGATGCGAAAGGCACCAATACGAAGAATCTGGCAGGGCAGGGCAATGCGGGCAAGTCAAGTGTGAAGCTTGTGCTGTATGCGATCCTGGCGCTTTCCGCGGGCTTCGCGAGCGCATTCCAGAGCCCCACGAACGCAACGCTCGCCAAGACGGTGGGTAACTTCGAGGCGACGCTTGTGAGCTGCACGGTTGCTTTCATCATCTTCTCCATTGCGTTTTTGATTAAGCAGCGCGGCAAGCTGATCTCGCTCAAGGGCATCCCCGCGTGGCAGTATCTGCCCGGCCTCTATGCGATTTTAGGCATTCTCGGCAACGTCATCGCTACGCCGATTGTCGGCGTGGGCTTGGTCATGGCAGGCATCATGTTCGGTCAGATCGGTGGCGGCATGGTCGTCGATACCTTGGGATGGTTCCAAAGCCGGAAGATAAAGGTGAGCCGCGGACGTATCATCGCGCTTATATGCATCGGCATCGGCATCATCTGCACGGTCATCGGAAAAACGATGGTGTAACGAAAAGGATAGGGACACACGCCCCCCAACAACTGTGCTCTTCAGAAAGGTCCCCATGGGGGCCTTTCTTTATGGCACTTGGCAATCTGATATGCGACATGTCTTATGGGGAAGCGCGCATGCGATAGCGCATGCGCACATCGAGGTGCGAATTGTTGCAGAGGTTCCTATAAAAACTGAGTGCGTATGCAGCAGGTTTTATGATGCTTCGAGAAAGTCCGAAATTTTGTACATACATCTCATTTTGAAAATGACATGCCTCATGAAAATGCCTGATGCGAGGCGATTTTTCAGGAAGTTCAATTAATCAAACTCGTTCATTTGTTTCCCCTAAAACCTGCATTCTATGGTAGAATATAATAGTTTTACTATGGGTTAGTATCGCTACCTGTGTGCTCAAGCAGATTTGCAGGCTCTCAAACGACAATTTGAGGGCGTGGAATCGACAGGGCGTATAGGTCTGCAAGAGAGTTTTGCGTAAGCGATCACAAAGCTGTAGACGGTAAAAAGGTGGTAAGGGAAATGTTGAACAGAGCACTTGACAGAATCGGCAAGGGTGGAAAGACAATCGAGGGCAAGATCGTTGCGACCTTGTTGACGTTGTCCCTTTCACTCATGGCATGGAATCCAGTCAACATCTCGATGGCATTCGCCGACGATGAGGTTGGTACGGATGTCATCGCCTCGGAAATCAGCGATAAGATCGTTGATGAGTCAGCCATCGATGAAGTGGAAGGCGTGAGTGATGCGCTCGAAGGCGACGAGGCGGCTGATGCCGTTGATGGGGTTGCCGACGAAGTAGGCGAGTCGCTCGACGGCGAAGCGCTCGACGATGAAGGCGAATACGCCGAAGACGTCGACGATGTTGAAATCGATGACGAGGCAATCACCGAAGACGGCGATGATGCCGACGCGGATGACGAAGGCGAGGAGGGAACCGAGGCCGATGAGCCTGAGGCAACCGAGCCTGCCGACGCTGAAGCCGCGGCTGAGCTCGCCAAGGCCTATCCCGCTCAAGCCTTCAATGACTCTGCCAGCGGTCTTACCGTTGACGTGACCGCTCCCGTGGGCGCGCTGCCCGCAGGCGCTACCATGAAGGTCAAGCCGGTCGAGGCTGACGACACCATCATGGATGCCGTCGCCGACGCGCTGCCCGATGGCAAGGTCGCCAAGAACGTTACCGCTGTCGATATCACCTTCTTCAACGCTGAGGGCGCCGAAATCGAGCCCCTCGTGCCAATCAAAGTGAAGATGCAATCCTGGGCCATGCTTACCGCCGATGACCCGGTTGTCGTGCATATCGACGAGAAGGATGACGGAGCTGTTGTCGGCAAGATCGTTGCCGAGAAGAAGGCCGGTCTTACCACCATGGAGTTCAATTCCGATAAGTTCTCTGTCTATGTCGTGGTCGAGCAGGGCGAAGGCGCCCGCGTCAAGGTGGAGTTCAAGAATGGCAAGGGCAGCACTGCTTCCACGCTTGCTACCATGTACGTCAAGAAAAAAGATATTACCGATTCCAATATCCTTGCTCAGGTTCTCTACGATCCGAGTTCTGAACTGACCGTTACCGCACCTTCCATCTTCAAGGGTTGGACGACCGATGAGGATTACATTTTTACTCCCATAACTGAGGGCGAAGGAGATGAGCAGGTTGTCGTTAAGCCCGCAACCGCTCCTCTTACCATCGCTGATGTGCGTACTGAGGTAGCTGGCATCGATTGGGATACCGTTACCGACGCCGGCAGCGATGGCGGCACGGTCATTACCTACTACGCGATGATTGCCAAGCAATACGATATCAACTACGTAGATGCAACTGGCGCCTCGCTTGGCAAGGATCAGGTTGTCTTCCGCGCCGATGATACGTCAGGCGATTGGAAGTCCTATACCATAAGCTTGGGCTATGTGCCCGAAGACGATGAGCACAGCTTTGCTGGATGGCATGGCAATCCAGAGGAAAACATCCAGGGTTGGACCGCAGATACTCTGTATCAGCTCGGCGATACCGTCACGATAAAAGGTGATGTTGAATTCTCCGTCGATACCCCTGAGGGCCATTGGTTGGTCTTCGACGAGAACGGCAAGGGTGCAACCTATAACGCCCCACAATTCGTCAAATCCGGTGAAGTGACGGTTAATAACCTGCTTCCGATGCAACGCAAGGGCTATACGTTCGGCGGTTGGTTTACCAACGCTGCTTGCACCGCTGGAAATGAGTTCAGTTTTGGTCATGAGCTCCAAGAAGGAATCACAGTCTACGCAAAGTGGACTGCGAAGACCCCTTCCTATTACACGGTCATTATCTGGAAACAGAATATTTCCGGTTCAGGCTATGACTTCGGCGAGGCAATAACGCTTCAGGGCACCACGGATACGACCGTAAACACTGTATCTCAAGTGGGTGATGGCGATTCTGCCTACGTCCGCGTTAATGGCGTGAGTAAACAATACACAGGCTTCCATTTGACGGAATTCGACGAGGATGTCACCATTACTCCCGAGGACAACGCTGTTGTTAACGTGTACTACAACCGAAACGAGTACACGTTGACGTTCAGAGCGGAAAACAGCGGTAGCGGCAATGTCGAGACTACGACAAAAGACGGTTACGACTTGATGCGCGTGAATAATGGTGGCAGTGGCTATTCTTACTATATCAAAATCAATGGGACATGGTATCAGCTTACACGAGGCACTGGATCTAGCGCAGCTGATCCATATCGCGTCTGGGAAAACAGAACGATTCGTAGCGATTCAAACGTAACTCCCGGAGGCTATCTCCGCATGTCAAGGTGGAATAATAATCAGTATTACCAAGTTAGTATTTCAAGTTCTGAGTATACGCCACCTGCGGATACTGGAGTCTATAAGACCATCACGGCATTGTATCAACAACCGATAGGTGAGAATTTCCCGATTACAGATAACGGGGCGAGTTCCGAATGGCGTTGGGATCCGCAAGAGAGCAGCACCTTCAATCAGGTGCTGGTGTATATCGATATCATGCCCGCCGAGAATGTGACATTCTATCCTAGTACAAGCACGGCGGGAACAAGATACATGGAGTTCTACGTAGAGGCTCTTCCCGGTCAAACTCCGGATAGGACTTGGAACGGTAGGAGCTTTGTAAAGCATGGCAATACGATTCCTGCAAAGTACAATTTCTTTACCGAGGCTGAAGACTTCATCGATTTGACCGGTTATACGAAGCTCGGTTCCGATCCTGCATTCAACAATGACGGGGAAGCCGATCCGGGCTCGGGCGGTACTATCCGTTTCTATTACACGCGCCAAACGTTCACCATCAACTTCATGGATGGTGCCTATGTCGATGGCAACGGCAATCCGATTACTGGCCAACCTAGTCAAGGTCAGATTGATCATGCCGACGGTATTTCGTATGAGGCTGACGTATCCTCCTACAATTCCTACACGCCCGAGACCACGCCCGATGGCTACGTATTCGAAGGTTGGTTCCTCGATAGTGCCGGCAACACGCCGTACACCTTCACCACCATGCCCGAAGGCGGCATGACGGTTTACGCCAAATGGCGGCAGATCCAATACCGCGTGTTCCTTCATCCCGATGCGGACGGTGATTCAACGCTTGATTGGGGCTCGGGAAGCCAGCAAATGAACTTCCGTGTCAGCTATGGCGATCGCGTTAGTGCTCCAACCGGTATGCGCAATGGCTATAAGTTCATCGGCTGGTATAGCGATGAGGCTAAAACGCATATGTTCAAGGCCGAGACGACCCTCCTGACCGATAGCACGGTAACGACGTCGTACGACAAGACGACCCACATGACTGATCCGATGGACAAATGGGGCAACGGCGCAACGTCGAACTCCGATATCACCGGTTGGGATGACGATCATAATCCGGAGACTCCAGGCAAGGATCGTTTCTGGATTACCAGGGAGCTTAACCTCTATGCGAAATGGAGCAAGACGCTTGACGGTGCCGATGGCATCGGCGTTCTCTATAGCCTGTACGATTCCGATGTTGACGAAACTGGAAGCGGAATTGCTGAGGACAAGAAACTATACAAAGATAACGTAGAAGCAACGGCGGTTCCGGCTGTGACGCCGCCCGATGGTTACGTGTTCGATTACTGGATCATGCAGAAGTGGGATTCTACCCAGAACAAGTATGTTGATGTTCCTGAAGGATCGAAAGGCAGTGTCATCTATGCCGGTCAAGCCTACGAGGTACTCGAAGCAAATGCGCGCTCCGAAGCCGTAGTGGATGATGATGGTCATCCTGTATATGTCACCAATTCCGCAGGCCAATATCTCGATGAGAATGGCAAAGTCATCGACCAGACGAAAGAAGGCTGGGAAAGCCTGTGCGTGCAGAAGCACACGTACACCATCCAGCTGCGTGCCAAGTACAAAGCCGTAGAGGAAGCCACTCCGACGCACATCAGCTGGTTCAACAATGACGGTGAAGAAGCGTTCCATGTCGACAAGACTACAACCCCTGCACTAGGAATCAACGAAGCTGTGGCCATCCAAGATCCTCAGCCGCGTGAGGGGTATATCTTCCTGGGTTGGGCGCGCGTTGCAACCAGTACGAGCGAAGATCCCGCGGAAGCAGCAGAGCAGGCAGAAGCATGGGAGGCTGACGAGGGTAACTACGAACAGGCTCTTACCGCGGCCAATTTGCTGGTGAGGTATGACACATCTGGAGCTGAGCCTGTCTATATCATCGCCGACGAAGAAAACGAGCATTACGGCGACCCTGCTACGCAGGTAGCTGCCGATGAGGCATTGCCGTACCATGCGATGTTTGCCGTGTGGGCGCCAATCGTAACTGCTGAGGTTACTGGCGAAACGACCGAAGCGACCTTTGATGGCGCAGAGCACACCGCGACCTATACCGTTACATACAAAGCAGGCAGTGAGACGCTTGCTTCACTCGATGGTACAGGGATTACTGCTACCGAGTCCCTCGCAGACAAGGTCGAGGGTTCGACCATCAGCGGAAAGAATCTGAGTGCGATAAATGCGGGTACGTATACCGCAACTGCATCGGTTTTCTTGAACGCTTCTGGTACTGAAATAACTTCAGGCGATACCACCTATATCATCACAAGTGAAGGGTATGCAATTGCCAAGAAGATTGGCAATCCGCTTCCAGCGCATGCGACTGGAACTGTTACGGTTAAGATTAATCCTGCCGAGCTGACCGTCAAGCCCGTTGACGCCTCCAAGGTCTACGGCGCCGACGACCCGACGCCGTTCGACTACACCGTGACCGGCATGCAGAACGGCGACACCGAGGCGGCCGTCAAGGCCCTCATCGGCGCCACCGTGACCCGCGCGACGGGCGAGGACGTGGCCACCTACACGATGACCGCCACCGGCCCCGACGCGATCACCAACTACACGGTCAAGTACGAAACCGGCACCTTCACCATCACGGCGGCCGAGCTGACCGTCAAGCCCGTTGACGCCTCCAAGGTCTACGGCGCCGACGACCCGACGCCGTTCGACTACACCGTGACCGGCATGCAGAACGGCGACACCGAGGCGGCCGTCAAGGCCCTCATCGGCGCCACCGTGACCCGCGCGACGGGCGAGGACGTGGCCACCTACACGATGACCGCCACCGGCCCCGACGCGATCACCAACTACACGGTCAAGTACGAAACCGGCACCTTCACCATCACGGCGGCCTCCATCGACGATGACGCTCGCTTCGAAATCACCGATCCTGTGGACACAACCTACAACGGTCAGGAGCAGAAGCAGCCTGTCACCATCACTGACACAGTGACCGGAAAGCCGCTCGTTCCAGGTGAAGATTATGAGATCACCTACACTGATGCTAAGGATGGTGACGACATCACTGATGCCGGTGAAATCACCGTGACCGTATCAGGCAAGGGCAACTACGAGGGTACGATTAACACCAGCTACACTATCAAGCCTGCGCCTGTTACCGTGACGATTGACGACCAGTCCAAGACCTACGACAACAATCCGGCCACTGACCCCGAGCTCACCTATGTGATTGAAGGCGTTGTTGAGGGCGAGGATCCCACTGAGGTTCTTGGCATCGAAGTGAGCCGTGAGGAAGGCCAGGATGCTGGCGAGTACGCCATCACCGCAAAGGCAACGGTTGAGAACCTGAACTACACAGTCACCGTCAAGGATGGCACCTTCACTATCAATCCGGCAGAGTACACGCTTAAGTTCGATCCGAACGGTGGCATCCTGCGCGGCAGCACCGACGTCCTCGAAATTCCGGTTACGGTAGGCAAGGAGGCCGACCGCGACTTCACGATCATTGAGGCTCCGACGCGTACCGGTTACACGTTCCTGTACTGGCGTGGCTCTGAGTATCAGCCGGGCGACACCTACAAGGTTGAAGGTGACCATACCTTCACGGCTGAGTGGGCGAAGAACGCTGAGAAGCCTGTGCTGCCGCAGACCGGCGATGACCGCGGCACCACCGCGGGCGTGCTGGGTGGCGCATCGCTGTTGTCGCTGCTCGCACTCGTGGTTGCTCGTCGCCGCATGCGCGAGGAGGACTACGAAGTAGCGTAAGCGTTATACGCATACCGCTCTGAGCCATTCAAAAGCGATTTGAGGGCCCGCTTCATGCGGGCCCTCTCCCTCTTCTTATGGCGCGCAATTAGCAGGGGAGCGGGCATTTTAACGCTTCAATATTGGGCATGTAGTGCTCGCCTGCGGACATGTTGAATCGAGGTGCGCCATTTGTGGTAGAATGACGCACGTTGCGTGTGCGGCAGGGGATAGCATGCCGAGCGCGTGGACAATTCGCCAGTGTGGCTCAACGGTAGAGCAACTGATTTGTAATCAGTGGGTTGCGGGTTCGATTCCTGTCACTGGCTCCACGAAATCTCGGGTCGGATGTCTACTCATCCGACCCGCTTTTATTTATGCGTAGTGCTGTTCAGGGTAGGGGATGGAGTCGTTCTATGTTCGCTCGCCTTTATTAATGTGTTCGTTCCATGAAACCGCCTGCCGATATCTATGCACTTTAGCACTCTACTGTGCTAAAGTAGCAATGTGTTATTAACCAGGAAGCGCGGACGTGCCATGCGCAGACCGCGTATAATACGCACGGCACTACATACAAAAGGAGTATTTCGTGTATATCGATGATTCATTGATGAGCTACGAGGAGAGCTTGGTGTTCTCCTTGCGTGCCTTGTATCGCTCGCAGGGATACAAGCGCTACAAGATGAGTAAGTTTGAGCCATATGACCTTTATGCTACGAACAAGGAATTCCTTATCTCCGATAACGTCATCTCGTTCACAGATACGAACGGCAAGCTTATGGCGCTTAAACCTGATGTTACTCTTTCGCTTGTTCGTAATTGCCGCTTCAATCCTGATGAGCTTGTGAAGATCTGTTATGACGAGAACGTGTATCGTGTCTCGCAGAGCACGGGAGCTTTTAAGGAACTTATGCAGTCTGGCGTTGAGTGCCTCGGTACTGTTGACCAGCAATGCGTCATCGACGTGCTTCTGCTAGCAGCATCAAGCCTTGCTTGCATTTCCCAGGACAATAAGCTCATCGTCACCGATCTTGATCTCGTGTCTGATATGGTTGAGAGCTGGAATCTTCCTTTGGTTGATCAACAGGCCATTTACGCCTTTATCGCTCGTAAGAACTATCACGAACTTGAGCGCCTGTGCTCAAGCTGTGATATCCCAGCAGAAGAGGTTAACGTTCTTCTTGCGCTTCTCAACTATGAAGGGCTAACCGCTGACCTTCCTGCATGGCTCGATGCCCAGGGTTTTGACAGAAAAGCCATCAGCACTATCAAAGCTATCATCGATGCTTTCGATGCCGAAGGCATCCTAGAAACATTGCGTTTCGATTTCTCGCTTATGAATGATACGTCCTACTACAACGGCATCGTGTTTATGGGCTATGTGCTCGGTGTGCCGACCGAGGTGCTTTCGGGGGGCCAGTACGACAAGCTCATGCGCAAGCTGGGCAAGTCCGGCAATGCAGTTGGATTCGCAGTATACGTAGACGCGCTCGGCAGCTTCGCGAAGGAGGCTTCCAATGCAGATGCTTAATATCGCGCTTCCCAAAGGCCGCCTCGGTGATGAGGCATATGCCATCCTCGCTTCAGCAGGCTATACTTGCGAAGGCCTCGAAGAGGATAGCAGAAAGCTCATTTTCGAGAACGAAAAGCTCGGTATCCGCTATTTCTGGGCGAAGCCCTCTGATGTAGGCGTCTATGTTGAGCGCGGTGCCGCCGATGTTGGCATCGTGGGTAAGGATTGCCTGATGGAGCAGTCACCCGATGTTTATGAGCTCATGGACCTTGACATTGGCAACTGCAAGCTTGCCGTTGCCGCCCGAAAGGGCTTTTCCGATGATGGTCGTTCAGTGTTGCGCGTGGCGACCAAATACGTCAATTGCACGCGTGCGTACTATGAGTCGATCGGACGCGATATCGATATCATCAAGCTCAATGGTTCCATTGAGCTTGCGCCGGTTTTGGGTCTCTCCGATGTTATCGTCGATATCGTGCAAACAGGTCAGACGCTTAAGGAGAATGGCCTCGAGGTCATCGAGGATGTCGAGCCGATCAGCGCTCGGCTGATCGCCAACAAAGCGAATTACGAATTCAAGCGCGAACGCATCCTAAAACTCATCGGTGCGCTCACAACGCAGAAAGGATAAAGAGATGATCCGTATCCTCAAATGCGGAGAGGTGTCTTTCGAGGAGATCTTCGCTCGAAATGAGACTACTGCAAGCGTGACCGATATCGTCACCGACATTATCGAAACCGTGCGCGAGCGCAGTGACGATGCGCTTTACGAATACACGGAGCGCTTCGATAAAGTCGCGCTTAGTGATTTGCGTGTATCGCCTGAGGAGATCGATGAAGCGCTTATGTCTGTCGATTCCGAATTCCTAGAGGTGCTGCATAAAGCTGCAGAGAACATCCGCACTTTCCATGCGGCACAGGTACGTGAGGGCTTTAAGCTCGAAAAGGAAGGCGGCATCGTCATCGGTCAAAAGATCATGCCGATTGAGCGTGTTGGCCTTTATGTTCCTGGTGGTACAGCGGCATATCCCTCAACCGTGCTCATGGACGCGATTCCAGCAAAGATTGCCGGCTGTCCTCGTGTCGTGATGACCACACCTCCTGGTAAGGACGGCAAGGTCAATCCTGCAATTCTTGCAGCTGCGAACGAGGCGGGCATCGATGAGATCTATAAGGTCGGCGGGGCGCAGGCCATCGCCGCGCTCGCATACGGCACCGAAACCGTTCCCCGTGTCGATAAGATCGTCGGTCCCGGCAACGCTTTCGTTGCTGAGGCGAAGCGCCAGGTGTTCGGCATTGTGTCCATCGACATGATAGCGGGTCCCTCCGAGATCTTAGTCGTGGCAGATGGGGAGATGGATCCCGCCCATGTGGCAGCCGACCTTTTAAGCCAAGCTGAGCATGATAAGATGGCGAGCGCCGTGCTCGTTACCGATTCAGTAGAGCTCGCGAAAGCTGTGCAAGCGCAGATTGAGGAGCAATTGCCGTTTCTCGCTCGTGAGGAGATCGCCCGCGCGTCCATCGAAAACAACGGCAAGATCATCGTCGCGGACGACCTGGCAAGTGCCATCGATATCGCGAACCAAATCGCTCCCGAGCACTTGGAATTGTGCGTAGAGGATCCATTTGAGTGGCTTGATGCCGTGAAGAACGCGGGAAGCATCTTTTTGGGTCGTAATTGCCCCGAGGCACTCGGGGATTATTTCGCGGGACCGAACCACACGCTGCCAACGAGCGGGACAGCGCGTTTCTCGAGTCCTTTGAGCGTCGATGATTACATTAAGAAATCCCAGTTCATCTACTATACGAAGGATGCGCTGGCCGAAGTTGCGGAGGGCATCGCGCTCTTCGCGAACAAAGAAGGCCTTACCGGCCACGCCGCAAGTGCGCTGATCCGCACGCACGGTGTTAAGGAGTGAGCATGTCGAAGTTCTTGAGTCAAACACGGGCGAACCTTACGCCTTACGTTCCCGGCGAGCAGCCCGTCGATATCGATCGCTACATCAAGCTCAATACCAACGAGTCTCCTTACGGGCTTTCAAAAGCGGCTTTGGCGTACGCGTTCGCATCGCTTCGCCCCTTACAGCTCTATCCCGATCCGGAATACGGCGAGCTTCGCCGTGCGTTCGCAGAGTCTATCGGTGTTTCTGCTGACGAGGTGATGGCTGTAAACGGCTCTGATGAGACGCTGTATCTGGCGTTTTCGGCATTCTGCGATGAAAAGACGCCAGCAGTGTTCGCCGATATCACGTATGGTTTCTATCCTGTGTTCGCGGATATGTGCCGCGTGCCGTATGAAACGATTCCCTTGACCGACGATCTTCGAATCAACCCCGATGATTACCTTGATGCGAAGGGAACCATTTTTATCGCGAATCCGAATGCGCCAACGGGCGTCCTCTTGGGCGTTTCCGACATAGAGCGCATCATCGAGGCCAATCCCGAAAACGTTGTCGTCATCGATGAGGCGTACATAGATTTCGGGGGAGAGACAGTAGTGCCGCTCATCAGGAAATACGATAACCTTTTAGTTACACGTACGTTCTCGAAGAGCCGGTCCTTGGCGGGCGCCCGCTTAGGTTTCGCCATTGGTTGCACTGAGCTCATTGCCGATTTGAATACGCTACGTAATTCAATCAATCCCTATAACGTGAATAACGCGACCGTCGCGTACGGCTTGGGCTCGCTTGCGGATGATGATGCGTTTCGCGATAACTGCACCGCTATCGAAGAGACCCGCGCGTTCACGGTGGACGGGCTTAAGGCTTTAGGCTTTGAGATGCCCGATTCATACGCTAACTTCGTGTTTGCTCGTACGCCGAAGATGGCAGGAGGGGAGCTCTACCGTGCGCTTAAAGAGCGGGGAATTCTGGTACGCCACTTCGACAATGAGAGAATCTGCGATTACAATCGCATATCGATAGGGACGCCCGAGCAGATGCAGACACTGCTCGACACGTTGAAAGAATTGCTTGGCTAGGCCAAGGAAGGAGTTGCTCCGTGAACCGAATCGCTGACATCCGCCGCATTACCGCTGAAACCGATGTGGCGCTTACGCTCAACCTCGATGGCTCGGGGAAGGCAAGCATCGATACGGGTATCGGTTTTCTCGACCACATGCTGACGCTTCTTGCCGTGCATGGCAATTTCGATTTGGATGTGAAGTGCATAGGCGATACCTATGTGGATGATCATCACTCGACCGAAGACATCGCCATCTGCTTAGGTCAGGCTTTTGCCAAGGCAATCGGTGATAAGGCGGGCATCGCGCGCTATGGTTTCATGGTGCTTCCGATGGACGAGGCGCTCTGCATGAGCGAAGTTGCTATCCGTGAAGCCGTTGAGCGTGCAGAAGATGAAGCGGAAGGTGGCGAGGAAGAGCCGGTCATTCTCTCTGCTGTCGATATCTCGGGCCGCGATCTGTTGGCGTATGGGCTGTTTATCCCTACAGAGAAGGTCGGAACTTTCGACACCGAGCTTGTGGAGGAGTTCTGGTTGGGTTTTGTGCGCAATGCGAATATCACGCTGCACATCCAACAGCTGGCGGGAACGAATTCCCACCACATCATCGAATGTGCGTTCAAGTGCATCGCACGTGCCCTGCGTCAGGCTGTCGCGGTTGACAAAGAGGCGCAAGCAGCGGGCGTTGTGCCCTCATCGAAGGGGAGCCTCTAATGAACGTCGCCATCGTCGATTACGGGGTTGGAAACCTGTACTCGCTTACATGCTCATTCTCAGCCATTGGTCAAGATGTGTGTGTGACGAGCGACCCTGAAACCTTGCGTGCTGCCGATGCGGTCGTATTGCCTGGCGTGGGCGCATTCGGTGATGCAATCGATGCCTTACGTGCGACCGGACTCGATAAAGTCGTCATCGAGATTGCCGAAAGCGGAAAGCCTTTGCTCGGCATTTGCCTTGGCATGCAGATGCTCTTTGATAAAAGCTACGAGTACGGCGAGCATCAGGGATTGGGCCTTATCCCTGGCGAGGTGCGCTCATTGAAAGAGGTCGTTAATCCCGATACGCTCGTGCCGCACATCGGTTGGAACGCGCTGCATCTTACAAGCGGCGAAGACGTGTGCAAAGACGGCCTCGAGCAAGCTGGTGGGCCTTTGTTCGCCGAAGTGAGCGAGGGCGCCTACGTGTATTTCGTGCACTCGTTCTATGCGACCGATTGCGCGGCAAACACGATTGCCGTGACCGATTACGATGTGCCCGTTACGGCTGCGGTGCAGAAGGATAACGTGTTCGGCTGCCAGTTCCATCCAGAGAAGAGCGGCAAAGTGGGCTTACAGATTCTCACCGCGTTCTGCGACCTTATTAAGGAGGCGTAAAGCACATGCTGATCTTTCCAGCAATCGATATCATCGATGGATGCGCGGTGCGCCTTATCAAAGGCGATTACGCGCAAAAGACCGTCTATAGCGATAACCCTGTCGAGTTCGCCCGCGCTTTTGCGGATGCGGGCGCGACGTGCTTGCACATGGTTGATTTGGAAGGCGCCAAAAGCGGTGAGACCCCGAATCTGGATACGATACGAGCCATCGCGCAAGAGTCGGGCCTGTTCACGGAAGTGGGCGGAGGCATCCGTTCTATGGAAGTCATTGAAGCATACCTGAATGCTGGTGTGGGCCGAGTGATACTGGGCACGGCGGCGGTAAAAGACCCTGCGTTTTTACGCGAGGCGGTCTCTACATATGGCGCCAAGATCGCGGTCGGCGTCGATTTGCTTGATGGCATGGTTGCCATCAAGGGCTGGACGGAGAGCTCGGGCCTTGCTGTTGATGCGTTTTGCGCCGATCTCGAGGAGCTTGGCGTACGCACGATCATCTGCACCGACATCTCCAAGGATGGCATGCTCGCTGGCGCGAACCGCGAACTATACGCGCGTCTCGCGAAATGCTTCAACATGGATATCGTCGCATCAGGAGGCGTGTCGTCTATCGCCGATATTAAGGCTTTGCGCGATATGGGGTTGTATGCCGCTATCGTGGGTAAGGCCTATTACGAGGGATACATCGATCTTAAAGAGGCCATCGCGGTCGCGAAAGGGGAGATGCCATCATGCTAGCAAAGCGCATCATCCCATGCTTGGACGTGAAGCACGGCCGCGTCGTCAAGGGCACGAATTTCCAAGGCCTCCAAGATGTTTCTTCGCCTGTTGAGCTTGCTCGCTTCTACAACGAGCAAGGTGCCGATGAGCTCGTGTTCTACGACATCATCGCCTCGTTCGAGGAGCGCGCTTTGTTCACGGACGCGCTTACCGAGGTGGCATCGAGCGTATTTATCCCGCTTACTGTGGGTGGAGGCATCAAATCCGTCGATGACTTCGAGCGCGTGCTTTCCTGCGGCGCTGACAAGGTGAGTGTAAACTCGGGCGCTCTAGCAAATCCTGACTTAATCGATGAAGCCGCGAAACGCTACGGCGATCAATGCGTCGTGCTTTCTGCCGATATCGCACGTGTGGGCGATGGCTTCCATGTGTTTTCCACGGGCGGCCGTACCGATACGGGTCGCGATGCGCTTCAATGGATAAGCGAGGGTGTTTCTCGCGGAGCAGGCGAGCTTGTCATCAACTCCATCGATACCGATGGCGTGAAGGGTGGCTTCGATCTGGAGCTATTGGCGCTCGTATGCGATTTGGTCAATGTGCCCGTCGTTGCGAGTGGCGGTGCAGGTTGCGCACAGGATTTCGTGGATTTATGGGAGCGCGTACCCGAGATGAGCGCCGGATTAGCTGCAAGCATCTTCCACTTCGGAGAAGTGAGCATCTCGGACCTCAAGCAGCTGCTTGCGTCTGAGGGCATCCCGATCCGACTGCTGTAACGAAACCTGCATGGCGAGGTTTGAAAAAGAAAAGGTGAGCAATGGCAACGATCGATGACATCAAATACGATGACAAGGGCCTCGTTCCCGCCGTACTTATCGATTGCGACACGCGTCAAGTTCTCATGGTGGCATGGATGAATGCCGAGAGCCTGTCAAAAACCCTGAGCACAGGCTTGGCGACGTTTTGGAGCAGGAGCCGCCAGGAGCTCTGGACCAAGGGCATGACAAGCGGGAATTACATGCATGTTGTATCCATTACGGCAGATTGCGACTGCGATACGTTGCTTGTTGAAGTGCATCCCGATGGTCCGGCATGCCACAAGGGAACGGTAAGTTGCTTCACCGATCCGATCGAGATGCCGTCATGCGACGATGCGGTTGTTATCGAGGCGCCAACCGTCAAGCTCGCCGATATCCTCGAGGATGCGACTGGGCAATTCGATTTGCATATGCATACGACCGTAAGCGATGGGGAAGCATCACCTGAAGAGATGGTCGATGAGGCGATACGGCTGGGTCTTGTTGCCATCGGCATTACCGACCATTCGTTCACGGATTTCGATACGGAATACTGCATGGCGGAGAACGCGGCGGCCGCTTATCAGGCGGAGCTGCGCCGTCTTGCCTCGATCTACAAAGATCGCATCACTATCCTGTGCGGCATGGAGCAGGACATGTTCAGCGAGCCTGCGCCTTTAGGTTTCGATTATCTGATCGGCTCCGCGCACTACGTGGAGGTTCCAATCGAGTACGCGCAAGCAGCAGGCGGGCATGTTAGCCGCGATGGCAAGCGCTGCTACGTTTCGGTGGACGAAACCGAGGACTTGTTCGTGAGGGCTGCGTATACCTGTTTCGAGGGCGATTACCTTGCGTTCGCAGAAGCCTACTACGAAACCGTTTCCGATGTCATCGAGCGCACGGGTGCCGACATCATCGGGCATGTCGACCTATTCGCCAAATACAATGAAGGCAATCGTTATTTCGATGAGAACGACCCGCGCTATGTTCGAGCATGGCAAAAGGCATGCGATACGCTCCTTGCTACAGGTGCAGCGTTCGAGATCAACGAACATGGGCGTTCAAGCGGTTGGCGAAGCGTGCCGTACCCAGCTCCTGCGATTTACGAGTATCTGCGTGAGCGTGGTGCGCGCTTCATCACTACAAGCGATGCTCACAGCGCAAGCGAGCTTGCCAGCGTGTGGGGCGAGTGCTTCGAGTAATCCATAAATCGGTTCCATAGCGTTTTTTGTCTTGCGATACGACATCGCAGGCATAGCTATACCTTCTTCATACACTCTTCATAAAAGGGCATATTTGCATACGAAAAACGTCCGTTCACACGTGTTAGCGAGCCATTTCTTAATGTGGGTGTTCAAAAAAATGAAAACTGTTAAAATATTGAACACTCACTAGTTAAGGAGGAGTGAAAGTGTCTACTGAAGAAATGGATTTTGAGGCTGAACTCGAAGCAGAGGTCAGCAAACGTCTTGCAATCATGCAAGAACCAGGGTATGAATTCCCCACGCGAATGAAGAAAATTGACTGGATCGTTGCAGGCGTCATCATGGTCGTATCTATCGCCATCGTTGAATTTGCAACGCTTTCAACGGGGGTGATGTAATCATGGGAAAGCATGATAACTTCATCCGCAACGAAACGCTCTTCGGCATCGTCCCACTTATCAAGGGCGACCGTAAGTACGGATTCTGGGATTGCTTCCTAGTCACCAGCGGTTTCGCGATTGCAACATGGTGCTATGAGCAGGGCGCCTATTCAGCTGGCCTGGTCAACTTCCAACAGTTGATCATCACCATCTTCGGCATAGGCTTCTTCTTCATGCTGCTCGAGATGCTTCCTCTATGGTTCTCGACACGCTATGGCATCGATTTGTGGATTTGGTTGCGTGCCGCGCTCGGCAAGAACGGCGTTGCCGTCATGGCGTTCTTGTGCCCTGTTCTGAATTTCGGATGGTACGCGGTTACCGCCGACCTGTTCAGGGATTCGCTCGTGCAGCTCTTCGGCGTGTTCGGTGTCACGATTCCAGAGGTCATCGTGCCGTTCCTCGGCGTGATATGCGTCATCTTGGGTGTGGTTATCGCACTCGGTGGTCCCGACGTCATCAAATGGGCATCGCGCATCATGGTGACCGCGTTGCTGATCGTCGGCGTCATCGTTCTCTTCATCTGCTTCAGTGTCTCTCCGTCCGACATCACGGCCGTCCAGCCTGATCTCTCGGATTACGAGAGCCCGATCCAAGCGTTCGCATATTCGAATGAGGGCATGGTCGCCTTCTGCTTCTCATGGTCCACGCAGGCCTACGTTCTGCCGCGTCTGTGCAACAGCGAACGTTCCGCCTATTGGTCAACGAGCGCTGCATATGGCCTCATCGCTCCGTTCTTCGTCTTCCTCGGTGGCGTTATGGCTCTCGCCATGTACGCTGCTGTCGGCGAGTACACCTCCGATCCTACCGTCATGCTCGCGACTTTGGTCGGCCCTGGAGTTTCGTTGCTCGCGCTCATCATGGTTGCATTCGCTAATATCGGCACCATGGGCAACGGCCTATACGTCAACGACATGGTTATCAAATCCGCCATGCCGAAGGTCTCCTACAAGGCGCTTGTCATCATCATGGCAATCCTCATCAGCGGATTGACCATCTGGGGTGGCGTTTCCGAGAACTTCGGTGCGTTCATCTCAATCGCCGCCTACCTGCAAGGTCCCATCAACGGCATCATCTTGGTCGACTGCTTCATCCTGCGCAAGCGCAAGCTGTCGCTCAAATCGGCCTTCCTGCTGCCTGGTCACGATGCGTACAAGTATCCCGGTGGCGTCAATATCATCGGTGCGATCTCCGTCATCGTCGGCCTTATCTGCGGTCTTATGGTATACAACCCCATGACCGGCGTTATTTACAGTGACATCTTCTATGTCACGACCGGTTCCGGTTTCACGCTGCTCACAGGTGGTCTGTGCTATTTGATCCTCACGATGACTCCGTGGGGCAAGAAGTACTCCCTGCGCGATCGCGACGATCTGGAAATCGTGTAAACGCGCTAGCCCATAAAAGACATATCGGACTTGAAAGGGGGTGCTGGCATAAGCCAACACCCCCTTCGCATATATCTCGGAGGGCTCCGTATTCCGTTTTCCGAGAAGGAAAGTATAATGAGCACCATACGTTTTTGACCACAACGTAACGAGAAAGGGCTGCCATGCCTATCAAGATCCCCGACTTGCTTCCCGCAACCGGTGTATTGGAGAATGAGAACATCTTCGTCATCACCGAGCATCGCGCCATGCATCAGGACATCCGTCCTTTGCGCCTTCTGCTCTTGAATCTCATGCCGACCAAGATCGTCACCGAGACGCAGATCCTGCGTAAGCTTTCGAACACGCCCCTGCAGATCGATATCGAGCTATTGCGCATGGCGAGCCATGAATCGCAGAACGTATCCGAAGAGCACCTCGCGATGTTCTACCGCACGTTCGAGGAGATCCAAGACGAGCGTTTCGACGGTATGATCATCACGGGAGCGCCAGTCGAGCTCCTTGATTTCAAGGATGTTGATTATTGGGATGAGCTGTGCAGCATCATGGCATGGAGCAAGACGAACGTATTCTCCACCTTGCACATTTGTTGGGGTGCACAGGCTGGCATCTATTATCACTATGGTGTCGACAAGCACGAACTCGACAAGAAATGCTCAGGTGTGTTTCCGCATCGCGTATTGAAGCCCTCCTCGCCGCTCGTTCGCGGCTTCGATGATGTGTTCAATGCGCCGCATTCGCGCTATACCGAGGTGCGTGCTGAGGATATCGTCGCCAACCCCAAACTCGAGATCATCGCCGCATCAGATGAGGCGGGGGTGTTCATCGCGAAGAGCACCGACAGCCGTCATTTCTTCGTATTCGGCCATCCCGAGTACGATACCGAGACGCTTCAGCTGGAATACGAGCGCGACGTGGCCAAGGGCATCGATCCTGAAGTGCCAGCGCATTATTTCCCAGCTGACGATCCTTCGCGCACGCCGCTTTCCACATGGCGTTCGCATGCGCAGCTGCTGTATACCAACTGGCTGAACTATTACGTATATCAGGCGACGCCATACGATTTGTCGGAGCTCTCCGAGATCTAAGGGCATCGTGGTTTCATCCGCGTTGGATAAGGACGGCTCTAAGAAGCGCCTCGGCGCCATCCTTGCCATCTATCTGGTCGGGCTTTTAGTCGGTGGCCTGTATGTCGGTATGGTCGCGCCCGTGCGCACGGTGGTGCAGGAAAGCTTCTCGCTTGATGATGCGACCGGCATTTGGATGATCAACATCTACACGCTGTTCTATGCCGCGCTCATACCCGTTATCGGCAAACTTGCCGACCGATATGGTCGCAAGCCCGCGTTTGTTGCATGCGTCATCATATTCGCCATAGGCTCCGTGCTTTGCGGTGTCTCGCTTTATGCCGGTGGGTTCCCCCTCCTGCTTTTCGGCCGCATCGTGCAGGCGATAGGCGCATGCGGGATGATTCCCGTGGCAAATGCTGAAATCGGCACGAGCTTCCCTAAAGAGCGACGCGGCATGGCGCTTGGTCTTGCGGCGGCCGTGACAGGTCTTTCCAACGTATTCGGCGCTGCCTGCGGAAGCGGGTTGCTGGCGTTATTCGGCAACGAGGGCTGGCCGTGGATGTTCTTTATAAGCGTTCCCGTATGCGCGTTGCTCGGCATCGCTGCCGCTTTGCTCCTTCCGAAACGCGAGGTTTTAGAAAGCAAAGGAGCGCTTGATATCCCTGGCGCCGCCGTCTTCGTACTCATGGTGCTTCTTTTGCTTTTAAGCTTCCGTTCGGTCGATTTCTTCGATGCAGAAAGCCTTGTTTCGCCTGATGTGCTCATTCCATTTGCAGGCGCGCTCATCGGTATCGTGCTGTTCGTCATCATCGAGCGTCGCGCGCACGATCCCTTCTTCCACTCAGAGTATCTGCGCGATCGTCAGATCCTTGCGACCTGCGGCGTGTCGTTCTTCATCGGCTGTATGATCATCTCGATGACGCTCGTGCCGGAATTCGCGGAACGCTTGCTCGACCTTCCCGTCGGTTCTGGTGGCTACTACGTTGCTGCAATCGGCATCTTCTCGCTTTTCGGACCTTTGGTCTCTGGTAAGCTTATCGATCGTCTCGGTCCGAAGAAGCCTTTGATGGGAGGGCTTTTCATCACAGCGCTCGGGTTTATGCTCGTCGCGTTCTTCGTTACGGCTCACCCCAGCTCGCTTTTGCTTATCATCGGGCTTAGCATCATCGGTTTGGGTATGGGCCTTTCCATGGGAGCTCCCACGAACTACATGATCCTGGAGAGCACATCGGAGGGTGAGAGCACGGTCGCCATTGCGACCATCACGCTCATCCGCCAAATCGGCACGACGCTTTCACCCGCGCTCTTAGTGGGTTTCATCACATCGGGAACCGGAATGGCTGGTTTTTCGCATATGATGTGCTGCGTGGCTGTTTTCTGCGCGATAAGCATGGTAATCCTGTGCTTCTATAAATCGAAAGGATAGAACGTGGCGTTTAAGGTGACCTTCGACGGATTTACTCCGCGGGCCTTCATCTTCGACTTCGACGGTACGCTTGTCGATTCGTTGGGTCTGTGGGTAGAAGTCGATCGATTGTTCCTCGAGCGCCATGGTCTGCCCGAGGATGACGAATACAATCAATTGATCACCGCGCTCGGCTTCGAGGCAGGTGCAGCATGGGTGGTCGATCATTTCGATATCGGGATGACCGCAGATGAGGTCGTGCAGGAATGGATCGACCTCTCGCAACAGTTCTATGAGGGCACCGTAGAACTCAAGCCCTACGTGCTTGAGTATTTGAATGCAGTACGTGGCCAAAAGTTCCCGATGGCCATTGCGACATCCCTTCAACGCAAGCTGCTCTTGGCGGCGCTCAAGCGCAACGATATCGTCGATTATTTCGACGAGCTGTGCATCTGCGATGAGCTCGCCAGCGCGGGCAAGCTTGAGCCAACGGTGTTCCTCGAAGCTGCCCGCCGTTTGTCTAAACGTTTCGATGTGCCCCTTGAACTGTCCGATTGCGTTGTGTTCGAGGATACTGCTCTTGCAGCGCAGACTGCCAGGAAGGCAGGCGCCTTCGTCATTGGCATGGCCGATGAAAACGAGGTTTCGACGCGTGAGGAGCTCGAAGCGACATGCGATATGGTCATCAGCTCGTTTGGCGAGCTGATGGTAGATTAACGGTTATCCTTTGATGCCGTATTGCTCATAGTAATCATCGAGCGCGGCTTTGATAGCGTCATCGATGACGATGCGTCCGCCTCGTTTCTGGTTGTGCAGATAGCTGATGACTTCGTCCATGGTGACGATAGCGCCCGTGGGGAATCCGTAACGTTTCTGGATTGCATCAAGCGCGCACATGCCAGAGGCCACCTCATCCGATGCGTTTCCCGCACGCTCCATACGGTTGAGCGATACCATCAAACCGATGACGTCGACATCGGCGATGCTTTTGATGAGCGGGTACGTCTCATCGATGGACTTACCGCTCGTGGTGACATCCTCGACCATGACGACGCGGTCGCCGTCTTTCAGCGTGCTGCCAAGAAGCATGCCGGCATCACCATGATCTTTTGCTTCCTTGCGGTTCGAGCAGTAGCGCACCTGCTTGCCATATAGTTCGAAGATACCCATGGCGGTGACCACAGATAGGGGGATGCCCTTGTATGCAGGGCCGAACACGACATCGAAATCGAGTCCGAATGTCCGCTCGATTGCCTGCGCATAATACAGCCCGAGGCGGTGCAGCTGCTCACCGGTGACGTAGGCGCCGGCGTTCATGAAGAAGGGTGAGCGGCGACCGCTTTTTAGCGTGAATTCGCCGAATTTCAAAACATCTGACTCCACCATGAAATCGATGAATTTCTGCTTGTAATCCTCCATGAAATCCTCCTCGTACGTGTAGCGCGGATACTGCTATTATAGTCCTCGACAGATTGGATTTCAGGTTGCACAGAAGGTGGAAGAGCATGTCATTCGTTCATTTGCACAATCACACGGAATACTCGCTTTTGGATGGCTTCACGCACATCAAGGATATGGTGCGCCGTGCTGCCGATCTCGGGATGCCTGCCATCGCCATCACCGATCACGGCGTGATGAGCGGCGTTCCCGAGCTGGCGGCTGCGGTTGAGGCCGTGAAGAAGGATACAGGCATCTATGTCAAGCCGATTTACGGTTGCGAAGTGTACTTCACGACCGATGATGAGCTGCGCAGGGATCGCAAGCCCCCTCTGTTTCATCTCTTGCTTTTGGCGAAGACCAACGAGGGCTATCATAATCTCCTCAAATTGGTGAGCGAGAGCCATGTCGACAATTTCTATTACAAGCCGCGTACCACGTTCGCAATGCTTCAGAAGTACGGGCACGGCATCGTCGGGACGAGCGCATGCATCGCGGGTATCATCCAACGCAGGTTAGACGAGATCCATGTTGAGGATTTCGAGAACACGGTGCAGTTTAAGGATGCGGTCGGTTGGGCGAAGCGATTCGCGAGCTGTTTCGATGAAGGGGATTTCTACATCGAACTGCAAAACCAAGGGCTTACGACCGATCGTGGCGGGCATACGCAAGATGAGCTCAACGTCATGCTCAACCGCGTCGCGCAGGTTGCGGGCTTAAAGACCGTTGCAACAAACGATTTCCACTTCCTTTTGCGCGAGGATGCGCCCGCGCAGGACATCATGCTCTGCATCGGCATGGGCAAGACTATCAACGAGCAGCCCCGTATGAAGATGTCCGCAGAGCTGTACATGAAGACCGAGGAGGAGATGCGCGTTGCGCTCTCGAAGTATCCCGAGGCGTGCGATAACACGATCGAGATCGCTGAGAAGTGCAATGTGGAGCTCGAGCGCGATTCGATCCTGCCGATCTTCCCTTTGCCCGAAGGGGAGACCGAGGAGAGCTACTTCCGCAAGAAGGTCAACGAGGGGCTGAAACGCCGCTATGGCGATCCGGTGCCCGAAGAGTATCAGCAACGTGCCGACTACGAGATGGACGTTATCATCCAGCAAGGCTTTCCTGCGTATTTCCTCATCGTTCAGGAGTACATCGCATGGGCGCGCGAGCACGGCATCGGCGTGGGTCCCGGCCGCGGTTCGGCGGCAGGCGCCATTGTCGCGTATGCGCTTGGCATCACCGACCTCGATCCGATTCCCAACGGTCTTCTGTTCGAGCGTTTCCTCAACCCTGAGCGTGTGGAGATGCCCGATATCGACGTCGACTTCGAGCAGCGCTATCGTGAGCGCGTCATCGACCACATCAAGGAGTTCTATGGTGAAGACCATGTCTCCCAGGTCATCACCTTCGGTACCCTGCAAGCGAAAAATGCCGTGCGCGATGCAGCGCGCGTGCTCGACTATCCGTATTCGACGGGCGATCGCATCTGCAAGATGATCGGCGATGAGCTCGGCATCACCATCGATGCTGCCAAGAAAAAGAACCCCGACCTTAAGAAGGCCTACGAGACGGAAGAGGACGTCCGTGCGGTGCTCGATGCTGCGGAAAGCATCGAAGGCCACATCCGCGGTGAGGGCGTACACGCATGCGCGACCATCATCTGCCGCGATCCCATGAGCGATCACGTGCCCATGAAGCGTGACACGAAGGGCGGCGGTATCATCACGCAATTCGATGGGCACTACACGCCCGATCTCGGATTGCTCAAGATGGACTTTTTAGGCCTGCGTACGCTCGACGTCATCTCCGATGCATGCCGTAACGTCAAACACACGCGGGGAATCGATATCGACCCCAGTAGCATTCCCCTCGATGATGAAGCTGCCTTCAAGCTCATGCAGTCCGGCAACATGGACGGTTTGTTCCAAGTCGAAGGCGCGCTGTACGTGTCCTTGTTCGCAAAGCTTCCGCCGAAGCGCTTCGCCGACGTCGTAGCCTCCATCGCGCTCAATCGCCCAGGTCCTTTGCAGAACGGCTTCGTCGATAAATACATCGAGGTTTCATCGGGTCGCAAACAGGCGACGTATTACGATGATCGCTTGCGTCCGATCCTTGAGGAGACTTACGGGACGATCGTCTACCAAGAGCAGATCATGCAGATCTCCATGGAGATGTGCGGATTCTCTGCCGGGAAGGCGGATAAGCTGCGCAAGGCGATGGGCAAGAAGAAGCTCGATGTCATGAAGGGGCTCGAGGACGATTGGAATTCCGGCGCTGCAGCTAACGGCTATTCGCTCGAAGTAGCGAAAAAGATCTGGTCCGATGCCGAGCATTTTGCTGAATACGCATTCAACAAGTCGCACTCGGCTGCCTATGCCATTTTAGTTATGCGCACGGCTTATCTTAAGGCGCATTATCCCAACGAGTTCATGGCTGCGGTGCTTACGAGCTACATGGGAAATACCGACCGTTTGATCAAGTACATCGCAAGCTGCAACCATAATGGCACGCCAGTCCTGCCACCTGATGTGAACCAGTCGAATGCCGGGTTCACGCCCGTCGAGAACGGCATCCTGTTCGGTCTGGTCGGCGTACGCGGCGTAGGGCAAAACGTCGCCGAAGCCATCATCGCCGAGCGTGAGGCCAATGGTCCGTACACATCGCTGCACAATTTCGTGAACCGTCTCGATGCCAAATGCTACAACCGCAAGACGCTCGAATCGCTCATCAAGGCAGGTGCGTTCGATTCCACGGGATATACGCGCAAACAGCTGATGTACTTCGTCGATGAGACCTCTCTGCTTGAAGGCGCCTCGAAGCGTCAGCGTGATCGCGAGAATGGTCAAGTCTCGATGTTCGATTTGTTCGGGGACGATCCTGAAAGCGGCTTCGAGGAGGAAGTGCCTGCACCCGATGGCATCGAGTGGCCCAAGCAGCAGCTATTGGCATATGAGAAGGAGATCATGAAGATCTTCGTGTCGGACCATCCTTTGCGACCCTACGAGGATGCCATCAGCCGCATGACGAAGTACACGCTTGGAGATTTGGCAGAGCGGACGAAGGATATCAACTCGGCTGTGTTCGTGGGTATGGTCAGCGCCGTGAAGCTCAAGCTTACAAAGCGCGGTACGAGGATGGCCACCTTCACGCTCGAGGACACTACCGGACATGTCGAGTGCATCTGCTTCAAGTACGAGGATTTCGCGGATGTTATCAGGGAAGATGCGATCATCAAGGTGAAGGGCAAGTTCGAGCACACCGATCGCGGCAACCAGATTCTCATCCATGAGGCGCAGGTGATCGAGCTTTCCGAGAACGATGCGCTTCCGTCAATGCTCGAGCTGCGCCTGCGTTCGTCCGATTTCGATCAGACCAAATCCGCGCAACTCTCCCGCATATTGCGTCTCTATCCGGGACGTGACAGCGTCATTTTATTCGTGAGCCAATCGGATGGCCGCGTATTCCGCGCCCAGCTGCCGATCACGGTGGATGCAACGAACCATCTCCTGAAAAGCGAGATGGTCGGCCTCTTCGGTCCGGGAGTGCTTTCGTGATGACGGGGGAGAGAGGCTGCGCTTTCACGCGAACGCTCGATATCGAGTTGGCATATAACGGAGAGCCGTTTTCTGGCTTTGCACGCCAGAAGGACGTCCATGAAACGGTGCAGGAGAACCTCGAGGTCGCACTCGAGGTCCTCCTTAGGCGCGTTGTCGAGACGACATGCGCGGGACGCACCGATGCCGGTGTGCATGCGCGCTGCCAGCACGTAAGCTTCGATGTGACCGAAGAAGAGTTCGAGTGTATCGACCTTTCCCGAATGCGCATTTCGCTCAATGCGCTCACGGATCGCGCAATCAGCGTGAAGAGCGTTTCCGAGCGTGAGTACGGGTGGTCGGCTCGCTTCGACGCGGTATCTCGCGAATATCGATATTTCATATGCACGCAGACATTTCCGCCGATTTTTTTAGATGGATTCAGCTGGCATTTGCCCGAGCCGCTCGATGTGGATGCGATGTATCGCTCTTCTCGCTGTTTGATAGGGGAGCATGATTTCAAGAGCTTCTGTAAGACGGCTTCGGCAGTAGATAAGCCGACATGTCGCAGTGTGAGCGCCATAGAGTTCGCGCATGAGTGTGTTATGGGTGAGGATGCGCTCGTCATCACAGTATGCGGGAATGCGTTTCTGCATTCCATGGTTCGAACAATGGTCGGCTCGCTTGTTGCGGTAGGGCAGCACAAGCAGCCCGAGGAGTGGATTGGCGAGGCTCTCGCCGCATGCGATCGAGCGGCAGCGGGCCAGACGGCGCCCGCGCAAGGTCTTGTTTTATGGAGTGTGACATACTAGGTTCGTTGTTCTGGAAAGGGGTTCGTTATGGCTTATCTCGGTGAGGATATCCCGAAACTCGGATTCGGTTTGATGCGGCTCCCCAGGCTTGAGGACAAAAGTCCTGACCTTGAGCAGATCAAGCAGATGATCGATACGTTCCTAGCTGCCGGACTGACGTATTTCGATACGGCGCGCGTTTACGATGATTCCGAAGAGGTCACCCGAAAATGCCTCATCGAGCGCTACCCGCGCGATGCGTTCCAGCTTGCTACGAAGAATGCGTGCTGGGATGGTCCGAAGAGCAAGCAGGAAGCCGAAGATCAATTCAATATTTCGATGGAGACGCTCGGTGTTGATTATCTCGATTACTACCTGCTGCACAATATCGGCGATGCGCGAACCGATTATTTCGACAAGTGGGACATGTGGAACTTCGCTTTAGGGCTTAAAGATAAGGGACTGGTCAAGCATGTGGGATTCTCGTTCCACGATAATGCCGATATCCTCAGAGAGCAGCTTACGAAGCATCCTGAAATGGAATTCGTGCAACTGCAGGTCAATTACGTCGATTGGGATGATCTGAGCATCCAATCGAGGCGCTGCATGGAGGTTGCCGCCGAGTTCGAGAAACCCGTCATCGTCATGGAACCCGTGCGCGGAGGCGCGCTTGCGGATCCGTTCCCGAAAGTGAGGCAGATCCTTGAGGAATCGGGCACGGATGCGACGCCAGCCGATTGGGCGCTTCGCTTCGTGTGGGAGAAGCCGAATCTGATCACCGTGCTTTCCGGCATGTCGACGCTTGAGCAAGTTGAGCAGAACATCGCGAGCCTCAAGAACTTCAAACCGTTTACGGACGATGAGCGCAAGATCCTCGCGCGCGCCCAAGAGGCTTACGCTGCCCAGAAGGCGATTCCCTGCACGAATTGCCATTACTGCATGGATAACTGTCCAGTTGAGATGAATATTCCCGGCATCATGCAGGCAATCAACCGCGCAGATGCGTTTTCCGTGAGAAACGGGACATTCGGGTATAGGTTCAACACAATGGGCGGCCCAAAGGCATCTGAATGCCTGCAGTGCGGCAATTGCGAGGCGGCATGCCCGCAACACATCGACATCATCGCTCAGCTCGAACGGGCAGTCGAGTTGTTCGGCGAGTAGCTCTGCTGAGAAATGCGATTCAAAAACACGAGGAGCTCCTGAAAAAGGAGCTCCTCGTTTCAAGTGCGGATAGCGCGAAATTACAGCATATGAGCGCGCAGCTCATCTCCCGAAAGCGGGGAGAGCATCGCAGGCGGAATGTCGAACAGCGTCTTGCATCCGTATTGACCGTCCTTCTCAAGACGGGCTGCAGCGCGTGCGCATGCGATGAGCACGCTTCCCGTGAATTCCGGGTTCGAATCAAGCTTTAAGGAGAATTCGATCACGTGCTTGTTTGTGCCATCACCCGTTGCACCCGTGCGAATGACCGAGCCGCCATGAGGGATGCCCGCATGGTCGCGATCGAGTTCCTCCTGGCTGATGAACGTGACTGTCGTATCGTAATCAGCGAAATAATTCGGCATGGTCACGATGGCTTTTTCTATGGCGGCAAGATCCGCTCCGTCCTCGGCGACGACATAGCATTCGCGCGTGTGCTTCTCGCGCGTCGAAAGCTCGGGATTCTCACCTGCGCGTACGGAATCGAGCGCCGCTTGAACGGGGACGGTGTATTGCCGCGCATCGACAACCCCCTCGATGCGACGGATAGCATCGCTATGCCCCTGAGAAACGCCGCGTCCCCAGAAGGTGTAATCGCATCCATCGGTTAACACGCAGTTGCTATAGAGGCGTGCGAGCGAGAACAGGCCCGGATCCCAGCCCGTGGAGATGATACCCACATGGTTGGTTGCTTTCGCAGCACTGTCCACGTTCGCGAAATGTTCGGGGATGCGTGCGTGGGTATCGAAGGAATCGACGACGTTGAAGAGCTTTACATACTCAGGCGTCATCGTGGGCAGGTCGGTTGCACTGCCTCCACAGATGACGAGAACATCGATGTCGCCTGCGCGGTTTTTTAGCTCGCTTGCGCTATAGACGGGCAAGCCTTCAGTTTTCGGGGTGATGGATGCCGGGTCGCGCCTAGTGAAGATGCCGACAAGCTCGATGTCTGCGTTCTTGGCGGCCGCGAGTTCGACGCCGCGACCGAGGTTGCCGTATCCCAGGATGCCGATGCGAATCATGTTAGCAAGCCTTTCTCGTGGTTCGTTTCATCTGGGTAAAGCATAGCGATTTAGCCGCTGCGATGAGCGGGTTTTTGCGCATGTGCAGGAAACGGACAGATGACTGGCTGCTCATAGAGGGTCTTTCGTTCGCATGCCTGAGCGTGCTATACTAATTCGTCCAGTTTTTCAGTGCGACTCGAAAGGGCATCATGCCGACTGATGAAGTATTCATACTCGAGCAAGAGCATCTGAGCACCACCTATGCCAAGCTAGAAGAGATTCGAGATCTTCTCGAAGCGCGTCTCGATGCTTTGGCGAAGGAGGCAGGGGAGGATTTTGCGGCATTCCGCGACGAGCTGTTCTTGGGAAGCGCGGATGACGACCAGCGCCTCGAGATGCATATCGAGTACGAGTATCTCAACCATCTGATGGACCAATACAATCTGACCCGTGATGTGAACGCCGAGAGGCTTTCTCGTGCGCTGCTCCTGCTTAAGCGACCGTATTTCGCAAAGATCACTGTGCAGTTCAAGCCAGATGCGCCTGCGCGTGAGCTCTACATTGGCGAGGCGGGCATGGTCGATGAGTATCGTCGCCATTTCATCTTAGATTGGCGAAGCCCCGTTGCCGAGCTGTATTACAACCGCGAGAACGGGCGCACGTCGTATGTGGCTGACGGGCGCACGATCACGTGCGATTTGAAGCTTCGCCGCCAGTTCGATATCGAGAAGGATACGCTCAAAGCTTATTACGACACCACGGTTGCCATCCAAGATGAGCTTCTGCTCGAGGCGCTCATGCGCACGCACTCCGACAAGATGGGTGCGATCACGATGACCATCCAGCGCGAGCAGAACCAGGTAATCCGCCATCCGGATGTGCCCGCCCTGCTCGTCGAAGGCATTGCGGGCAGTGGGAAGACCAGTGTGCTCTTGCAACGTATCGCGTATCTTTTCTATACGTATCGCGACACGCTCGACCCTTCCCAGGTTTGCCTCATCACGCCGAATCCCGTCTTCCGTGCTTACATCGACAACGTACTTCCGCAGTTGGGGGAGGCGAATCCCCGCCTGGTGACCAAAGAGGAATTGATGGCGCGCATAAGCAGGCTTGATAGGGCTGCTGATGCGGGCATCTCAGTTGCCGAGTTGCGCAAATTGGGAGATAGGGCGGAGTCGTGCGAGCTTGACATGGACGACTTTTATGAGCTTGCAGTGGATGGCGAGGTTGTCGTGAGCATCCCGCAACTTCGGCGTCTATACAAGAAGCTGAGCAGCCGTCTTTCCGGCCACGGCGTGTTCGCCCTCATGGTCGAGGAGCTGCTCGAACAGACCGAGTCGCGCATCAAATCACGTTCCCGTGAAGAGGAAGTCCATGATGAGCTGCTCGGCATGTCGGCGGAGGAGCAGCGTCGTCTTTTCGGCCAACCTCTTTACCCGATGAGTGATGAGGAACTGATAGAGCTCTCTCAGCAATACTTGCGTGACAAGTATGCTTCCGTGTTCGATCGCATCGTCCAAGCTGACTGGCTTCGCATCGACCGCATTGGTTGCCGCCTTGCGAAAGTGACAGGATTGAGCCGTGTGACATGGGCGTATATCAAGCTTCGCCTGACGGGCTTTTCGGATAGGGAAACGCGCTACGTGACCATCGATGAGGTGCAGGATTACACGGCTTCCGAGCTTCTGCTTCTTAGCGAGTATTTCCCACATGCGAATTTCCTGATGCTTGGCGATAGGCATCAGGCGATAAGCGCATCGAGCGCGAGTTTCGATGAGATACGTGAGGTGTTCATGCTCACGCGTGGAAGCGTGGACGAATGCTTCCTGGCGACGAGCTATCGATCGACGCCGCAAATCACCGAGCTGTTCGCATCGTTGCTCGATGAAGAGTCACGCATCAGCGTGCAATCCGTCCAACGTGACGAGGAGCCTCCCGTAACCGTCGCATTCGATGATGAGCAGGCATATCGGGATGGATTGATCGCGCAGGTCGAGGCAGCATACGCACGGAAGGGAAGCGCCGCGGTCATCACCTCGAGCGGGAGGAATGCGCGACGCATCTACGCTTTGCTTGCTGAGCAGAAAATACCGGTCTGCTTAACAGACTCAGCGAGCGATCTTGACCTTAATGGCATAAACGTTATGAGCGTGAAGCTCGCCAAAGGCCTCGAATTCGATAGCGTCATAATCCCGGATGCCGATGCGGCAACCTATCCCGATGAGCAGTTGGCGAAAAACCGTTTGTACACAGCCATCTCACGCGCGACGCATAACGTTACCGTGCTCTGTTGCGGCAAGATGACGCCGCTTCTTAAACCTTAAAGGCCCAGCTTCGACTTAAACGCTTTCAGGGTCGGGCCAACGAGGATCTTCGGCACGACTGCCTCGACGATCTTCTTCAGTTCGGCATCGGAAGGCTTCGATTTCAGGAACGCCTTGATATCCTCGAATTGCTGAGCGGTGAGCTTGATGCCGTGATTCTTCGCAACTTCTAAGGCGTCTTGCGTATGGGCACAGCCCATGATCTCCTTGACGATGCCGAGGCGCTCGCTTTTGGGAACTTGCTCGATGAGGTCAAGAATCGGATTTGACATTGGTATCAGCCTCCATAGCGTTTCATCTACGCATTGCTTGTCGTTGCGCGGTTCGTATTGCTTATGCTTGTTTACAGGGTATCGGTATCGAGCAGGATTGTGAAGGGTCCATTGTTTACAAGCTCGACCTGCATTTCGGCCCCGAAGCTTCCATGTGCTACGCACGCGTCTCCCAAATCGGTACGCGCGAGCGCTAAGAACGCCTCGTAGAGTCTATTCGCTTCATCGGGCAACCCGGCATCGGTAAATGATGGGCGATTGCCCTTCTTACAGTTAGCGTACAAGGTGAATTGGCTCACCACCAGTACCGATCCGCCGATATCATGCAGGCTTAAGTTCGTCTTGCCTTCCTCGTCGCTAAAAAGCCTCAGCTTCGAGATCTTGC
The DNA here is from genome assembly GCA_015062605.1 of Eggerthellaceae bacterium. Classification (GTDB taxonomy): domain Bacteria; phylum Actinomycetota; class Coriobacteriia; order Coriobacteriales; family Eggerthellaceae; genus SIG42. Next base: position 59,650 of record SUUI01000002.1, on the reverse strand, counting down.
TCCAAAGCCTCCTCGCTTCTTCGTCGGTATCGGTTTTGCTCACACCGAGCAAGATAAGGTATCCCACTCCGATAGAGCCGGTTACCTCTCCGTCGATCGTGACGCTTGCGGAGCTGACTCGTTGGATGATCGCGCGCATGGCAGCATCCTTTCTTGTGTGCGGCGGCAACCGATATGTCATCGGTGCTCGAGAGCCGTCCTGATAATACCGTGCATGTTCTGTTGCGGGCAAGTGGAGGATTGCCGAAGGCGCGCTTCTTTGGCGCGGTAGATCTTCGCACTGTGCTATCCTTGATGCGATCTGCGTGCGGCAATCAAACTGTGAACGAGAGAGATAATGCGATGAGGCAGGAAAACCTCGGAACGATGGATTTGCAAAAAGCGCGTGCCTTGCTTGAAGAAGGCAACTTCACCTGCGTACTCAAGCATGGCGAAACGATTTTAACGAGCATGCGCCGCGGCGTTGCTCCGTTGCTTGCATGGCTCGACGATGGCATCGATACAGCTGGATTCGCGGCGGCCGATCGCGTGGTGGGGAACGGGGCAGCATTTCTGTACGTGCTGCTCGGCGTGAGCGAGGTATACGGAGCGGTCATGAGCGATGCGGCATTGCAAACGCTTTCACGCTTCGGCATCGTTGCAAGCTACGGGCAGCTGGTGGACCATATCGTGAACCGCACGAATACAGGTTGTTGCCCGATGGAAGAGGCGGTTTCTGGCATCGAGGATCCCAAGAGGGCGCATGAGGCGATCGTCGCACGCCTTGCAGACATGGCTTCGGCCGATGCCCAATAGGAGAAGACGGTAGGATGGACAACATGCAGGCAGAAGGTTTCGTATCGGGCATCGAGGCGTCCGCAAGGCGCTGCATGCCGATTTCACGTGCCGTGTTGCTTATCATCTGTGCGCTTTGCCTCTTGCTGCTTGTCTTCATATGTTCCGCATGCAAACCGGCATTCACCAACGAGGATAAGGCGGCTTTCGCGGGTCGTTGGGAGCTTGTAAGCTTCGGGGTCGAACCTGAGCAGAAAACAACGAATGAAACCTCTCCGAAAGAGGGCGATGGAGAAGAGGGTGCATCCGAGGATGGGGAAGAATCCGAAGAGAGCACAAAGCCCGAGGAAACCGAAGAGGAGAAGGCAGCCAAGGAAAAGCAGCTATCGACGTTCGACGTTCTGCTTTATAAGGAATGGGGGCTTACAAGCGACCTTACACTTGCAGATGATGGCACGTGCACATTCAATTTCTATGGCGATCGGTATCAGGGGACCTGGAAGATGGAGTCTGCCAATGAGGCAAGCGTTGAACTCATTGTGCAAAACGAGGGCAAACCTCAGAAAGAGACGTATAGCCTTATCCTTGCCGATGGCCTGCTAACGATGAAGATCCCCGATTTGCCTGTCGTATTCAAGAAGGTCGAGCAACCTGCGAGTGAAGAGGTCATCGAGGAGAGCGTAGAAGGCGAGGTCGGCGATGAGAGCGGGGAAGGCGAGGAGGAATAGCCGCCGCAGCGCATGCTGCTTCGGATCGTCCGATCAATCCAATCCTTTTTGTTGGTATAAGCCGGAATCGCGGAATCCTAGACGTGAATAGTATTCGTATGTGCCGATCGCACTGATCACGTTAATGCGCCCATAACCTGCTTTTTGCGCGATTTCGCATGCGCGGGCGATAAGCGCTTTCCCGAGACCATGGTGCTGCGCTCCCTTGCCGAGCGTATGGAGTTTTGCAGCTTTCCCGTACACATGAACCTCTCTGATCATCGCCTCATCAGGGAGCGTGGGCAGTCCATCGTAGATATCCCATGCATCTGGATGGGGAAGTGACAGGCGTAAGAATCCTGCGATGAGGCCTTCTGGGGTCACCCACTGCAGAAAGTGCTCGGTGGTCGCATGCGTCTCATAAACAACATCATCCAAATCGAGCGTCTCAGCAACGGTTTTTGCATCATTGATTTCACGCGTGCGGATTTCGGAAACGTCCGCATTCTCGTTTGAAAGCTTCCCATCCACTAGTTGCCGCAGATTCGTCTTCTTGCTGCCTGCGACGATGTCCTTCGCTGAGATGTCGCGGATCATTCGGGAGATGCGCGTGTAGGGAGGCGTGATGGTGACATCATGCGCTAATACGTCTATGAGCGTTTCTTCATCGTATGGCTGCCATGCGCCAGATTCGTACAGTGAGGCAAGAGGGGTGCCTTTGACCAAGACGCATGGGTACAGCTTGACCTCGTCGGGCAAGAAGCGCGCATCGGTCACGAAGCGTTCGTAGTCCGCCTTGTCATGTTCTGGATTAGATCCGTACAGGTTCACCATGAAATGGGTATGGGTTTTGAATCCGAACAGCCGGAGCAGATCGAATGCTCGTGTCAGCTGCTCAAGGTCGATTGCGCGATGGTTGGCACGTAGGATGCTTTCATCAAGGCTCTGGATGCCGATTTGGACCTTGGTGCATCCGAAGCTCCGAAGTTGGGTGAGCGTCGTTGGCGTGATGAGGTCGGGGCGGGTCTCCACCACGAGTCCTACAACGCGTTTGCCGGCGCTGTGGTTGCGCTCATGCTCAGCCGCAAGATCGGAAGAGTCCGCCTTCTGCCATGAGGCGATGCGCGACCACGGACTTTTGCTGTCGTATTGCTCGGCGAACGCTTGGTTGTATGTAAGCTCTCCGGCATCGATGCGCGCCTGCATGCTGCGCGTCTGTTCTGCCAACTCGCTACGATCGCGGCTTATGCCTGCTTGACGATATCGTTCGGTAAGCATGTTCACTTGGGCATACACGGCGTCTTCTGAAAGCGCTGTATCGGACATGTCGTTGAGCGCACGGAACAATCCCGTCATGAACCAATATTGGTAATCGAGCGGATAATCGCTCCACGTACCACCGAGCACGATGAGCTCGATTTTGTCAGTCGGGTGTCCCATCTCGGTAAGCGCTTTCATGCGCGAGACGACTTGGAGATACGGATCGAAATACGCGCGTTCAGCACGCTGGCATGCCGGCTCGTCCGAAAGATAGCTCTTTGGCATCCGTATATCGTTCGGGCAGTAGATGCAGGCGCTCGAGCAGGTATGCGGCTTTGTGATGACCGTGATAGTTGCAACGCCGCTTGCGGTTCTTCGCGGCTTGACCTGCAGGAGACTCAAAAGCTTTGTTTCCGTTTCATCGTCTATGCCGCGATTGGACCAGAAAGCAGGGTCGATTATTTGGGCATGCAGATAAAAGGGAAGAAGCTTCTTTTTGGCTATATGCCTAGAGACGTCGACGATGCCTTCGTTGTGCGCGCGGATGATACGTGCGAGTTCGTTGGCGTCGATGGTCTCGTTTGCTTTGAGCCTGTTCGCGATATCCAAGATGATAGCTTCCATAGTGAAGCCATTATATAATAGTGCGCACTATGAACACCGAAACCGTCCTCTTCCTCAATGAACTTAACCAGCATTTCTACGATGCTTGCGCGTCATCGTTTTCCGATACGCGCGACGCGGCATGGCCGGGATGGCGAACATGCCTTGATGCTGCCGATGCCATGCGCAGGGATGGCGATATGATCCGCATTCTCGATGTGGCGTGCGGGAATATGCGCTTCGAATCGTTCCTTTCTGACGAGATGGGGGATTATCCTTTTGCAGTCTGCGCAATCGATACCTGCGAATCCCTTGCGCGTACCGGCTCGGAGGCGTTCGGGTTGCCCGTGCGATTTGCAGGCGAGATCGACCAGCCGTTGTCAGCAGGAAACCTCGCTGTGGGCGAGATGCTGTTTTGCACATGCGATGTCATCTCGCGTGTGCTTGCAGGTGCGCAGATGGGCTTTTCGGAATTCGATCTCGCCGCTTGCTTCGGGTTTTTCCACCATGTGCCAGGACGCAAGGCGCGCGCAGATTTGCTTAATCGGCTGTGCGATGCCGTGCGCCCTGGTGGTGAGGTTGCGATCTCGCTATGGCGTTTCATGGAGGACGAGCGCCTTGCGCGCAAGGCTGCCGAGACGACCGAACTAGTGCGGATCGATCTTGCGGATGCATTCGATCTCGATATGCTCGAGCAAGGTGACGCTTTCCTCGGCTGGCAGGAGCGAAGCGGCGTGTATCGCTATGCCCACAGCTTTTCCGACGATGACGTCGAAGCTCTTATCGAGGAGATTTCACCGCGTGCAAAACTCGTTGCACGTTTTCGGTCAGACGGGCGTTCGGACAGCTTGAACGAATATCTTGTGTTGCAGAAGCGCTAAATGCTTTTCGCTAAATCTTGATGCAGCATAGATGGGAATACCTATATCATCGCTCGCGCTTTTTGGATATGGGATCTTGCTGCGAATCCAGCGTTTTGAGAGGATGCGCGCAGTTAGGTATTGCCTGACCGATAGGATTGTGGTTTTACCCATCATGACCTTTTCAACCTAGGAAAGGTTGAGGGATAATACATCGGATGCCCAATATGGTTTTATGTGAGCCGTCGGGCATGTAAGGAAACGTGCGAGGTCTTTTGCAAAGGAGAGATCTGCAAATGAATATCGTGTGCTTGGACATGGAAGGCGTTTTGGTCCCCGAGATTTGGATCGCGTTCGCAGAGGCTAGCGGCATTCCCGAATTGACGCGTACTACGCGTGATGAACCCGATTACACCAAGTTGATGAATTGGCGCCTCGGGGTTTTGCGCGAGCATGGCCTGGGCATCAAAGAGATCCAGGATGTCATCGAAACGATCGACCCAATGCCAGGCGCGAAGGAGTTTTTGGACGAGCTTCGCTCGGTTACCCAGGTCATCGTGCTGAGCGATACCTTTGAGCAGTTCGCAACTCCGCTCATGAGAAAGCTCGGTTGGCCGACGATCTTCTGCAACACGCTTGAAATCGGCGACGATGGCATGATCGAGGGCTTTGTTCTCCGTACCGACAACACGAAGCTCACGACGGTGCGTGCTCTCCAATCCATCGGCTATGACACCATCGCAAGCGGAGACAGCTATAACGATTTGGGCATGATCGCCGCAAGCAAGGCGGGATTTCTATTCCGCAGCACCGACGAGATCAAGGCCGACCATCCCGAAATCACCGCATACGAAACCTTTGAAGACCTGCTCGCCGCCATCAAAGCGGCCCTGTAACGTACAACTAGGAGAAGGAACGAACCATGCCTATCGTTGATTTTTTGAGGCGTAATGCTGCCGAGCACGGGGATGAGGTCGCGCTGGTCGAGATCAACCCCGAGATTTTAGAGCCACGTCGTGTGACCTGGCGCGATTTCGATCTCGTAGAGAGCACCGAAACCCAGTATTACCGCCGTGAGATCACGTGGAGCGTTTTCGACGAGAAGTCGAACCGCTTGGCGAACCTTTTGATCGGCCGCGGCATCGGAGCCGACGACAAGGTCGCTATCCTGCTCATGAACTGCCTTGAGTGGCTGCCCATCTATTTCGGTGTGCTCAAAAGCGGCGCGACGGTCGTTCCTCTGAATTTCCGCTATACCTCTGACGAGATCGCGTACTGCCTTGACCTTGCAGAGGTCGATGTGCTCATCTTCGGGCCCGAGTTCATCGGACGTGTCGAGGAGATCATGCCGAAGATCCAGCGTAACCGCCTGTTCTTCTATGTCGGCAATGATTGCCCCTCGTTCGCGGAGGACTACGGTGAACTTGCGGCGAACTGCTCGAGCGTAGATCCGATGCTCCCATGCACGGAGGATGATTTCGCAGCCATCTATTTCTCGAGCGGAACGACCGGTTTCCCGAAGGCGATTCTGCATAAGCAGCTCAGTCTGACCCAATCTGCCGAGATGGAGCAGGTGCACCACGGTCAGACGCACGACGATGTGTTCCTCTGCATCCCGCCGCTGTATCACACGGGTGCGAAGATGCATTGGTTCGGCAGTCTCATCAGCTGCTCGAAGGCGGTGCTTTTACGTGGCGTGACCCCGAAGTCGATCTTCGAGGCAATAAGCAGCGAGCATTGCACCATCGCATGGCTGCTTGTCCCGTGGGCGCAAGATATCCTGCTTGCCCTCGAAAACGGCGACATCAAGCTTGAAGATTACGAACTCGATCAATGGCGTCTGATGCACATCGGTGCACAACCCGTACCGCGCAGCCTTGTTGCGAAGTGGAGAAGCATCTTCCCGCACCATGACTACGACACGAACTACGGTCTTTCCGAGTCGACTGGTCCCGGGTGCGTGCATTTGGGCATCGAGAACGTCGACCATGTGGGTGCCATTGGCGTTCCCGGCTATCGTTGGAAGACGAAGATCATCGACGAGGCAGGCGTTGAGGTTGCCCAAGGCGATGTCGGCGAGCTGTGCGTGCTAGGCCCTGGAGTCATGACCTGCTACTACAACAATCCTGAGGCAACGGCCGAGACGATCGTGGACGGTTGGCTCCATACCGGCGATATGGCCATGCAAGACGAAGAGGGTTTCATCTGGCTGGTCGACCGCAAGAAGGATGTCATCATCTCTGGTGGCGAGAACCTTTACCCCGTGCAAATCGAAGACTTCTTGGCTGCGCATCCCGCCATCAAGGATGTGGCCGTTGTCGGTCTTCCTGACGAGCGTCTTGGGGAAATCGCAGCGGCGGTCATCGAGCTCAAGCCCGACTTCGCTGATGTGACTGAAGAAGACATCAACGAGTTCTGCCTGGGTCTTCCGCGCTACAAGCGTCCGCGTAAGATCATCTTCGCCGACGTGCCGCGCAATCCTACGGGCAAGATAGAGAAGCCCGTTTTGCGTCAGCGCTATGGCGCAGAGCAGCTGGTCGGCAGGGAATCGAAAGCATAATGCTTTTCCTATGCACGATTTGAGGGTTTGAACATGATCATCGAAGCAATCAAAGCATTCTTCTTCGGTATTGTGGAAGGCATTACCGAGTGGCTGCCGATCTCATCGACCGGCCATATGATGCTGTTCAACCAATTTGTGCAGCTGGATGTCTCACCGGAGTTCTACGACACATTCCTCGTCGTCGTGCAGCTGGGCGCGATCATGGCGGTCATCATCCTGTATTTCAAGAAGCTCAATCCTTTCTCGTTCAAGAAGACGCCCCAAGAGCGTCGCAATACATGGGGGATTTGGGCACGTGTCGTAATCGGCACGATTCCAGCAGGCATCGTCGGCGTTCTGCTCGATGACTGGATGGAAGAGCACATCATGAACTCGCCGAACGCGTACGTGGTGGTTTCTTGCACGCTCATCCTCTACGGCATAATCTTCATCGTGCTGGAACGTTTCAACCGCAAGCGCGAGGCTGCCTTGAAGGATCAAGCCAAACCACGAGGCAAGCATGCGCGCCTTGACGAGAACGTCACAGAAGAATCGATTTTCAAGGTCAATTCGTTCGAGGAGATGTCCTTTGGCAAGGCGTTTCTGATCGGCATCTTCCAGAGTCTGGCGGTCATTCCGGGAACCTCCCGCTCAGGTGCCATCATCATCGGCTCGATGATCGCCGGTACATCGCGTTCGATTGCGACAGAGTTCGCGTTCTTCTTGGCCATCCCGATCATGTTCGGCTGGAGCATCGTGAAGCTCATCAAGCATGGCTTGGCTTTCACGGGAGCCGAGTGGATCATCCTCGGCATCGGCACGGTGGTATCCTTCGTCGTCTCCATTCTCGCAATTAAATTCCTCGTCGGCTATGTCAAGAAGAACGACTTCACGGCATTCGGCTGGTATCGCATCATCTTAGGCGTGCTCGTACTCGGCTACTTCGGCCTGAAGGCATTCGGCCTGTGGTAAGGAGAAGGGGAATCTCAAGATGGATGAGCAAGAGACGATTGATCGCATCGAGCAGCTTCGTAGCGAAATCGACAACATCGATGGACGACTGCTTGAGCTTTTAAACGATCGCGCGACGCTTTCGCTTGCTGTGCGTGAGCTCAAGGCCCAGATCGGCATGAGTCTGTATGTTCCGAAACGCGAGGCATCCATCGTTAAAGCGCTTCAGGATGCCAACGAAGGTCCCCTTTATAACGAGAACATCGCTGAGATTTACGATACTATCCTGCGCGTCATGAGGAAGTTGTAATGGCAGAGCAAACGCAGCGTCCCATAACGATTATCGCCGGCCCGTGTGCTGTTGAGAGCGAAGAGCAGCTTTCAAGGGTAGCAGAGACGATTCGCGAAGCGGGCCTCTCTTGGCTGCGCGGAGGCGCGTTCAAGCCTCGCACCTCGCCGTATTCGTTCCAGGGCCTCGGTGATGAGGGCCTTTCTATCCTTTCTGCTATTGGCAAGGAATTCGGACTCTCGACGATTACCGAAGTGGTCGATGTCGCTCATGTCGAGATGATTGATAGAAGCGTTGACTGCCTGCAGATCGGCATGCGCAACATGGCGAATTACGAGCTTCTCAAAGCGGTCGGCAACGCGACTGCGATAAGCGGTAAGCATGTTTTGCTCAAACGCGGCATGGCTGCAACGATTTCAGAATGGCTTGCTGCGAGCGAATACCTCACGACGGCGGGAAGCACGCATGTGATGCTATGCGAGCGTGGCATTCGCACCTTCGAGACCGCCACGCGCTTTACCCTCGATATCACTGCGGTGCCCATCGTGCACAAGTTGAGCATCCTGCCCGTTTGCGTGGATGTGTCTCATCCTGCGGGGCAAAGCGATCTGGTGCCCGCATTGGCTAAATCGGCGGTTGCTGCTGGATGCGATGCGCTTATGATCGAGGTTCATCCCGATCCACTCCATGCGCTTTCCGATGGCCCGCAGCAATTGACGTTGTCGCAATTTACGCAGCTTGTTGATGAGCTGCGCACGCTTGCAGCTGCCTTAGGCCGTGAACTTCGTTAGCTTGCGTGCAGCGTTTATGCGTCTTTTCGATGTGAGAAGAAAGGTCTTTTCGTAGGTCATGATCGACTATTCGTCTCTGAACGAACCGCAATTGCAAGCCGTCATGATGACGGATGGCCCTCTGCTCGTCTTGGCTGGCGCAGGTTCGGGAAAGACGCGCGTGCTCACATACCGCATCGCGCATTTGGTCGATGATCTGGGCGTCGCTCCATGGCAGATCTTAGCCATCACCTTCACGAACAAGGCTGCGAATGAGATGCGCGAGCGTCTTGGCGATCTTGTTGGACCCCGCGTGCGCGGCATGTGGGTCTCAACGTTCCACAGCATGTGCGTGCGCATTCTCCGCGCCAACGCGCACGTGCTCGGGTTCACCGAACGTTTCACGATCTACGATGAGGATGATTCCAAACGCCTCGTCAAAGGCATCATGGAAGAACTCGATATCGATGTGAAGCGCATCCCCGTAAATACAGTGCGCAATCGCATCTCCGAGGCGAAAAACGAGCTTATCCTGCCCGATGAATTCGAGATGTCGGTGCACGATCCTGTTGGCAGGATCGCCGCACGCGTTTATGTGATCATGCAACAGCGCCTTAAGCAGGCGAATGCATTCGACTTCGATGACCTTCTTCTGTACGCATACCTTCTGCTCAAGAACAACCCTGATGTGCTTGCGGCATATCAGCGGCGTTTCCGCTACCTTCTGGTCGACGAGTATCAGGACACGAATAAGGCGCAATACGCTCTGACTCAGCTTCTCGCACAGGCAGAGCGCAACATCATGGTCGTCGGCGATGACGATCAGTCGATTTACTCGTGGCGTGGTGCCGACATCCGCAACATCCTCGATTTCGAGAAGGACTATCCTGATGCGACGGTGGTCAAGCTCGAGCAGAATTATCGCAGCACGGAGAACATCCTTGCGGCTGCGAATGCAGTTATCGCCCATAACGAGCGTCGCAAAGAGAAGAGGCTCTTCAGCCAGAACAAGGAAGGGGAGCTCGTCTCGATATACACCGCGCAAGATGGGCGCGATGAAGGCCGATGGATCGCTGGCGAGATCGAACGCCTCCATCGGGGTGGCATGTCGTATTCGGATATGGCTGTATTCTATCGAACGAATGCGCAAAGCCGTTCGCTTGAGGATATGCTGCTGCGCGCGGGCGTACCGTATCGTCTGATCGGCAGCGTGAGATTCTTCGAACGCGCTGAGATCCGTGACGTGATGGCATACCTGAGTCTTACGGTGAATCCTGCCGACGATGTGGCGGCGCATCGCGTCATCAACGTTCCTCGACGCGGCATCGGCAAAACGACCATCCAATACGTTGAGGGCGTTGCCCGCGAGAATGACTGCACATTCATGCAGGCGATAGAGGAGATCATTGCTTCAGGCGAGCTTCGGTCTTCTACACGCAAGTCACTCAAACAATTCTCCGACCTGATCAAGGAAGCTGCGAGCATAAGCGGCGAATTGCGCAAGGTCGTCGAGGCGATCATCACAAAGAGCGGCATGATCGAGGCATATGAGGCAGAGCGGACCGATGAGGCGCGTGGGCGCATTGAGAACATCAAAGAGTTCTATAGCGTTGTCGATGAATATGCGCAAACCCATGATTTCGATGAGGTGTTCTACGATGCACCGACCGCAGATGATGAAGAAACCGACAGTGAACCTGCGCGCGTCCTTCGCGGCGATTCGCTCGCGGATTTCATCGAGTGGGTGCGTTTGCGCACCGATTTGGATACGCTCGGCGAAGGCGCGAGCGCGGTAACCCTGATGACGGTCCATGCATCGAAGGGCTTGGAATTCGACTGCGTGTTCATAACCGGTATGGAGGAATCCCTATTCCCGCATATCTCTTCTTCGATAGACCAAGAAGGACTCGAGGAGGAACGCCGTCTTGCCTACGTCGCAATCACCCGAGCTCGCAAGCTTCTGTATATGACGAATGCGATGACGCGCCAGCTCTTCGGTACGACCAATGCGAATCCGCCATCGCGCTTCATTTCAGAGATACCTCCTGAGTTGAGGAAGGCGAGCGGTGTCGGTTCAATCGGGTACGCGGGAATCGGCTGGGAGAAGCGCGGTAGCCGCCGCGGCATCTCAGGTTCGGGCACAGAAGCTGGAGAGGGCCGAGTATTCGGCAAAGGCTCAGGCGCATCAAGCAGCTTCTCGCATGCTTTCGTTCGAACTGGGTCGAAGGATACAACCAACCCGCGCGCCGGGAAGAAGGATGCTGCACGCATGACGTTTTCCGTGGGCGATGAGGTCGACCATAAGACCTTCGGTCGCGGCAAAGTGACCAAGGTCGACGGTGACGTGCTCTACATCAAATTCGTCAAGTCCGGTCAGACGAAGAAGCTTTTGCGCGATTACGCGCCCATCGTCAAAATCGAGAACTGAGGCTTACGCATGCTGTTCGTGTTGACAGGTGATATCCAAGTCGGAAAGACTCGTTGGCTCATGCGAACGTTAGCTGCGCTCGAGGAGGCAGGCGTGTTGGTGAGCGGCGTGCTGACTCCTGGGATATGGCGTCATCGCAGTCCTCAAGAAATCGCTGAAGCCGGCGGCGTGGATGCGGGCGGTGAATACGAGAAGCTTGGCATCGATGCGCTTTTGCTTCCCGAACGCGGGCGGATATCTTTCGCGCGGCCAGCATCTTGGGACGCAGACGGAGCCGATTCGCAGCGCGCAAACCAGAGCAGGGAAGCGAAGCTCGGATGGAACATCTCCGAGGATGCGCTCGCTGCGATCAACGCTCATTTCGATGCGCTTTTCACCCAAGCAGAGTCGGCTGAAAAACCTGGTCTTCTCGTCGTCGATGAGCTGGGAAGGTTGGAGCTCGAGCGCAACGGGGGATTGACGAGTGCTCTATCCATGTTGGATGCGGGCCCGACCAAGGCATATCCCCACGCTCTCATCGTCGTTCGCGATTGGCTGCTTGCCTTTGCGCACCAACGTTTCGCCGAAGCTTGGCAAGGCGAGATCGTCGATATCGCTCCTGACGAGGCATCGGCTTCGATGCTTTTCGAAACGCTTACGGCGCACGAGTAAACCCGTCTGCTGAAAAACCAAGAATTCTTTTTCGGAAACCCTTGACGGTTATTCTCCGCATGGAATAAACTTCATGAAAATGAATATTCTATTTTCTTAATATTCTAAAAATAGATAATTCAAGTAGGGTCATAGAGAAGAATCATCAAGGGAACGTTTTCATGGCGGACGAGCCAAGGGAAAAAGCACCAGCTGACGTATTCACGAACCGGCGTGCTCGCACCGTTATCATCGTGCTCACAGTCATCATGGTCGCGGCTGCATGCGTCTCGCTTCTTCTCGGCAGGTATCCGATCGCTCCAGGCGATGCTCTTGCCATGCTTTTGAATCTCATTCCCTTCGTTGATATCGAAACAGGTGCTACTACTCAGGCGGAGGCTTTGTTCTACAACGTCCGTTTGCCGCGAATCATCCTTGCCTTGCTCGTGGGATGTTGCCTGTCCGCCGCCGGCGCGGCGTTCCAGGGCACATTCCAGAATCCGCTCACGTCACCTGACATCCTCGGTGCCTCGCAAGGGGCAGCGCTCGGCGCGGCGATCGCCATCCTTCTCGGTTGGGGCTCCGTTGCGATTTCGGGTATGGCGTTCGTTTTCGCGATCATCGCAGTATTGCTCGTGCTTCTCATAAGCAGCCATGCACGAGGGAACAAGGTCCTAGTGGTAGTGCTTTCCGGCGTCATGATAAGCTCGCTGATGTCGGCTGGCGTCTCGTTCACCAAGCTGATTGCCGATCCTGCCAATACGCTTCCTGCAATCACGTACTGGCTCATGGGCTCGCTTACCAGTGCGAATCTCAAAGACATCGCGATGGTGATCGCTCCTATGGTATTAGGTCTTGTTGCCTTGTATCTCATGCGCTGGCGTATCAACATTCTCACAATGGGCGATGAGGAGGCGGAAACCCTTGGCGTCAACACGAAGGTCGTTCGTCTCGTCGTCATCCTCGCTGCGACGCTCGTAACTGCGGCAAGCGTTGCGGTGACGGGCATGATCGGTTGGGTCGGACTGGTCGTTCCGCACCTATGTCGCATGCTCGTCGGAGCCGATTACCGCAGGCTTTTGCCTGCATCGATGATCATGGGTGCTGGCTTCTTGCTTATCGTCGACGACGTGTCCCGTCTCTTGACGACGGCGGAGATCCCCATCGGCATCCTGACTGCATTCATCGGCGCTCCGTTCTTCCTCTATCTGATAACGAGGAGGAAACTCAGATGAGCATCGAAGTGAAGAATCTCGGATTCGCCTTCGGGGACAACCAAGTGCTCAAGGGGCTTGATTTCACGATTCCCGACAAGACGCTCGTCAACGTCCTAGGCCACAACGGAGCGGGCAAGACGACGTTGTTCAAGTGCCTGCTCGGGCTCTATAGGAACTATACGGGGACCATTCTCGTGAATGGGAAGGATATGCGTTCGCTTTCGGTGCGCCAACGCGCGAAGGAGATAGCCTACATCCCGCAATCGCACTCTTCCGTGTTCGACTACGATGTGATTGATGTGGTGCTCATGAGTGCGGCCTCCGATGTCGGATATATCGGGCAGCCGAAGGCCGAGCACAAAGACCGTGCCTACGCGGCGCTCGAGAAGGTTGGCATCGCCAACCTAGCGAAGCGTCCGTACACGCAGATCTCAGGTGGCGAGCAGCAGCTTACGTTGATTGCACGTGCCATCGCACAGAACGCGAAGACCATCATCATGGATGAGCCGACGAGCGCGCTCGACTATGGCAACACGGTGCGCGTGCTCTCATGCGTGCGCGAGCTATCGAGCGAGGGCATGTCGATCATCCAATCAACGCATCAACCCGATCATGCATTCCTCTATTCGGATAGCGTATTGGTCATCCACGAGGGAGCGCTGTATGCCTACGGCGATCCCAGAGACGTCATCACCAAGGAATTGGTGGGAACCATCTACGGCGTCGATGTGGAGGTTACTTCTCTCTATGGCGATAAGGTGCGCGTGTGCGTGCCCGTAAAGGAATTGGGAAAAATGGACAAGAAAGGAACGAGATGGTTTCATTCAGGACAACTCAAACCTCACGACTCGTAAGCGTGATCTTCGCATGCATCCTGTGCGCGGTCTGCGCGCTTGCGTTAGGGGCATGCTCATCTGGGTCAGGCGGTTCCGCACAGAAGACCGTTCAATTCACGGATTCGTGCGGCCGTACCGTCGAGATTCCCGCGAAGGCCACGAAAGTTGCGCCTTCGGGTTCGATGGCCCAACAGGTCATCATGACCTTCGATCCGAAGGTTCTGTGCGGTCTTTCCAGCGAGCTTACGGCTGACGAGGAGAAATGCTTCGGCATTAAGAGCGCTAACTACAAGGTCTTCGGTGCTCTGTATGGTACGAAGGGCAGCTTCAACAAGGAAGAGGTCGTTGCGGCGGGCACCGAGCTCGTCATCGATATCGGCGAGGCTAAGAAGGGCATCGTCGAGGATCTTGACAAACTTCAAGAGTCGCTGGGCATTTCCGTCATCCACATCGAAGCGACGCTCGACACCTACGACCAGGTTTACACCACGTTGGGTAAGATCTTAGGCAACGAGAAGCGTGCAAGCGAGTTGGCGAACTACTGCAAGAAGGCTATAAGCGATTCTCAGGCCGCTATGGCGAAGGTGCCCAATGATAAGCGTGTGAGCGTTGCGTTTCTAACCGATGAGACCCATGGCCTCGCGCAAGGCTCGTTCCATGCGGCTCTCATCGATATGGTCGCTAACAACGCCATCGTTGCCGAGAACGTCGTCGGCAACGGATTCGGTAACGAGATCAGCCTCGAGCAGCTTGCCGTGTGGAATCCTGATGTTCTGCTGATCCAGAGCGCTGATCTGTATTCGAAGATCGCTGGCGATCCCGCTTGGTCTTCGCTTTCAGCAGTGCAGAACGGCAAGTACTATCTGGTGCCGAGCGTACCCTATGGCTGGCTGAATTCGCCTCCATCGGTCAACCAGGTGCTCGGCGCGCAATGGTTGCCTCATCTTCTGTATCCAGAACTTGTGGGTGCAGGTGCGAAAGATGTTGTGAAGAATTACTTCGAGACGATGTATGGCTATAAGATCTCGGATGCGGAGTATGCCGAGATGACGAAGTACTGCCCGGCGGCATAAGACACGAATACGTGATAGCAAAGGAAGGGGCCCGCTTCATAGTTGCGGGCCCCTTCTTGTACGTAGAATACCGTATGCGATGCGCCGTTTCGTTACGCGAGCATCTTCTCTATCGAAGCGAGCTTCACACAGCATACGAAGACGTCCATAGCGACATCAAGCTCCTCGAGCGGGGGTAGCGTTGGTGCGATGCGGATATTGGAATCGTATGGGTCTTCGCCGTGAGGCCACGTAGCACCGGCACCCGTCATGACAACGCCAGCCTCCTTCGCGAGCGAAACGATGCGCTTGGCCGTGCCCGAAGGCGCATCGAACGAGACGAAATAACCGCCATTCGGATTCGTCCATGATCCGACACCTGCATCTTTCAACCCTTCCTCGAGCTTGCTGCATACCAATTCGAATTTCGGACGAATGATGGCTGCATGCTGTGACATATGCGCAGCGATGCCTTGCGCGTCTTTCAGGAAGAGCACGTGGCGCATCTGGTTGATCTTGTCGTAGCCGATGGTTTGGATACCTATACGCTTCTTTGCTTCCGCGATGTTTTCGGGGCTTGCTGCCATGGCTGCGATGCCCGCACCGGGGAAGGTGATTTTGCTTGTGGAGGCGAACTTGAAGTAGCGATTCGGGTTGCCTGCCTCGATGCATGCCTTGCCGATATCCAAAAGCTGGTCCTGTTTGTCGGCTTCATCATAGAGATGATGGACGCAATATGCGTTATCCCAGAAGATCCGGAAATCTTTTGCTGCGGTTTTCATGGATGCGAGACGGCGTACGACCTCATCGGAATAGGTCACACCACCAGGATTGGAGTATTTGGGGACGCACCAGATGCCTTTAACGCGCTCATCTGATGCCGCGATGCGCTCGACCTCGTCCATGTCCGGTCCGTTCTCGTCCATGCACACGGGAATCATCGTGATACCGAAGGTCTCAGTGATGGCGAAATGACGGTCGTAACCGGGTACTGGGCAAATCCAGATGAGCGAATCATAGGTATGCCATGGCGTAGATCCACATGTCCCGAAATCGATGCAGCGCGCAAGCGTGTCATACATGATTGGAAGGCTTGCATTGCCGAATACGATGACGTTTTCAGGGTCGTCGTCGAGCATGCTCGCCATGAGCTTTTTGGCTTCGGGAATGCCATCGAGCACGCCATAGTTGCGCAAGTCGGTGCCATCGGCTGCATGCAGGTCGCTTGCTGAGGTGATCGCGTTAAGAAGGGGGAGGCTCAAGTCTAGCTGTGCGCTCGAGGGCTTACCGCGTGCCATATTCAGCTTGAGGTCTTTGGCCTTGTAGGCTTCGTATTGCGCCAAGAGCGCGCGCTTTGCCTCGAGAAGCTCTTCTGTTGTCATTTCCGCATACGTGGGCATGGTGTCAATATCCTTTCAACGCTTTATTCACCCAGTTCGCAAACATAGCTGCTCCTTTACGTTCCGTCTACCTATTTCGTAAGCCGAACAGTACGTTTACTTTAATGAAGTAAAGTATAATCCTTGCAATTTATTCCAGCGTGATTGCAAGGTGAAATACAGGTATCACCTTATAATCGGTGGGAGAGGCACAAGAGATAGGAATCTAGGTATGGAATCTGGCGACTTCTTGGTAATGCTCGCGATGTTGATCTACTTCATCGTGGTCATTTCGATTGGTTTCATATACGCGAGGCGTTCGAACTCCTCTGCGTCTGAGTACTTCCTTGGCGGTCGTAAAGTCGGTCCGTGGTTTACGGCGCTTTCCGCCGAGGCGTCGGACATGTCGGGCTATCTGTTGATGGGTTTGCCGGGCTTGGCATACTGGTGCGGTGCTTCCGATGTCGGTTGGACTTGCATCGGTCTTGCCATCGGCACGTACCTGAACTGGAAGCTTGTCGCAGAGCGCCTGCGCCGTTACTCCATTAAGGCTGGCGATGCCATCACCGTCCCCGGCTTCTTTAGCAAGCGCTTCCACGATGAGAAGAATATCGTCGGCACCGTATGTGCCATCATCATTCTCATCTTCTTCTGCGTCTATGTCGGCAGCTGCTTCGTAACCTGCGGTCGTTTGTTCAATACGCTGTTCGGTTTGAACTACTCCACGATGATGATTTTAGGTGCTCTCATCGTATTCCTCTACACTTTGATCGGCGGCTACCTCTCCGTCGTCGCAACCGACTTCGTACAAGGTTGCTTGATGTTCTTCGCGCTCGCGGTCGTCGTGGTCGGCACTGTCGTCGCCGCATCCGGATTCGACAATGCCGTCGCGTTCCTCTCGGATATCCCCGGCTTCTTGTCAATGACATCGATAGCGGTGCCTACTGTGGGATCTGATGGCCTCCAAGTGGTTGAAGATGGCATGCCTCTGTTCGATTCTGCGGCTTCCTACGGTTTGCTCACCATCATCTCGACGATGTCCTGGGGTCTCGGTTACTTCGGTATGCCGCAGATTCTCGTCCGCTTCATGGGCGTTCGCAGCAACGAGGAAGTCAAGGTTTCCCGTCGTATCGCCATCGTTTGGGTTGTCGTTTCCATGGCTTGCGCCGTGGGCATCGGTATTATCGGCCGTGCAGTCATTCCAGGTGCTCTGCTCACGAATCCTGATGCCGAGACGATTTTCATCGTCCTCTCTCGCATGATTCTCCCGAGCTTTGTGTGCGGCGTTGTCGTGTGCGGCATCTTGGCAGCCTCCATGAGCTCTGCTTCTTCCTATCTGCTCATCACTGGCTCGTCCGTTGCCGAGAACATCTATCGCGGCATCTTCAAGAAGAATGCTACCGACAATCAAGTTCTGGTTGTATCCCGCATCACGCTCGTCGTCGTCCTTCTGTTCGGCATCTTCGTTGCATTCGACGAGAACTCCTCGATCTTCGGTGTCGTCTCGTACGCATGGGCCGGTCTGGGTGCTTCCTTCGGCCCCCTGATGCTTTTCTCGCTGTATTGGCGTCGTACGAACAAGTACGGTGCTGTCGCTGGCATGCTTGGCGGTGCTGCCATGGTTTTGATTTGGCACAACCTGATCAAGCCTATCGGTGGCATCTTCGGCATCTACGAGCTTTTGCCCGCGTTCTTGACGAGCTGCATCCTGATTGTTTTGGTGTCGAAGCTCACGAAAGAGCCGGATGCGTCTGTCTATGCTGAATTCGACACGTATATGGAAGACGAACCCGTGCTCGAGGCCGACTCGCTCGAGAAGGCCATCGAGGCGAATGCTGTAGAGCCTACCGAGGTTGCAGTCGAGTTCTTCGAGAAAGAACCCGTCTCGTAGCAATCCTAAAAGCTTCTTATAAAGAGGGCGTGCTGATCGGTAAGAT
The DNA here is from genome assembly GCA_015062605.1 of Eggerthellaceae bacterium. GTDB lineage: Bacteria > Actinomycetota > Coriobacteriia > Coriobacteriales > Eggerthellaceae > SIG42. The sequence continues at coordinate 41,415 of SUUI01000002.1, read as the reverse complement.
CCGCACGCCCTCTTGTTTCACTGGGTCGGAGCTTTTCCTCCCAGATTGCAAAGCGCGTTGAATAAGAGAATACGGGTGCTTAGTGTTGTCATATGTGGTGTTTCCGACCTCGTCCAAAGTCCATCAGGGGCTTTTTGAGCGCCGTAACCGTCACGAATCGCATGCAAGTGCCATTGCATCAAAAAGGCGCGTTTAAAACGCGCCTTCGGGGATTCGTTGTTTGCAAGGTGCTTAGTAACGGACGTAGATCATGCCGCCCTGGACGCCACTTACGATGATGCCTTCGCCAGGGGAGGCCGCATGCGCCATCATGCCGTTGCCGACGTAGATTCCGCAGTGGCCTTCGTTTACGCAGACATCGCCTGGCTGGGGATCGTCGACCTCAGTCCATCCGAGGAAGGTGTAGGTGGTACCGAGACGTGAATAGGATCCGGTGAGGCAGTAGCTCACAAAACCCGAGCAATCGAACTCGCCAGGGCTGCATGCGCCCCATACGTATTCGCCGTTACCGACATAGGCCATTGCACGTCCGACGATAGTGCCATCATCGGCAGGGGGGAGGTAGCCGGAGTTGCCGCCCGAATTGCTATTGATGGAGTTGACTGCGTTGGCAGCTGCCGCAGCGGATTGGGCAGCGCGCTCCTGCTCGAGCAGTGCGGCAGCCTCTTCGCTTAAGCTATCGTAGGTTGCCTGCATCTCGTCTACGAGACGCTGCGCCTCGTCCTTGACCTTCTCGGCCTCTTCCTTCTTCTCAGCGGCTATTTTCTCTTGCCGCGCGAATTCATCCTTCTGCTCTTGGATTTCGGCGCGGAGCTTCTTTGTCTCCTGGACCATCGAGGCGTCCTTCTCGTTCATCTGATCGAGAAGATCCCAATTCGTGGCGAATTCCGTGAATGTGGAGGATCCTAGGAGGATGTCGAAGAACGTGGTGACGCCATTGCGGTACATGCTGCGTGCGCGGGTGGAAAGCTGCGTCTGCAGTTCGCTGATGCGCAGGGTCGCTACATCGATGCGCTTCTGCGCCTCATCCATCTTCGCTTGAGCAGCTTCCTGCTCGGCGAGCGCCGCGAAGTAATCATTGGATGCCTTGTCGAGTTCTTCTTGCAAGGAGTTGAGTGTTGCGAGCGCGGCTTCGGCTTCGGCCTGCTTTTCGGAAGCAGGGGTGCCGAAGGCGAGGGCGGGCGCAAGAGAGCATGCTAAAACGATGCTCACAAAAATCGCCAAAAGCGATGTGCGGATATGTTTTTGCGATGAATCCATCGTCTCCCTTTCGAATGCGCCTCAACGCATATGCGCCTACGTACGCGCGCCCATCCATATTGAACAAGCATCATACCACTTTGGACGCGTCAACTTACAGTATCGAAGCGCTTTTGCGCATAAGATTCATACGAATACTACGAACCGCTTCGTTCGCAGAAAATGATACGCCCGGAGGCGTGTAAAGTGTTGACATGCCCGGATTACTAGCGTATTATTCATACGCTTTGTGGTTTCGATATCTTCACGCGCTGTAAATGTAGTGCATGAAGTGGGAATCCGTAAAGCAGGCAGCTTGATAAATACACATGAATTGAGCGACGAATTTGGGAGTGTGCCCGAGTGGCTAAAGGGGACGGGCTGTAAACCCGTTGGCGTTGCCTACCTAGGTTCGAATCCTAGCGCTCCCACCATTTTCGCCTGTGTAGCTCAGCTCGGTAGAGCACTTCGTTGGTAACGAAGAGGTCACCGGTTCAATTCCGGTCGCAGGCTCCATTTGCTTATTGGCGGTGTAGCTCAGTTGGTCAGAGCGCACGGTTCATACCCGTGTTGTCACTGGTTCGAATCCAGTCACCGCTACCATAAAAAACTTTCGCGCCGCAAAGGCGCGTCTTTTTGTAAAGAGACTTAGCGATTCCTTTAAGGAGGCACTCACATGGCTAAGGAAAAATTTGAGCGTTCAAAGCCGCATGTTAACATCGGCACCATCGGTCACGTTGACCATGGCAAAACCACGCTGACCGCCGCTATCTCCAAGGTTCTCTCCGAGAACGATGGCTCCCACGGCACCGCGAAGGCTGACTTCACTGCTTTCGATCAGATCGACAAGGCTCCTGAAGAGCGCGAGCGCGGCATCACCATCTCCATCGCTCACATCGAGTATGAGACTGATGCTCGTCACTATGCTCACGTTGACTGCCCTGGTCATGCTGACTACGTCAAGAACATGATCACGGGTGCTGCTCAGATGGACGGCACGATCCTCGTCGTCGCCGCCACCGACGGCCCCATGGCTCAGACCCGCGAGCACATCCTGCTCGCCCGTCAGGTCGGCGTTCCCTACATCGTCGTGTTCCTCAACAAGTGCGACATGGTCGATGACGAAGAGCTCATCGAGCTCGTCGAGATGGAAGTCTCCGAGCTGCTTGAGTCCTACGGCTTCGAGGATTGCCCGATCATCCGCGGTTCCGCGCTGAAGGCCCTCGAGGGCGACAAGGAATGGGAGCCCCCGATTTGGGAACTCCTCGACACCGTCGATGAGTACATCCCGACTCCTGCTCGCGACGTCGACAAGCCGTTCCTGATGGCTGTCGAGGACACCATGACCATCACCGGTCGTGGCACCGTCGCCACCGGTCGTGTCGAGCGTGGCGTTCTGCACATGGGCGACCCGCTGGAAATCGTCGGCATCAAGGAGACCCAGAAGACGACTTGCACCGGCATCGAGATGTTCCGCAAGCTGCTCGACGAGGCTCAGGCTGGCGACAACATCGGCTGCCTGCTCCGTGGCATCAAGCGCGACGAGATCGAGCGCGGCCAGGTTCTCTGCAAGCCGGGTAGCGTTACCCCGCACACCAAGTTCGAGGGTCAGGTCTACATCCTCACGAAGGAAGAGGGCGGCCGTCACACCCCGTTCTTCGATGGTTATCGTCCGCAGTTCTACTTCCGCACCACCGACGTTACCGGCGTTGCGCATCTTCCTGAGGGCACCGAGATGGTCATGCCTGGTGACAACGTCACCATCACTGGCGAGCTCATCCACCCGATCGCCATGGAAGAGGGCCTCAAGTTCGCTATCCGCGAAGGTGGCCGCACCGTTGGTTCTGGTCGCGTGACCAAGATCATCGAGTAATACTCGAAAACGTTCGCAATGATTCGCGGGGCTCGCACAAGAGCCCCGCGGGCGGATTCATGTGTAGATATCCCAGCTAACTGAAAAGATGTAAAGGAGAATTCATGCGTACGTTGGTCACGATGGCATGCACTGAGTGCAAGCGCCGCAACTATACGACCAAGAAGAACAAGCAGAATAATCCTGAGCGTATCGAGTTGAAGAAGTATTGCAAGTGGTGTGGTCATCACACCGTGCATCGTGAGACTCGTTAAGTCTCGGAGTTGAAACGAACAGGCCAGTAGTTCAATTGGTAGAGCGTCGGTCTCCAAAACCGAAAGTTGAGGGTTCGAGTCCTTCCTGGCCTGCCAGCTTGTTGGTACGAGCAGTCTGACATAGACTGCTTGTTTGGCGTTAAAAGGATTTGGTTTTTTTCGAGTAATTCGAAGGAATCGTATGGCTAAGAAATCTAAAACCCAAAGGGCGAAGGCATCCGCAGCACGCCAAGCGCGCAAGGAACTTGCGAAGCTTGAGGCTGAGGAGCCGCAGCCTATAATCGAGCAACCCGTCGAAGAGAAGACCAGCAAGGTCAAGAGCATCTTCGCGAAGAGCGAGAAGAAGGAAGAGCCGGAGCCGAAGGTGAAGCCGAAGGCTGAGCCTCCCAAAAAGAAGCGCTTCCAGTTCTTCAAGGACATCCGCGCAGAGTTAAAGCGCGTGACATGGCCTACCCGTAAGGACGTGCTGCAGTGGTCGGGCGTTGTTATCGGTGCGCTTCTGTTCTTCGGCGTTTTCGTCGCGCTGCTCGATAATGCAATCATCACCCCGCTGCTCGTCGGCATTTCGAGTCTTGGAGCATAGCAATGACTAAGAAATGGTACGTGCTTCACACGTATTCTGGGTACGAGAATAAGGTGAAGAAGAATCTGGAGACGCGCATCGAGACCATGGGTCTCGAGAATAACGTCTTCGGCATCGAGATTCCCACTGAGGTGGTTACCGAGATCAAGGAAGGTGGCCGCCGCGTGGAAACCGAACGCAAGGTTTTCCCGGGCTATGTGCTCGTCCGCATGGAGCTTGATGACCGTTGCTGGGCAGCGGTCCGCAACACTCCGGGCGTGACTGGCTTCGTGGGAAGCCAAGGCAACCCTGCGCCGTTGACGCGCGAGGAGTTCAACAAGATCATGAAGCGCACGAGCCCGGAAGCCCCCAAGAAGACTTCCACGAGCCTCGAGGTCGGTCAGGCGATCAAGGTCGTCTCCGGTCCTCTGGCAGAGTTCGACGGAGTCGTTTCCGAGGTTTCCCCGGATGCTGGCAAGGTCAAGGTGCTCGTATCCATCTTCGGGCGTGAGACCCCTGTTGAGCTATCGTTCGATCAGGTGGCGAGGGTATAGAAGAGGAAAGCAATGACACTGTATGTGCCTGAGTGGACCAGGGCTTCTCGCATGCAGCGTCTTGTCGATAAAACGAACTAGTTCTATGAATTTGGTTGAAAGGTTCACACAATGGCTGAGAAGAATGTAACGGGGTTTGTCAAGCTTCAAATCCCTGCTGGTGCAGCGAACCCGGCTCCTCCGGTCGGTCCTGCACTCGGTTCCCAAGGTGTCAACATCATGCAGTTCTGCCAGGCATTCAATGCCGAGACGAAGGACAAGGCTGGCACCATCATCCCTGTTGAGATTACCGTTTACGAAGATAAGTCCTTCACCTTCGTATGCAAGACCCCTCCTGCGGCGTTTTTGATCAAGCAGGCTCTCGGCATCGAGAGCGGCGCTGGTATCCCGCAGCTGCAGGTCGTTGGCACGCTGACTCTAGATCAGCTCCGCGAGATCGCCGAGACGAAGATGCCCGACTTGAATGCGAACGATATCGAGGCCGCTATGGAGATCATCGCCGGTACCGCTCGCAGCATGGGCGTGCGCATCGAGGGTCGCGCAATGAAGAAGAAGTATATCCCGTCAAAGAAGGTCGCGGCTATGCTTCAGGGCAAGACCGTTGAGGATTAATCACGTAGTTAGAAAAGCTCTTAGAGCTTGAATAGAAGTGGAAGGATGTGCCACATCCGCCATTACCACGAAAGGAATGTATCATGGCAAAGAAATCCAAGAACCATCGCGCAATGCTCGCACAGGTCCCCGAGACCCCGCTGGCCCCATATGAGGCGGCACAGCTGGTCAAGGACATCCACACCGCCAAGTTCGATGAATCCGTCGAGGTTCATTTCCGTCTTGGCATCGACACCCGCCAAGCAGACCAGCAGGTCCGTGGCATGGTAAGCCTTCCGAATGGCTCCGGCAAGACGGTGCGCGTCGCCGTGTTCGCCGAGGGCGAGTTCGCCCGCCAGGCCGAAGAGGCTGGTGCCGATATCGTCGGTTCCGACGACCTCGTTGCCGATATCCAGGCTGGTAACATCAACTTCGATGCTGCTATCGCAACGCCGGATATGATGCCGAGGGTCGGTCGTCTGGGCAGGATCTTAGGTCCCCGTGGCCTTATGCCCAACCCGAAGCTCGGTACGGTTACCAAGGATGTCGCTAAGGCCATCTCCGAACTCAAGGGCGGCAAGGTCGAGTATCGTGCAGACCGTTATGGCATCGCCCATGTGATCATCGGCAAAGTGAGCTTTTCAGCCGAGCAGCTTGCCGGGAATTACGGTGCCGTATATGACGAGCTTCTGCGCATGAAGCCTGCTGCTTCCAAGGGCAAGTACGTCAAGAGCGTTACGATGGCATCGACGATGGGCGTTGGCGTCCCCGTCGACTCGAGCGTTACGCGCAACTACACCGTTCCTGCGGCCCAGTAAGCGTGCAACGAGCGTTTCAGAACGCTGTGAGCTACATGAAGGATAAGGTCCTGGCACGTATGCGCCAGGACCTTTCTGTTCCCCTGATAGAAATGTATGTCATGACTAACAATACCTCGTCTATAATGGCGTAAAGGCAATCTAAGGAGGCTTCAGTCCACTATGGCAATCATCATCAAATCGCCTCAGGAAATCGAGGCGATGAAAGAAGCGGGGCGCATCTCGGCAAAGGTTCTGCGCGAGGTAGGTGCGCGAGTCGAGCCTGGCATCAGCACGCTCGAGCTCGATAGCATCGCGGAGACGCTCATCCGCCTCGAGGGCGGCATCCCCGCATTCAAGGGGCTGTATGGGTTCCCTGCATCGATCTGCGCCTCCGTCAATGAGCAGATCGTCCATGGCATCCCAAGTGCCAAGACCATTTTGAGGGAAGGCGACATCATATCCATCGATACGGGCGCTACCGTCGATGGCTGGGTCGGCGATAATGCATGGACTTATCCTGTCGGTGCCATCTCCGCCGATAAGCAGCGCCTGCTTGAAACGACGGAAGCATGCATGTGGGCTGGCATCAACGAAGCCGTGGCAGGCAATCATGTCGGCGATATCGGCCATGCCGTCCAGAAGCTTGCTGAATCGAAGGGCTATGGCGTCGTGCGCGAATACGTCGGTCATGGTGTCGGACGGCAAATGCATGAAGATCCCAATGTGCCGAATTTCGGAAGAAAGGGCGGTCGTGAGCTTCTGCGGGTTGGTATGGTCATCGCCATCGAGCCGATGATCAACATGGGTTCGCGTTGGACGCGTCGTCACAGCGATGGTTGGCTCGTCACTACACGTGACGGCAAGCCTTCCGCGCACTTCGAGAAAACGGTAGCCATCACTGCCGACGGTCCGCTTATCTTAACGACCGAGCCCGATCATGAGCGTCCCGTGTAAGCGATCGGTTTCACATCAGATGCATCAAGACCCGCTCTCCAGTCAATGGGGGCGGGTTTTTCATTTAATCCCTTTGAGGGTTTAGCTACTTGCGCGCGATTTTGCGCTTCACTTTCCCGAGAAGATCCGTGACGATCTTCATTTCGGGAATACGGAAGATATAGCAGAAGATGAACGTAACGATCAGGCCAATGCAACCGGCTACGATGAGCTGCAAAAGTCCGCTTACCATCGAGGTGCCGATGGTCGGGATGACGAGCGTTACAGCCCATGCGGCGACAAGGCCGATTGCTGAAGCGGCCACGACGCGCACCATCGTCCACAGTATCGTCGCGATGCCGAAGTTGCCGATGTAGCGATGGAGGATGATGATCATGATGATGGTGCAGCCCGCATAGAATACGAAATCCGCAGCAGGTACGCCGGAAAGTCCGATCGTCGAGCAGAGCATGCTGTAGAGCACGCATTGAACGACTACCATCAGGCAGTTCACGATAGCGAAGATATGGAACTTGCGCATGCTCGCGAACACGTTGTACAGATACATGAGCACCGAGTAGAACGGCAGGCTGATGACCCACAGCATCAGCACGTGCCCGACATAGGCGACATCATCTGCGGAGAACGCGCCTGCACGGAACAGCTGGATCAGGTTGGGGGAGAACAGGCCCATGAGCACGGCGAGCGGGATGATGAGCACGAGCGTGCCCGCTATGCCTGCGCGTACATGCGCGCGCATGGCATTCCAATCATCCTTGGCAACCGCTTCGCTCATCTCGGTGAATAGCGCACGCGATAGCGAGACGGCGACAACACCGTGGGGCAGCTGCAACCAGGTCCAAGCATAGATGAGCGTGCTCGGCCCATTCTCGCTCGCCTCGAGCGAGAAGGCGTTACGGCATGAGAACGATACCATCATACCGACGATATAGACGAAGGTCGGGATGGCGATTTTGAGCGCTTCGATTAGGGCTGGGTCATGCAGGTCGATTGAAAGCGACCAGGAAAATCCCATCTTCTTGAGCGCGGGAATCTGTATGACGAACTGCACGAGCACGCCCAACGAGGCTCCTACGCCCAACACCCACAGCGCCAGCTCGGGGTTTGCCGATGAGAGCGGGATGTATGCGAAGAACGATGCGATGACCACGACGTTATTGAGCGCAGGTGCGAGAGAGGGCAGGAAGTACACGCGGTTCGCATTGAGGATGCCGGTGACCACGCCGCCGATGCCGTAGAACACGATCTGGATGGCGAAGATCCTGAAGAACATGATCGAATACTGTGTGACCTGCGCGGTATCTTCGACCGTGAACGTCTGCGTCGCAATGACTTGCGGGGCGAATATCGTTGCCAAAATCGTGAGGATGCCAAGCACGATGATCGTCAGGTTGAGGATCGTGTTGCCGAATCGATTGCCGCCTTCGGGGCCGAACTTCTCTTTCTGCAGCAGATACACCGGGATGAAGGCGGCGCCTAAGATACCGCCTGCGACCAGCTCGAAAATGACATTGGGCATGTTGTTCGCAACCTGGTATGCCGAGGTTAAGAAGGTGTTGCCGAGGGCGAAAGCCATCGCCCAGGTGCGGATGAGCCCCGTTGCACGCGAACCGAGCGTGGCTATGGTCATGAGCAGGGTCGATTTCGCGACAGACTGCGCGACATCGTCAGACACGGAATCGGGCGCACCTTTGCCTTGCAATTCCTTATCCATGCGTCTTATCGGCCCTTTCCTTCTATGAAGCTTTAACGTACATGACCTTAAGCGAGCTATTTGCGCAACCCAACTTGACTATAATGATGCATGCAGAACGGATGGATGGGAAATCCATCTAAAGAACGTAGATTTTTCCAGCTAATAAGAGGGCTTCTATGGCGCAGAAGGCAGATTTCATACCCGTGCTCTTGGGCGGCGATGCGAATGCCTATGGCATGGCGCGTTCTTTCTTCGAGGAGTATGGGACGGTTTCGCATGCCATTGGCAAAGGTGCATTCCATATCTGCCAAAACTCGAAGATCATGACATGCGATGTCACCGAGCCGAACATCGAAGATGACGAGGTGTTCACGCGTACCGTTCTCGATTTCGCTAAGCGCTTTGAAGGGCAGACGCTCGTATTGGCTCCTTGCGGCGATAACTACACCAAGCTGCTCGTGCGTAATCAAGATGCGCTGCGTGATGCATACCGTTTCAGCATCATGACACCTGAGCAGTTCGATCTGCTCTCCACGAAGGACCGTTTCTACGCGACATGCGAGAAGCATGGCCTGAACTTCCCCTTGACCGATGAGGTCTCGAAAGAAACCTATGAAGGCTACGAGCCCCCATTCGATTACCCGATTATCGTCAAACCCGCCAACAGCGTTGCCTATTGGAATTGCGAATATCCTGGCAAGAAGAAGGTCTTCGAGGTGCGTGATTCATCTGAGCTGCGCACGATACTCGAAGGCGTGTATTCCTCGTCCTACGACGATGTGATGATCGTCCAAGATTTCATTCCCGGCGATGATACCGCGATGCGCGTGATGAACTGCTACAGCGACCAGGATGGCAAAGTCAAGATGATGTGCTTGGGCGATGTGCTCCTAGAAGAGCACACTCCTTTGGGCATCGGCAGCTACGGTGCGATCATGACGGGCTATGATCCGGCGATCAACGAGCGGATCAAGGGCTTTCTGGAGGAGATAGGCTATATCGGCTTCTCGAATTTCGATATGAAATTCGATAGCCGAGATGGTTCGTACAAGCTGTTCGAGATCAATCCGCGCCAGGGACGTTCGAGCTATTTCAGCTCGGCATCGGGTATGAATCTTGCCCGTTATCTGGTCGAGGATGTCGTATACGGCACCGATCGTGCGTGCGACATCGCCACGCTCGACGACGAGGTGCTGTGGACCATGGTGCCCCTATCGGTCATCCGCACTTATGTTAAAAACGAAGAAGCGCTTGCCCGTGCTGAGCGTCTCATCAAGGCGGGCAAGGTAAGCCAATCGTACTGGTCTCGCGACGATCGCTCGCTGCTTCGTTGGATTAGTTTCCAGATGAATCAGCGCAACTATCGCAGGCAATACAAGGAATGCTTCGGGCATAGGCACATCAATGACTAACGAGATGTTCAAGAAACTGGGTATCATCGGCGGGCTCGGGCCTGCTGCTTCGGCGCGTCTGCTTCGGCGCGTCACGGAGTTCACACGTGTGACGTGCGATCAAGATCATCTCGATATCACGCTGCTCAGCCGTCCTCAGATTCCTGACCGTACAGCGTATCTTTTGAAGCAACCTCATGCGGAGTCGTTCATCGAGCCGATGCAGGAAGCTGCGCTCGAATTGGAGAAAATGGGATGTACGGTGCTCGCGACGCCGTGCAACACCGCCCATGCCCGCATCTCCGACATTGCCCGTCCGCTCACAAGCGCGCATTTTGTCAAGATGATAAGCGAGACGCTCTTAGTTGCTTCGAGACTCGGATGCACGCGGTGCGGCATTTTGGCGACGAGCGGCACGCGTGCGACACGTGTATACGATGATGTGTGCGAAGCCCATGGCATCAAGGCTGTTTGGCCTGATGATATGGGGCAGGATATCGTCACTGGCGTGATATATGACAAGGTGAAGGCAGGAGGCGACTTCGACGGTCATTCGCTTGATGTGGTAATCGACGCGCTGATCGCGGATGGCTGCGACGGCATCATCTTAGCCTGCACGGAGCTATCGGTCATTGGATGCCCGGCTCACTATGATGGTGTGCCCATCATCGATGCGCTTGACGTTTTAGCGCAGCGATGCGTGCTCGCATGCGGTGCTCCGGCGTATCCTTTATACGGTTTGGCCGATTAGGCATCATGGATGGTTTCGTAGGAAAATGATATAAGCCTCGTTGGCTTGTGCGGATAAAGGAAAAGGTTACATGTGCGGAATAACCGGCTTTGCCCTGACGGATTCAGTGCGCGACCCAAAGCGTGTCATTGACTTGATGGGAGAGCGTATCAAGCATCGCGGTCCCGATGACGTGGGCTATTACATCGATGATTCCGTTGCGCTCGTGCATCGCCGTCTTTCCATCATCGACTTGGAAAGCGGCAAGCAGCCTATCTACAACGAGGATGGAAGCTGCGTCATCGTTTACAACGGCGAGGTGTACAACTTCCAAGAACTGCGCGAGGACCTTGTTGCATGCGGGCACGTGTTCTCGACGCATACCGATACTGAGGTCATTTTGCACGGCTATGAGGAATACGGTCGGGGCATCGTCGAGAAGCTCCGCGGCATGTTCGCGTTCGCCATCTGGGATAAAAAAGCGCAGAAGCTGTTCTGCGCACGTGACATCTTCGGTATCAAGCCGTTCTATTACTACCGCGAGAATGGCGAGTTCATGTTCGCCTCCGAGATCAAGTGCTTCCTCGACCATCCGGGATTCGTGAAGGAGATCGACCGCACAAAGATCCCGGAATACCTGTCATACGAATACATCCCCTATGAGAACACCCTGTTCAAAGGCGTGTACAAGCTTCTGCCAGCCCATTGGTGCGAATGGACACCGGATAGCTTCGAAACTGGCTGCTATTACACCATGCGCTACGACATCGACGAGAGCAAGAGCCTGGATGAGTGGGCGAAAATCTTAGACGAGGTCTTCACTGAGTCGGTCAAGGCGCATCAGATCGCTGACGTCGAAGTCGGAGGATTTCTCTCCTCGGGCGTTGATTCGAGCTATGTCATCGAGCGCGTGTTCCACGGCGGTTCGACCATCCGGACGTTCTCGGTCGGCTACGAGGAGGAGCAGTACAGCGAGCTTCCGTACGCCCAGAGCTTCTCAGCCGAGCTCGGCGCGGTAAACATAGCGAACAAGATCTCTGCGGAAGATTTCTTCGGTGCCATGCCCGATATCCAGTATTACATGGATGAGCCGTTGCCGAATCCTTCAGAGAATCCGCTGTACTTCCTTGCGCAAAACGCAGCGAAACATGTGAAGGTCGTGCTTTCTGGCGAGGGGGCGGACGAACTGTTCGGCGGTTATCCGAATTATCTTGCGGAAGACCATCTGGCTAACTACGAGCGCAAAACGCCTGCGGTAATACGTAAGGCGCTTGGCGCCTTGGCAGAGAAGTTCCCTGCGATTAAAGGCAAGCATTTCCTCACGCATGGCGCGATGGAGCCGTGGGAACGCAATTCACGCGCCGATTACGTGTTCGAAAACGAGGAGCGTCAGCAATACCTTAAAGACCCCATCACAAGCGGCGATCCGCAACAATACTCGAAGCGCTACTATGACGAGTCGAACAACGTCGATCCTGTGTCACAGCTTCAATACGTCGATATAAAGACCTGGATGGCTTATGACATCCTCCTCAAAGCCGACCGCATGTCGATGGCTCATTCGCTCGAGCTGAGGGTTCCGTTCCTCGATCGCAAGGTGCTCGAGCTGGCGCTTTCGATACCGCATCAATACCGCGTCAAAGATGACGAGTCGAAGGTCGTGCTACGCCGTGCTGCCTCCAAGCGCCTGCCTGAGCGGGTATTCAACAAGGCAAAGCTGGGATTCCCATCTCCGCTCGCTGCATGGCTGCGAGAGGATACGTATTACGAACTGGTCAAAGAGGCGTTTGAGAGCGATATCGCAGCTGAGTTCTTCGTTCCAGAGAAGCTCATGCAATTGCTTGACGAACATAGGGCTGGGCAAGTCTCCCACATGCAAAAGATATGGTCGTTCTACACATTCATCGTGTGGTATCGGGAGTTCTTCGGAAATGGCGAACGTGCGCAATGCCGTTCGTTAGCCCAAGCGGGCGAATGACAGGGTCGCGCATAAGGAAGTGAGCGGATTGAACATTCTGGTTGTAGTGAACGAGCACAACGGCGCCGCGCAAGATGCTGCGGCGATGCTTTCCGCGTATTTCGCGTCGCAAGGTATCGCCGGGGTCTTCATTCCTGCGCATGATATTCCAATCGGAACACGTCTGGTAGATGTTGTCGATACATGCGATGGCGCCCTCGACTTCGACCTAGCCGTCGTCTTAGGCGGCGATGGCACAATCCTGCGCACCGCGCGCATCCTTGCAGGAAAGCGCACGCCCATCATGGGCATCAATTTCGGGCATTTGGGTTTCTTGGCCAACGTGAGTGATCCAGGCGTCATCCCTATGGTCGCTGCCGCCCTTGCTGGGGACGTTACCGCCGAGGAACGCATGAATCTCAGCGTTCACGTCGTATGTGAAGGCGATGACGAGGAAACGATCGATGCAATCGAGACGGGCGAGCTTGCCGAGCTCGATGGGGAAGAGCGCATGTTCTTCGCTCTCAACGAGTTCGCGCTCACGCGTGGCGGTTCTGGCGCGATTGTTACTTTCGACCTCTCCGTCTCGGGCGACCATGTGGTGTCTTTGCGTGCTGATGGCGTTGTAGTATCCACGGCAACGGGCTCGACCGCTTATGCACTTTCTGCCGGTGGTCCGCTTGTTGCTCCGAGCTACCGGGGTCTTATCATCGTGCCGCTCGCTCCGCATACCCTGCTATCGCGGGCGATCGTGACGGCGCCACACGATATCGTCGAGCTCGATATTCCTCAAGAATACGGAAACGAAGAGGTCTCACTGTTCATCGATGGCGAAGCCCTTTCGTTCGCTCATCCAGTCAAACGCGTCATCATCCGTCAGGGCGCTATCGCGACGACCCTGCTTGATTATCGCAAAGAGCCGTTCTATTCCAAGATCTCCCGCGTGTTCTTCGAGGCACCTTCCTTAGAATAGCGTTTCGCTGGTAACCATATGGATTTTTGCGCATAAGTTATCGAGCAAATGTGTGCTCGCTATGAGGTCGTTTGCAATAATCGCGGCTGCTTGATATGCTCTTATGCCAAGGTTTATTAGATTTACGCAAGGGTGCACACGTTATGGTAATTGCAGCAGGCACTTCTTCAAAACGATTCCTGTTTCCGCTTATCGCGCTCATATGCGCGTTGACTATCGGGGCGGTCTGCTACGCCGCATTCGGTGCGCCTTTCGCTTTTGCTGAGACGTCATCAGAGAAGCAGGCCGAAGCAGACGAGATTTCTGCACGCATCGACGATCTGCAGACAAGCCTCAATGAGGCTGCGGCCGAATACGATCGCGCATCTCAGGCATACGAAGAGGCTCTTGCCGCAGCGGATGCTGCCGAAGCTCGTGCTAAAGAAGCTCAAGCACGCGTGAAATCAATCCAAGAGCGTTTGAGCAGTCGTGTTACCTCGATGTACCGCAATGGCGGAAGCATGAGATTCTTCGACGTCTTGCTCGGCGCGGCCAGCTTCGAAGAGTTCTTGACTTCATGGGATGCTATCGAGACCATCTCGGGCCAGGATGCCAATCTCGTTGCGCAAAGCAAGGCAGCACGCGCCGAGGCGGAAGCCGCTGAAGCCGAGTTCCGCGAGCAGCAGCAACGTGCCGCCGAGGAGATGGAAGCGGCGCAAGAGGCGCAAGAGCGGATTGCCGCCGACAAGGCCGCGCTAGAAGAAGAGCTCGATAAGATCAACGAGGAGATCGCCGTCCTGCTGGCTCGCGAGGAGGAAGAGCGCATCGCTGCCGAGGAGGCTGCACGAAGAGAGGCTCTCGCACAGCAGTATCTTTCGGGGTCATACGGCGGGGCATCGAACCCGAATTTCGATGCATCGTTTTTCGATGGATGGATTCGTCCGACCAGCTATTATGGTGTGACCTGCGAGTTCGGTTATTCGCCCATCACGTATTCGCACAACGGCATCGACTTGGGTGCCTCATCGGGCACTCCCATCTACGCTGCCGGTCCTGGTACTGTGACGTATACGGGATGGTATGGCACGGGCGGTAATGCGGTCATCATCTCGCATGGTAGCGGCGTGCGTACCATTTACATGCATCAGAGTGAAATCGCAGCTTCGGTCGGGCAGAGCGTGTCGGCCGGCGACCTTATCGGATATGTCGGCTCCACTGGTCTTTCCACTGGACCCCATTTGCATTTCCAGGTAGAGATCGGTGGCATTCCCATCAATCCGCGTCTCATCATGAGCTTCTAGTTCTTTCGTTTTCGCTCGGAATATCGAACAAAAACGCCCCCGAACATGTTATCGGGGGCGTAGTGTTTGGCGTTGCATCGAGGTATTACTGACGCGGATGGTAGTACGCGCGTTGCTCGAACTTTGGCTCGCAGCACAAATTGATCCCGAGCGTCTTGTAGAGCTTCTCGTCGGCGGGGGAGATGATGACCGAGAAGAAAGCATCGCATCCGCGAAGGTCGGAGACGTGCTCGATCAATTGCGCGGCCAAATTGTCGGTTGCGGAGGTGATGGAGAGCGCAATCAGCGTTTCATCTGAATGGAGTCGCGGATTCTTGCTGTTCAAAACCTCTGTCTTAAGGTGGCAAATCGGCTCGATGACCTCATCGCTGATGACATCAACATCCTCGACGCCCGCAACGGCTTTGAGCGCATTCATGAGCAGCGATGAAGCGCAACCGAGCAAAGTCGAGGTTTTACCCGTGATTACAGTGCCATCGGGAAGGGTCATGGCACCTGCGGGTGCGCCTGTGATTTGCTCCCGCAACAGTGCGGCGCTTCGTGCAGGGCAATAATTCGCCGTGATGCCCGCTTGGTTCATGAGCAGCTCGATCTTTTGCAATTCGTTATTGCTTCCGCCCGTGCGCTTGGCGATTTCAGCTGTCTGGAAGTAGCGTCGCCAGATCTCCATCTTCGCGGCATCGCATACGGCTTCGTCGTCGACGATGGCCATGCCTGCCATGTTGACGCCCATGTCGGTAGGCGACTTGTAGGGGCAGGTGCCGCTGACGCGTTCCATCAGTGCCTTGAGCACTGGGAAGATCTCGACGTCACGGTTGTAATTCACCGTTGTCTTGCCATAGGCTTCCAGATGGAACGGGTCGATCGTGTTCACGTCATCGAGGTCGGCGGTTGCAGCCTCATACGCGATGTTGACTGGATGCTGCAGGGGCAGGTTCCAAATCGGGAAGGTCTCATATTTCGCATAGCCGGCGTTCACGCCATGCTTATGCTCGTAGTACAGCTGCGAAAGGCATGTTGCCATTTTGCCGCTTCCGGGTCCTGGAGCCGTGACGACGACGAGCGGCTTCGTGGTCTCGATGTAATCGTTCTTGCCGTATCCGTTTTCGCTCACGATGGTGTCGATATCGTACGGATATCCTGGAATCGGATAATGCAAGTGGCATTTGATTCCCAGGTCGGCAAGGCGCTTGCGGAATGCATCTGCGGCAGGTTGTCCAGCATAACGCGTGATGACCACGCTGCCGACATAGAGGTTCAGTCCGCGGAACACATCCATCAAGCGCAGGACATCATCATCGTATGTAATGCCCAGGTCGCCACGAATCTTATTCTTCTCGATGTCATTCGCGTTGATGGCGATGATGATCTCGACATCATCGGCGAGCGCTTGCAGCATGCGCATCTTGGAGTCGGGCTTGAAGCCGGGGAGCACACGCGATGCATGGTAATCATCGAAGATCTTTCCACCGAATTCCAAGTACAGCTTCCCGCCGAATTGGTTGATGCGTTCGCGAATGTGCTGAGCCTGGAGCTTGATGTACTTTTCGTTGTCGAAACCGATGCGCATAGTCATGAACCTCCTAGAAAAACATGCCTCGAAGATTATATCCCAATCATTTAGGTTAGTGTTTCACGCATGCAAAATCGCTGCTCCAAACAAAGGGCTGGCGCGGTATCATGACAGAGTAATCATGCGTTTGCAGATTTGAAGGGAGGGTGTTGTATGGAGCGGGAGATACGCGATTACCTATCGTATCTGCGCGTTGAGCGTGGAAGTTCGGCGCTTACCGTTTCCGCATACGAACGCGACCTCCAAGATTTTGCTTCATTCGTAGAAAACCGCTCGATCGGCAGTCTTTCAAGCATCACGCGCGATGATGTCTCCGCTTACGAGGCGATGCAGCATCAAAAAGGCTACGCAGCTGCGAGCATCAAGCGCCGCCTCTCAGTGCTCAAGGGTTTCTTCAGGTTCCTCGTTCGCGAAGGCATCATAGATCGTAATCCTGCTGACACGATTCCTCTACCGAAGACTCCGCAGGCTCTGCCGGACGTGCTTTCCATAGCGCAAGTCAACGCTATTCTCGATGCGCCGTTTGAGAAAAACCCCGCAGGTTGGCGCGATCATGCCCTGCTCGAAATGCTTTACGGGTGCGGATTGCGCGTAAGCGAGGCAAGCGGGCTCGATCTATATAACGCAGTGCTTCCAGAAGAGTATCTTCTCATCTCCGGCAAGGGTAATAAGGAGAGGATTGCTCCCATATCGGGAACCGCCCTCAAGGCGCTAAATGACTATTTGGAATACGGAAGGCCTGAACTTGCCCGTAAGCAGAAAAAACCTTGCGCGGCGGTTTTCTTAAACGCCCGCGGCGGGCGTCTGACGAGGCAGAGCATTCACTCGATCGTCGCGCGAGCCGGCTTGATCATCGGTGTCGATGGCCTGCATCCGCATACATTGCGCCATTCGTTTGCAACGCACTTGTTGGAAGGCGGTGCTGATCTGCGCGTCATCCAGGAGTTGCTCGGTCATTCCGATATTTCCACGACCCAGATCTACACGCATGTGAACCGTACCCACATACGGGAAGAGTATTGTAACGCGCACCCGCGCGCCCACTCTCGCGGCTAACGCTAGCCAGGACAATTCACTCACCTTTTTTTCTGCACAAATGCAGTGTGTTCACACTGTATTTTCATCAATTTGTGTTGCAAAGTGTTGCATAGTGTCATAGAATGTTGCACAGACGATTTCGGTCAAACAGAAAGGGGGGCGTCTCATCGTGTTCGATTTAAACGGAGAATATACACACAACGTCGATTCGAAGGGACGCATCGCCCTTCCTGCGAAATTCCGCAAGAGTCTTCCCACCGATCTTGTTGTGACCTACGACCTCAAGAAGGAATGCCTGTATGTCTTCGACGAGGAGGGGCATCGCGACTGGGTTGCGTCGTTCTTCGAAATGGACGGCGGTTTTGACCAGCGTAGCGAGACCCATCTGAAGTTCCGTCGTGCTTTGAAGCGCCTTGCATTCGATGTGGCGCAGGATAGCGCTGGGCGTATCAGCATCCCGGCTGATATGAGGAAGACGGTTGGCATTGACAAAGAGGTCGTGCTGATCGGCAACACGGGTTACTTCGAGATTTGGGATAAGAAGCGTTTGGAAGCTGAAGGCGAAAACGACATCGATTTGTCATCGTTCCTTCGTGACTAGACAAACGCGAGCACATTGACTGACGAATATCGGCATATTCCTGTTCTGCTCGCCGAGTGCCTCGAGCAATCGAACCTCAAACCGCAGCAAACACTCGTGGATGCAACACTCGGCGGAGCAGGACATTCCCTTGAGTTGGCCAAGCGCCTTGGCGAAGACGGGCTGCTCATCGGGATCGATCAAGACGAGGTGGCTTTATCAGCGGCTTCCGAGCGGCTTGCCGCATTGCCAAGCGCGATACGACCGCAGCTTAAGCTTCTTCGGGGTAATTTCGGCGACCTCGATGATTTACTCGTAAGCGCGGAAATCCCTGGAATCGATTGCGCGCTATTCGATTTAGGCGTCTCGTCCATGCAGATAGATATGCCACAGCGAGGCTTCTCCTTTAAGGAAGACGGCCCTCTTGACATGCGGATGGATCCGGGAAACACACCCTTAACCGCAGCAGAGATCATCAACACTTACAACGAAGCAGATCTCACTCGGATCATCCGCGATAACTCGGACGAGAAATGGGCAAGCCGTATTGCTCATTTCATCGTGTCAGCCCGCGAGAAAGCGCCTATCGAAACGAGCGCGCAGCTTGTCGAGATCATCAAGAACGCGATTCCCGCACGGGCCCGTAGGGCTGGAGGTCATCCTGCGAAGCGAACATTCCAAGCGCTTCGAATCGAGGTGAACGGCGAACTCGATGTATTGCGTAGAGGACTCGATGCGGCCATTCGCTGGTTGAATCCCGGTGGGCGAGTGCTGGTTATCAGCTATCACTCGCTTGAGGACCGAATCGTGAAGGACATGTTCTCCTCGTATGCGAATCGTTGCATCTGTCCGCCAGATCTTCCGGTATGCGCATGCGGTAGGAAGCCTGTGCTCGAGGTGATTACACGTAAGCCGATCATTCCGTCAGCAAAAGAGGTCGAGGAGAATCCTCGCGCACGGAGCGCGAAACTTCGCGTTGCGTGCAAATTAGATGTTTAGAGAAACGAAGCATTAATAGGACGCATAGAACTTTTGGCCCAGTAAACCAAGTTCAATCGCAGCAAGAAGGGCATCATGGCACAGGCAGCACGTGCATACGGTTACGGAGAAGAGCGCGCATATCGCGCACCTCGTCGTACGCGCCCCGATATCCGTGTCGTGCCCGGAGGGAGGCAGCGCGAACAGCAGACGAGCCAAGCCACGATGCTCATTACGCTTGCCCGCGTCTTTGCCGTAGTGCTTGTACTCATCGCCGTGCTTGGTATTGCTAGCATTTCGCTTAACTCCGCAACCTTGCGCGCGACGGTCATTTCTTCAAACTACAGCGAGCAGATCACGAAGGCGCGCGCTCAGGGCAATGTGCTTGATTCCCTGAAAGGCACGCTTGACAATTCCGTTCGCATCAAGCAAATGGCATCCGAGCTCGGAATGGCGGCTCCTGTGTATTCCGACCTGATTTCGCTCGAGCCTGACGTCATCGCCACCGATGATGCGGGCAATCTGTCGTTCGCACTCAGCGTAGAGCGCGCGTACCAAACCGCATCATAGGGGCTCTCATGGCGCGAAATGGCCATGACAGCCGCGATTATCCTAATCGATCGCAATCGCGCCGCGGCGCATATCGTTCATCGAACGTGCGGTCTTCCGTTTCGCGTGATGATTTTCATGTAACTTCCCGAAACGATTACCGTGACGAGCGGAGATCCCGCAGACGCCCGACTGCGCGTATCCAAGACTCGGGTGTGGCGGTTGGCTCGATGCGTGCATTCATACCCATTCTCGTTTTTGCCGTCGTTGCACTGATTTGCTTCGGGCGACTTGTTTACCTGCAGGTCATCAAGGCAGACGAATATTCCGAGAAGGCGGCAACCTTACGGACTGCGGACATAGAAATCTCCCCCCGCCGTGGGACTATTTATGATCGCAACGGCAACGTGCTCGCAATGAGCGTTGATGCGACGACCATTTACGCAGACCCGACAAAGGTTACGAAACCCCAGGCCGAGGCCGAGATGCTCGCCAACGTCCTCGGCGGCGAGGCGTCTGAATACCTCGAGAAATTCGAAAGCAAGGAATCCTCTTTCGTCTACATCAAGCGCAAGGCTGATGTTGAAGTGGCGCAGCAGGTCAAGGACCTTCAACTTGACGGCATCTACTTCCTCGATGACGTTCGCCGAGAGTATCCTTACGGTCGGATTGGCGGGCAGATCGTAGGGTTCTGCAACATCGACGGTGAGGGCATTGCAGGCCTCGAGCTGTATTACGATGAAATCCTGAAAGGCACTCCAGGGCGCTTGATCATGGAGCGCAGCCGCGATGGCGTTCCGATTCCTGGCAGTGTCAAGGAACAGGTGAACGCCGTTGATGGCAAGGACATCATGATCTCCATCGATGTCGAGCTGCAGGAAGAGGTCGAGAATCGCCTCATCCAAGCGCAGGAGGATATCGAGGGCACATCAGCGAGCTGCATCATGCTCGATGCGGGTACGGGTGAGATTTACGCGACTGCATCGTTGCCTCTGTTCAATCCTGCCGATACGAGCGTCGTGGAAGAAGGCGCGACGTCGGTGCAGACCATCACGATGGCGTTTGAGCCCGGATCCATCTTCAAGGCTGTTTCCGCGCTTGCGCTTTTCGAGGAGGGGACGGTTACTGCGGATACCGAATTCGATTGCCCTGCCTTCCTGGAAGCAGACGAGTATTACATTTCGGATGCACATCCGCGTCCCGATATGACCATGAGCTTCCGCACGATTATCGCTGATTCGTCCAATGTCGGTATCTCGCTCGCTGTGCAGAAAATGGGCTTTGCCCCGTATTACAAATACCTGGTCAAATACGGTTTCGGGCAACCCACGGGCATCGATTATCCTGGTGAATCTGCCGGATTCCTTAATGACCCGAGCAATTGGGCGCTCATTCAAGCGTTTAACATCACGTTCGGGCAAGGCATTACGGTCACGCCTCTGCAGATGGTGAGTGCGTATGGCTTGATGCTCAATAATGGTGTTCGCTGCCAGCCCCATTTCCTCATCGAGAACCTCTCAACTGGGGAGAAAAACCAATACGAGAAGAAGGAAATAGTGGTCAATAAGCAGGCGCTTGCCAATACGACAGACGTGCTCGAGAGCGTTGTGGATTACGGCACGGGTACCGATGCGCAAATCGATGATTACACTGTCGCCGGAAAAACGGGTACAGCTGAGATCGCGTCTGAAAGCGGTGGATACGAGGAGTCGCTCTACAATCTGTCGTTTATAGGCTACCTGCCTGATACCAACAGCAAGTTAGTATGTTTTGTAGGTGCTACGAAGGTTCCGTACGAGCGAAATACCGTAGGGGTCTTTAGGGATATAATGGAATACGCTATTAGCCACTACAGGATTCTGCCGGACTAAGGATGCAGCTATGAGCAAAACATGCGCGCAACTGTGCGCCGCCATGGGCGGCATGATCATCGGGAATGCCGAGGAGAGTATCGAGGGTCTCGCATACCGAAGCGACAAGGTCGAGCCGGGTTACGCGTTCTTCTGCATCGTCGGCTTGAAGACCGACGGCCATTCGTTTGCGCAAGATGCCATCAACCGAGGTGCGAAAGTGCTGGTGGTCGAGCGGAAAGTATACCTTGCTGACGCGACGGATGTCACAGAGATCATCGTGAAGGATTCTCGCAAGGCGCTTGCACAGGCTGCTGATGCCTTTTACGGCCATCCTTCGCAAAACATGGCGCTTGTGGGCATTACGGGCACGAATGGCAAGACTACGACCACGTATCTGGTTAATCATATCGTGAATTCAATCGGCAAGCGTTGTGCGGTCATCGGCACCGTGGGCATCACAATCGGGGATGTTCGTGAGAAATCCGAGCATACGACGCCAGAATCCTCCGATTTGCAAGCTTTGTTTGCACGTATGAGGGATGCGCAGTGTGATGTCGTTGCCATGGAGGTGAGCTCGCATGCGCTTGACCTTATGCGCACATGGGGGACGGATTTTGCGGTAACGGCGTTTACCAACCTTACCCAAGATCATCTCGATTACCATCACACCTTCGAGGCGTATTTCGAAGCGAAGGCTCTCTTGTTCTCTCGTGATTATCCCGCGAAACGCGTTATCTGCATTGATGATAAATGGGGCCGTGAGCTGCTCAAGCGTTGCACCGCAGCCGAGGATTCCATCATCACGACTGGCTTTAGCGAAGATGCCCAGATCCATCCTGTCGAGATCGATTACCACCATGGCAAGACGAAAGTGACGCTTTCCGTACGCGGCGCAAAGTATTCGTTCGAATATCCGCTTGTCGGTCGCTTTAACGTTTCCAACGTTATGACCGCCTTCGCTATCGCACTTTCTTTGGGATATTCCGCCGAGGCGATTATCCGTACGTTACCGGATGTTCCTGGCGTTCCAGGGCGGTTGCAGCGCGTCAACACGCAGCATGATGGTGGCGTGTCCGTATATGTCGATTACGCACATACTCCCGATGCGCTCGAGAAGGCCATCGGCTCGCTTGCCGAGTTGAAGCCGCAACGGTTGATCGTCGTATTCGGGTGTGGTGGCGATCGCGATGCGACGAAGCGCTCCATCATGGGTCGGACTGCCTTGTCCGCCGACTATGCGGTCGTTACGAGCGATAATCCTCGCAGCGAGGATCCCCTTGCCATCATCGAGGACATCGTTGCCGGCATGGGTGCGGATAAGGATCGCTTTGAAATCGAGCCCGATCGTCGTTGTGCCATCCGTCGCGCAATCGCCATAGCGAATCCCGGAGATGCCATTTTGGTGGCGGGGAAGGGTCATGAGGACTATCAGATCATCGGAGACGAGAAGCATTGGTTCGACGATGTCGTCGTTGCCGCAGAAGAGCTTGAAAGCCGATTTGCCTAGAGAGCCTTTAGCACGGAAAGACGCGCAGAGTGGCGCAAACGAAACGCTGATTAAACGAAGGAGAGAAAAGCCCACGTCATGCAGTTGAACGCGAAACAAATCGCTAATTACACAGGGGGTACGTTCCTCGTCGACCCAATCGATGCGGGCATCCTTTCGACGGGCATCACGTGGGATTCTCGCGATGTGAAGCAAAACGACGTGTATCTTGCCTTGCAAGGAGAGCGTGTCGATGGCCATGATTTCGTTGCAAGCGCGCTCCGCGCAGGTGCGAATGTCGCTTTGGTCATGATGCCTCCGGATGCTTCCACGTGCCTGCTCGCCAAGGAGATGGGCGCTGCAATCATCGAGGTCTCGCGTACCGAGACGGCATTGCGCGACCTTGCCCGCGCATGGCGCGGTTTCCTGAAAGGCCGCGTCATCGGGTTGACGGGCTCATCGGGCAAGACCACGACGAAGAATCTCATTCGCGATGTCCTTTCATGCGCGGGAAGCGTGATCGCGACGAAAGGCAATCAGAATAACGAGCTCGGGGTTCCCAAGACCCTGCTTTCGGCTGACCCCCAAACCGACTTCATCGTGGTCGAAATGGGCATGCGCGGTTTAGGACAGCTAGATGAGTTGTGCGAGTTCGTTCGTCCCGACTGGGGTTTGATAACCAATGTTGGAGAGAGCCATATCGAGCTTTTGGGCAGCCGTGAGAACATCGCGAAGGCCAAAGCGGAGCTGTTACAGGCACTGCCGAAAGGCCTGGGCCGCGCGTTTCTATGCGCATCGGATGACTACACGGACTATGTTCGCGACTATGCTCAGCTCGACAATCGCGCCATCGCGGTGACTCTGTTCGGCATGATAGATGGTCGCGAACCGTCTAAAGACCAGCTCGATGCGGGATTGACCGTGTGGGCAAGAGATGCGTCCTTGAACGAGCAGGGTTGCCCGCAGTTTACGTTGTGCGCACACAAAGGGGGAGTTGATGCGGTTCAGGAGGCATCCTGCTCTCTCAACCTCCGCGGCATGCATAACGTTCTCAACGCATGCGCTGCTGCAGCGCTCGGCATGCAATGCGGCTTAGATATCTCCGTCATCGCGCAAGCGCTTCATGAGGCGCAGCCTGAAGCGGGTCGTCAGGAAGTTCTTATGGCCCGTGGCGGATTCACCATCGTAAACGATGCCTACAACGCAAACCCCGATAGCATGCGCGCATCCCTTGTGATGTTCTCGAGCATGCGCGTAGCAGGAAAGCGCGTTGCGGTGCTCGGTGACATGGCGGAGTTGGGCGATTTCGGACCAGCATGCCATGACGAGATCGGGCGGCTCGTGGCAAGCCAGCCAATCGATGTCCTTATAACCATCGGCGAACTGGGAGCGCGTATCTCGGATTCCGCTGTTGCCGAAGGCATGGATGAGAGGAACGTCATGCACGTTTCCACCTATGCCGATATCTTCCAGGAACTAGACATTCTCCTGCGTCCAGGCGACGCGGTTCTGGTGAAAGCTTCGAACTGCATGGGGCTTTCGAAAATAGTAGAAGGACTTCTGAACTGATATGATTGCGAACGTAGCACAATATCCTTCATTCCTCGTGTTCATGGCTCTTGCGTTCGCCATGGTGATAACCATGGCGCTCATGCCCGCGTGGATCAAATACCTGAAATCAAGCCATATCGGGCAGCAAGTTCGCGCCGATGGGCCCGAAAGCCACCTGGTCAAGCAGGGCACCCCGACGATGGGCGGCGTCATCATGCTCATCGCTGTGATCATCGCGGTGCTGTTGACGTGCAAGTTGAACCTTGCGACGATCGCCTTGGTTGTAGCTACCATGCTCACGGGCGCTTTGGGTCTGATCGATGATGCTTCGAAGGTCATCAAAGAGCAATCGCTCGGTTTGACCCCGAAGGCAAAGCTCGTTGGTCAGTTCGTGATCTCTACCGTATTCGTCCTCGTAGCGGTGAACTACTTAGACATAGCCCCAACCATTGAGATCCCGTTCATCGTGACGCTCGATTTCGGGATCCTTACCACGACGATTCCGATAGGCTCAGGTTTCGATATCCCGTGGTTGTACGTCATCGTAGTCGACATCCTGCTGATGGGCATGTGCAATGCCGTCAACTTAACCGATGGACTCGATGGTCTTGCAAGTGGAACCGTTATGGTTGTGATGGTGGTCATGGCTGCCATCGCATTCCGCTCCAACATGCTCGAGCCTGCCGTCTTCTCAGCAGCGATTGCGGGCGCGTGCATCGGATTCTTATGGTTCAACTCCTATCCCGCTGACATTTTCATGGGCGATACGGGATCGCTTTCTCTCGGCATGGCATTAGGTTGTCTTGCTGTGGTGACGAAGACCGAGTTCATCTCGATTATCATCGGTGGCCTGTTCGTTGCCGAAGCGCTTTCCGTTATGATCCAGGTCTTCTATTACAAACGCCATCATAAGCGCGTGTTTTTGATGGCGCCTTTGCATCATCATTTCGAGAAGAAGGGGTGGAGCGAGACGAAGGTCGTCATCCGTTTCTGGATCATCTCCGGTTTGCTTGCCACCTGCGGTTTCGTTCTTTACTTTGCAGGCACGTTGATAGGGTAGTGCACAATGGCAATGCAAGAAGGACTCATAGACGGTTTCAACCATGCGCCCGCTTCGCTCGGGCGTGTGCTCATTCTCGGTTTAGGAAAAAGCGGCAAGGCGGCATCGTCGTATTGCGCAGGCTTGCTTGGTTCCCGCATCGATTCTCTGACGATCGCAGCCGGTGCGCGCAACGATGAGGCGTGTGCATTCGGTCGCGAGATGGAAAAGCTGGGGGCCCGCGTGCTCTTCGAGCACGAGCATTTCGAGGAGACATACGATCTGTGCATCGCGAGTCCTGGTATCTCGCAATTCAGCGACTTCTACAAAAACGCGCAGGAAGCAAGCACCGAGATCATCAGCGAAATCGAGTTCGCATGGCGCGAATGCCCTGATGATCGCATATGGATCGCGATAACGGGTACGAATGGCAAGACGACGACGACTGCGCTTGCCGCGCACCTTTTGAAGACCGCAGGTCTTTCCGCAGCACCAGTTGGAAACATCGGCGATGTATGTCTTTCTGCCGTGGCGCAACGGAGCGCCTCCTACTATGTGGTGGAGGTGTCATCCTATCAACTCGCTTCGACGAAGCTGTTCGCTCCGAAAGTCGCCGTGCTGCTCAACATCACGCCTGATCATCTTTCGTGGCATCGTTCGCACGAAGCATACGTGGATGCCAAGCTCAAGGTGCTCGCAAATCTCTCTCAGATCAAGGGTGCCGTTGCCGTGCTCGATGCAACGGACGAGACGGTGCGCGCCACGGTACGCGCCCTGAAGGCGCTTGGCGATGATAAGCGCGGTTTCGATTACATTCCCATCGGAACTGCTTCCGGCTTAGGCGAGAGCATGATCGCGCGGTGCGGAAGCTCCAATGCCGCGTATCTTGACGATGACAAGCTGGTTGTGGAGTTCAATGGTGTTCGCGATGAACTTGTACGCGTCGATGAGCTTCAAATAAAGGGACCGCACAACGTTTCCAATGCGCTTGCCGCTGCTTCGAGTGTCCTCGCGGTCGGTGTTTCGGCTGAGGATGTTTCTCGCGGATTGCGTTTGTTTGCACCGCTCGAGCATCGCATCGAGCCAGCGGGCACCGTGAATGGCGTGGGCTTTTACAACGATTCCAAGGCTACGAATGTCGATGCTACGCTCGTAGCGTTCAACGCATTCGCTCCAGGCAGCTCGATCGTGCTTTTGGGCGGTCGTGACAAAGGCACCGATCTTAAGCCGCTCGTCCAGTCAGCGCGTGAGAACAGCTGTGCAGTGATCTGCTTCGGTGAAGCGCGTGAGCGATTCGTCGAGGCGTTCACGAGCGATGTCCCTGCTGGTTGCAAGCTAGCCGTGTACGAAGCCGATCATCTCCGCGATGCGTTCGATATGGCTTGCACGCTGGCAAAACCTGGGCAGATAGTCCTGCTTTCCCCCGCATGCGCCTCCTTCGATGAATTCTCGTGCTTCGAGGAGCGCGGCGATACGTTCAAGCGCTTCGTTGCGGAGTATGCAGCCCGCATCGCGTCTGACGGCGATTCTGAAGCCGGGCAGGGCGGTGCCGTGTAACGATGGCCCGCCAATCGCGAACAGCAACCTCCGATGATGTCAATGTGCTCCTGCCGCGCATCGTCTTTCTGCTAACGGCGCTCGCATTGGTGCTATTCGGCTTGGTCATGGTTTTTTCTGCCGGGACCATGGAGACCGTTGAGGATGAAGTTGGCCCATTTTATTTTCTACGTAAGCAGTTGATCGCGGTCGCTATCGGCGTTGTTCTCGCTATCATTTTATGGAAAGTCATCCCTAGCTCGTGGTTCAATACGAGATTCGCATCGATAACTGTCGTCGCTATCGTTGCGCTTTTCATCTTACTCACGCGTTTCACAGGAGATGAAGTTAACGGCGCACGCCGATGGATCCTCATAGCTGGCTTCAGCTTTCAGATATCCGAGTTCGCAAAGATCGCCTTTGCCATCATGGGCGCATATATCCTCGACCGCTACCGATCGGGAGAGTTCTCCTTTAAAGATACTGTCGTCTGGGCTTTCGTCGGCCTTCTCATTCCCATCGGATTCCTTTACGTTTTTCAATCCGACCTCGGCACGACGCTCATCATCGGCGTTGGCCTGCTTAGCGTGCTCTGGATAGGCGAAGTTCCTACGAAATGGTTCGCGCTCATCGTGTTGGGTCTTGTCATTTTCGCTCTGATCGCGGTATTCGGCACGGGTTATCGTTCTAATCGCTTCAATATCCTTTCCGACCCGTGGAACGACGGTGAAGGGGGATATGGCGCGGGCTACCAGATTATTCATTCGTACTATGCGCTTGCCGAAGGTGGCGTGACTGGAGTCGGTTTGGGCAACTCGCATGAGAAATTCCAGTACCTTCCCGAGGCGGAGACCGACTTCATCTTCGCCGTCATCGGCGAGGAGCTCGGCCTCATCGGCGCTACACTGGTCATCGTGCTGTTCCTCGTGTTCTTATGGGCTGGCATGCGCATTTGCCGCTCGGCGACGACGGGATTCGATGCCATGCTTTCAGGCAGTCTGGTCATCATGATCGTCGCGCAGGCGTTCTTGAATATCGCGTGCGTTATCGGCTTGCTTCCAACGACGGGCAAGCCGCTTCCGTTCATTTCTTCGGGCGGTTCGTCCATGATCGCCACGCTCATCATGGTCGGGTTGATACTCGGTGTGTCGAATGCATCAGATAAGTCGAAAGTGTACGAGAAACGACGTGATGACCTGCGTGTCATCAGGGCGCACTAGCGCACAGCGCAATCGCAGGTAGGAGAGGCGCTTTCCTCTTCCGCGCACGGCTTCGATGCGCGAGGGATAAGGGAATAGATGAGGAGGGGCATCATGCTCATCGTATTGTCGGGCGGTGGAACGGCGGGTCACATCAATCCTGCGCTCGCCTTGGCTGAAACGCTCAAGGACCGTGGATGCGATGTCCGCTTCGCGGGAACACCGAAGGGCGTTGAAGCTCGTCTCGTGCCGGAGGCGGGTATCCCGTTCCAGCCATTCGAGGCATCTGGTTTCAATCGGAATCATCCGACGACTCTTCCGAAAGCGCTCATCAAGATTTCCAAAAGCACTGGTTTGGCTAAAGCGTGGCTTTCCGATATAAAGCCCGATTGCGTAGTCGGCTTTGGCGGTTATGTCTCGATTCCCGTGGGAAGGGCAGCGGAGAAGCTAGGCATTCCGCTCGTGCTTCATGAGCAGAATTCCGTCATGGGACTTGCGAACAAACAGCTTTCCCGCAAGGCAAGCAAGGTTTGCTTGACGTACGCGTGCTCGAATCCCGGGCTTCCTGAAAACAAGGTTGAGGTGACGGGCAACCCCGTTCGTAAGCAGGTGCTTGAGGCGACGCGTGATCAAGGACGCGAGATGCTTGGCATACCCGATGAGGCGCGCATGCTGCTCGTGTTCGGCGGTAGCTTAGGCGCGCGACATATCAACCAAGCCATCTGCGCGATGAAAGACGAGCTTTTGGAACGCCCCGACCTGTATGTTGTCCATATCACGGGTCCCAAGGAGCTCGAGTCGGTCCAAGAGGCTCTTGCGTTAACCGATGGTGAGGCAAAACGCTACATCGTGATGGGCTATCAGAACCGCATGGGCGAAACGCTTGCTGCCGCGGATTGTATCGTGTCCCGCTCGGGCGCAACCTCGCTTGCCGAGATCTCTGCCCGTGCGATTCCTGCGCTTCTCGTACCATTCCCATATGCAACTGCCGACCATCAGACGACGAATGCAAAGGCATACGTCGAAGCCGGGTGCGCCTACCTGATCGCAGATGATCAAGCTGAAAGTGAGGAGTTCAAGCAATATGTACGCTCTCTAATCGATGATGCGTCCGTACGCGAATCCATGCACGCAGCTGCACTTGCTCAAAAGACGGCGAGCGCATCATCTCGTTTAGCCGATGCCGTGCTCAGCATCGCCTCTTCAAGTGCGGTGAAATGATGAAGATGCCCTATCGCACGCAGGTTTTCTAGCGGTTGGCGATAGATTAATGCGAGTTAGGTTTTAAAAAGGAGACGTCCGTGTCCGAGCAAACAGAAGTAAAGACGATAAAGAACATCCATTTCATCGGAATCGGTGGTGTGGGTATGAGCGGTATTGCTCGCGTTGCGCATGATCAGGGCTTTTCCGTCAGCGGTTCCGACGTCCGGCAGAGCCGTTACACCGATCAATTGGTTGAAGCTGGCATCAAGGTGTACATCGGGCATGACGCAGCGCATATCGCAACAGGGGAGGCGCAGCCTGACATCGTCGTCGTGTCGACGGCGATTATGGAGAACAATCCCGAATACTGCGAAGCAGTTTCGCGCGGTATCGAAATCTGGCATCGCGCGAAGATGCTTGCATATCTAGGTCGCGATCTCGACACGCTTGCTGTAGCGGGAACGCATGGCAAAACGACCTCGTCTTCGATGCTTGCCAGCGTCATCGACGCGCTCGGATTCGATCCGACGTTCCTTATCGGCGGCATCGTGCGCACATATGGCACGAATGCGCATTCCGGTTCAGGTTCGTACTATGTAGTCGAGGCAGATGAGAGCGATAAGTCATTCACCTATCTTTCTCCGAAAGCCATAATCGTAACGAACGTCGAAGCCGACCATCTCGACCATTACAGCGGCATCGATGAGATTCGTGAGCAATTCGGGGTGTTCATCGGTTCTGTTCCCGAAGACGGCACCGCGATCATATGCGGGCAGGATCCGACCTTGGTTGAATTCGCGCGGAAGTGCTGCCGATGCCCGATGCTGACGTATGGGTTCGATGATTCGTGCGATGTGCGGATTAGTGGCTACGCTCCGCATGGTGTGGGTAGCACCTTCACCGTGACGTTCCCCGATGAGACGTCCGTGCAGGGGTCTGTCAAGCAGAATCCAGGCATCCATAATGCGCTTAACGCAACTGGAGTCCTCGCGATGATCTATGCGCTGGGGCTTGACGTGCAGGCAGCAGCCACGGCGCTTGGCGAATTTGCCGGCGTCCGCCGCCGTTTCGATTTGGTGGCAACCGTGAACGGCGTTACGATCGTTGACGACTATGCGCATCATCCAACCGAGATCGCCGCGACCATTAAAGCGGCGAAGCAGTTGGATTTCAAGCGAGTGCATGTCCTGTTCCAGCCGCACCGCTATTCTCGTGCGCCCCTGTTCACAGAAGTGCTGCATGATGAGTTCGCCAGTGCCTTCGACGAGGCGGATTACGTGACGTTCATGGATGTGTATCCTGCAGGTGAGGTGCCTGTTCCAGGTGTTTCGGGAAAGACATTCCTCAACGTCGTGCTCGATCATCAGGGTCATCCGCAAGCGGCATACGTTCCGCGCCGTATCGATGTCGTTCCGTATCTTGCGAGCAAGGTGCTGCCTGGCGATCTGGTCATCACGATGGGTGCAGGCGATGTTGTCGCGCTTGGCCCCCAACTCGCCGATGCCCTGAAAAAGACAGCCAATGCATAGTGGCGATGTGAGAAAGTCCTAAAGACCCATGGCATCGAATGACAGCCGACGCTACGATTCCTCGAGTACGCGCAGAAGCCGTAGCTCGGCGTCTTCGCGTACGTCTACGCGTTTCTCAAATACGCGGCGTGATGGCTATCGGGCGGTTGAGGGCGGCCGTTCGGGCAGACGCAGATATTCTTCCCGTTCCGTTTCGTCGGTGCGCATCGGCGACATCCGCAATGCACAGAGGGCCGAGCGTGCATCCCAAGCGCCGGAATCGAAGTTCCGCAAGCGTTTGAGGATCGTTCTCATATCAATCGGCACGCTTGTTGCCGTTCTCGCTGTCGCATTCGCGGTTCTTTCCTTCACGAACGCCTTCACCATCAAGCAAGTGACTGTCGAAGGCGTTGAACATCTGACCGCCGAGGAGGTATCCGAACTCGCTGCGGTTCCCAAGGATGCGACGCTTCTTAACGTTGACACCGACATGATCAAGCAACGCTTGCTCAAAGATGCGTGGATCCAGTCTGTACAGATACTCCGCATGTTCCCGTCAACGCTTGATATCTCGGTTTCCGAGCGAACTATCGTAGCGGTTGTGGAGGTGCCGGTTGTCGATACGACCGGTGTACGGAACTGGGCCATCTCTTCTGACAATATTTGGCTGATGCCCATTCCTGATAAGAACTCTGAGGCGGGCAAGATGATCAGCCCTAAGATTTACGAGGACGCCGAGCAGGTTCTACATATCTCCGATGTTTCATATGGGGAAGAGCCCGAGATCGGCGGCGTTTGCACGAACGAGAACGTTAATTGCGCGCTCTCTATCGTGTCCGGTATGACCACGAGCCTTGCCGATAGGGTACGTGAGGTTAAGGCTACCGACACCGATTCTACAACCCTTGTTTTGGATAATGGCGTAGAAATCGCTTTCGGCTCTGCAGAGAACATACGCGACAAGGAACGCGTATGTTTGCAGCTGCTTGAGGAATACGAAGGCGAGATAGCCTACATCAACGTGCGCGTGGTCGATAATCCCATGTGGCGCAGCTTATGATAATCCCATGTGGACGCGCATACGAGTCCGCAAAAAGGGGTTGACAATGTGTAGAATGAGGGCATGTGTGTTCACATACAAAAAATGAGCATAGAAATGAGTTGAGCACTTCAATCAGGGAGGGAAAAATGCCTAACAATATCGCACCTGACCATCTGGCCGTCATTAAGGTCGTCGGCGTTGGCGGCGGCGGCACAAACGCCGTGAATCGTATGGTCGAAGCTGGAATCAAGGGTGTGGAGTTCATCTCCGTCAACACCGATCGCCAAGCTTTGTTGATGTCCGACGCAGATGTCACCATCCATATCGGTGAGGAATTGACCCGTGGTCTCGGCGCAGGTGCGAATCCTGAGGTTGGTTGCCAGGCTGCCGAAGAGAGCCGTGCGCAGATCCGCGAAGCACTTGCCGGTGCTGACATGGTGTTCGTCACCGCTGGCGAGGGTGGCGGCACGGGTACAGGCGGTGCCCCCGTCGTAGCCGAGATCGCACGCGAGGAAATTGGCGCGCTGACGGTTGGCATCGTTACCAAGCCGTTCTCCTTCGAGGGCCGTTTGCGCCGCAACCAGGCTGAGCAAGGCATTGATCTGCTCTCCCAGAAGGTTGACACGCTCATCGTCATCCCGAACGACCGCCTGCTCGAAATCGTCGAGAAGAAGACGAGCATGCTCGATGCGTTCCGCATCGCTGACGATACGCTCCGTCAGGGCATTCAGGGTGTTACCGACTTGATTACCATCCCTGGTCTGATCAACCTCGACTTTGCGGACATCCGCACGGTCATGAAGGACGCCGGTTCCGCCATGATGGGCATCGGCATCGCTTCTGGCGAGAATCGCGCTGTCGACGCTGCGCAACAGGCTACTAACTCCCGCTTGCTCGAGTCTTCCATCGCAGGTGCAACGCGCGTCCTGTTCTCCATCTCTGGTGGTCCGGATCTCACCCTTGCCGAAATCGCCGAGGCTGCCTCTGTCGTCGAGGCGTGCGCTGACGAGAATGCCAACATCATCTACGGTCAGATTATCGATGAGAGCGCAGGCGATGCCGTACGCATCACGGTTATCGCAACCGGTTTCAAGATGAACCCTGGTCGTCAGTCCAACAAGGACTTCTCGGCTTCCAGCTTGTTCGCTTCCACGGATCAGCCTGCTAAGGCCGCTGCTCCGCAGTATCAGACGTCGATTGCCTCCCAATATGCTTCGACGGCCGGTGGCCGCTTCGCTGACGAGGATTACATCCCTGAGTTCCTGAAGCGTCAGCGCTAATGCGAAAACGCGCAGCTGCCTGAAGAAAGCAAGGTCTTGAGGTGCGCAAATCATTGAAAGCCGAACGGGCGCTCGAAAAGCGCCCGTTTCCTTTTGGGAAATGATAATGAAGGTGACGAACATGCCCGTTACACGTTTTGCCGCGATAAACGAACTTGTACGAGACCAGGCAATCGCATGTGGTAGGAAACCTGATGAAGTGCGGCTGATCGCCGTTTCCAAAACGGTTGACGCGAAGACAGCGTATGCTGCTTTCGGGGAGGGCGCACGCGATTTCGGGGAGAACCGTCCAGAATGCCTGTGCGAGAAAGCCCTTGCGGTTTCTGAAGCGAATTGGCATTTCATCGGCAATATCCAATCGCGACGTATTCCAGATATCGTGGGTTCTGCGACGCTGATTCATTCACTGTGCAAATCCTCTCATGCGGATAAGGTCTCTTCGAGTGCTCGCATGCTTGGCAAGACCCAGGATGTCCTCATAGAAGTAAACGTGTCAGGTGAAACGAGCAAAGGCGGATGCCATCCAGAGGATGCGCTCGAACTAGTGCAATATTGCTGCGCTTTGCCGAACGTGCGCGTGTGCGGGCTTATGACCATGGCGCCGCAAGGGGATGCAGAAGTCGCTTACGCGTGTTTTGAGCAGCTCGCTGCCCTTAAAAGCGATATTCATGGTAAACTAAATGATAAGTATGCTCAGAGTTTCGTTGAGCTTTCCATGGGCATGAGTGAAGACTGGCGCGAAGCTGTTCGTGCAGGGTCCACAATGGTGCGCATAGGAAGGGCGATTTTCAGCGAAGCATTCGAGGATGCACGAGTATAGGTTGGTATTATCCGAACCGTTCCACCCCGGTCATCTTGGGTTGTGGACGGCGAATCGAGGGGAAGCATATCATGGAGCTACCGAAGATTTCTCTGGGCGAAAATGGAGTTCTTAGCAATATCAAGTCGAAGCTTGGTTTCTCAAACGACAAGGAAGAGCCGCTTGACGATGATTACTACTATGATGACGAATACGATGACGACTATGACGACGAGTACGATGACGACGAGTACGATGACGACTACGAAGAAGATGATCGCCGCAACGAGAATCGCTTCGGTCGTGCGGCGTTCCAACGTCTGCGTGATCGCGTGACAGGTGATCAGAGCCGCGATGCTGCGCAGACGCGTTCATCGGTGCGTTCTGTTTCCTCCAATCTCGTCAACATCGATGACGTCCGTGCCCGCACGCGTGCAGCAGATTCGTTCGCAGATACCGATCGACGTCCAAGCTACGATCGCGAATCATCATTCGAGGGTTCACGCATAAGCTTCGATCCGCACGCCGCTTATGCAGGCGAAGGTGAGACGATGCATGCTCCTTCGCGCTCGCTGAGCGTGATTCGCCCCGCCGCTTACAGCGAAGTCGAACAAGTTGCTCGTTATCTTCGCGCCGGGGACATGGTCGTGTTGAACATGAAAAGCACTCCCGCCGACCTCGCAAAACGCATTCTCGATTTCTCTTTCGGTGCCGCAAGCATGATTGATGCGCGCGTCGAGTGTGTCGGCGAAAAGGTGTTCGCGCTATCTACGGGCATCGCGTTGACCGATGACGAGAGGGCGCGGCT
Organism: Eggerthellaceae bacterium; assembly: GCA_015062605.1. GTDB lineage: Bacteria > Actinomycetota > Coriobacteriia > Coriobacteriales > Eggerthellaceae > SIG42. The sequence goes on along the minus strand of SUUI01000002.1, from coordinate 6,539 downwards.
TATTACCCAAGGGGTCTTGTAATGCCCGAATTCGATGCGCATACGCGCATTGCGGTCATTGGCGGGGGAAAGATGGGTGCTGCCTTAGTCGGCGGCATGATCGCATCCTCGCAGAACCCTGCATCCGCTCTTTGTGCGGATAATATCGTCGTGGTTAATCCTGGTCAGGAACGCCGCACCATGCTTTCGGAGAAATATGGCGTTGCATGCGTCGAAGACGTTTCGCATCTGTCGGAAGCGGACGTCGTATTTCTCGCCGTGAAGCCCCAGATTCTTCCGAGCGTGCTCGACGATGTAGCCAAAAGCGTGCTCGGTGGGCAGATAATAAATAAAGAATCTCCCTTGTTCGTATCCATTGCGGCCGGTGTCTCGATTGCCGATATCAAGTCCCACTTGCCCGAAGGGGCCCGCGTGGTACGGGTCATGCCGAACATGCCTCTCCAGGTGATGGAGGGTGCAAGCGGAGTTGCTGGTGACGGGGAAAACGAGGCGGATGTCTCGCTTGTCAATGAGTTGTTCTCTTGCTTCGGTGCATCAAGCATCGTTGCAGAGGGAGACCTCGATGCCGTTACCGCTGTCAGCGGTTCTGGCCCCGCCTATGTTTGCGCGTTGATCGAAGCTATGCGAGACGGGGGAGTGCAAGAAGGACTCTCACGTGAAGTGAGTGAGCAATTGGCGATTCAAACCGTTTTTGGAACGGCTGCTTACATAAAAGAGTCGGGCATTCCCGTCCACGAGGTGCTGGAATCGATTTGCAGCCCTGGGGGCACGACGATCGCGGGTCTCGCTGCGATGGAGGAGAAGGGCTTTACGGAATCGGTTATCGCAGGAGAGCGGGCATGCGCGAACCGCTCGCGCGAGTTGGGAGCATCTTAAAGCGCGGTTTTGCGCTGAAGGTGCGTAAGGTTTGAAAGACAGGAAGAGATAGCATGACCTTCGCTTATATTCTCATCCGGCTGGTAAATTTCTATAGCACCATCATCGTGGTGTATGTGTTGATGTCGTGGATACCGATGACCGAGGGCGGCATTCTTTCGAGCATTAATAAGTTCCTGGGCAAGATTTGCGACCCATATCTCAACCTCTTCAAGAAAATGGTGCCGCCTATTGGAGGGATGATAGATATTTCTCCCATTATCGCTTTGCTTGTATTACAATTTGCTACAAGGCTGATTGTGAATTTTTTGCTGTAATCAGGGATTAAACGAAACCGAAACGAAGGGAGCATGTTATGGCTATCACCTCTGCCGACATTAATAACCAAAGCTTTTCCATTGATCGCAAAGGATATGATGTCGACGAAGTTGACGTGTTCCTAGAATTCGTTGCAGACGAAATCGACGCGCTCAACGCAACGATCGACCGTCTCCAGGCGCGTATCGCCGAATTATCGGACGGAGAGCCTGTAGTTGTCGAGACCGCTCCCGTTGTCGAGGCAGTTGCGGAAGCTGTTCCCGCTACAGAAGAAGCCGCTTCCGGTGAACTCGCCGATGCGAAGGCTCGCATCATCGAGCTAGAAAGCCTCTTAGAAGAGCGCAAGCTCGATGACGCAGCTATTTCCCGGGCATTGATTTCTGCGCAACGTTCCGCAGAGGACATCATTGCGCAGGCAAACGACGAGGCCGCGCAAATCATCCAGGATGCCGAGGATGATGCCGACCGTATCGTCGAGAATGCCGAGAAGGAAAAGCAGAAGATCACGAACATCATCCGCGAACTCGAAGATGAGCGCGATGACACTCGTGAAGAATATCACGACATCCTTAAGGATTTCATCACTGATGCAACCAAGAAGCTCGCCAACATCGAGGCAAGCATGGCCCAGACCGCGATTGGCGCCCACAGGCGTGCTGCGCAGGCTGCTCAGAATGCCGCTGCTGCAGTTGAGGAGTTCGTGGCTCCTCAGGCTGAAGCTCAGCCAATCGTGACGAATCAAGTTCCCGTTCGTCAGGAGTCGGCTGGCATCGCGATGTCGTACACGACGCCGCAATTCGATAGTGTTCCCGTTGCGGCTGCTCAACCGACTGCGTCTGTCATCGAGAAGGACCTGTCCGGGTATGGTGATGTCGAGGATGATTTCGAGTTCGGCGAGATCGACTAGTTTCTATCGAATGTCTTCAGAAGGACCTGTGCCCGCTTTTGAGCACAGGTTCTTTTTATTGCAAGGGGCATTCTGATTTACATGGATGACGAGAGTTAGAGTATGAACGCTCCCACATACATAACAGTGCATGTCACGCCCAAGTCCGGGCGCGATGAAGTCGTGGGTTTTGAAGAAGGTCCCCAGGGCGAGGTGCTTAAGGTGCGCATCACGGCACCTCCTGCGGACGGAAAGGCGAACAAGGCGGTTTGCAAGCTGATCGCCTCCGAGCTTCGTCTTCCGAAAACCGCAGTTTCAGTTGCGAGCGGTGCGTCATCGCGATATAAACGATTGGCTGTCGATGCCGATGAAGGGCTCGTTAAAGAGTGGCTTACGCGTTTTCGCTAAACGACGCATCTCGTTCCCATCCTGTAAGAACCGCTTCTCGGACTAATCCCTGAAATCTTTGGTACAATGCTTTCCGCGAGCGGGCCAGACGGCCGCGCGCCGTGCATGTCGCGGCGTGAGGAAAGTCCGGGCTCGTAAGGGCAGGATGCCAGCTAACGGCTGGGCGGGGCGACCCGACGGAAAGTGCCACAGAAAAGAAGACTCCCATGCGGCTTTGGCCCATGAGAAAAGCTGAAACGGTGCGGTAAGAGCGCACCAGCGTGCCGGCAACGGCACGGCTTGGTAAACCCCATCCCGAGCAAGCGCAAATAGGAATGCCATACGATTAGCCCTTTCGTGCATTCGGGTTGCGCGCTTGAGACGTGCGGTGACGTACGTTCGAGATAAATGGCCGTCCAACGACAGAACCCGGCTTATAGACCCGCTCGCCATCTGTTCCGCTTTATCGCGAGCCGATGCATGCATGGGAAGGGGAGGGCATCATGAGAACATGTGCGCTTGTCGCTGCCGCCGATTTCAATGACGAGCATTTCAGGGCATTTGACGCTCGAGGTATCTTCGGAACGGTCATCGCGGTCGATGCGGGACTTAAACATCTCGAGGATATCGGCCGCGAGCCCGATATCGTGCTCGGCGATTTTGACTCTTTAGGCTATGTGCCCGATGTTTTGCATGTCATCGAATTCCCGACTGAAAAAGACGCGAGCGATCTGGAGCTCGCATTCGAAGCCGCACGGGATGCAGGCTGCGATAGGGTGTTCGTATACGGTGCGCTTTCCGGTCGGCTCGATCATACGATTGGAAACTTGCAGGTTTCAGCGGCGATTAGCGATGCCGGCGTTTCGGTCGTCATCGTGGACAATGATTGCGCAATTCGGTTCCTTACTGGACCCGCCGAGCTCGAGCTTCCCGCCCAGGACGCTGGCATCGTTTCCGTTTTCGCGATGAACGATTGCGTTTACGGCTTAAGTATCGATGGATTGAAATACCCGCTCGATCATGCCGATATAAGCAATCGAACGACGCTCGGGCTTTCGAATGAATTCATAGGGTCTTCAGCGCGTATTTCGGTGGAGGCGGGAACACTTGCCGTTTTTGTGCCGTTAGCTGCCCTCATCTAGAACGTCTTCCGTCTAATAGGCAAAAAGAAAAGGTCAGCCGTAAAGGCTGACCCCGAGTTAGCTGGTAGCTCCGAAGGGATTCGAACCCTCGACCTCCGCCTTGAGAGGGCGGCGTCCTAAACCGCTAGACGACGGAGCCACATCGTGGTTTGACATTCGTCGAAACCGCCTGCGTATTGTAAACGTATGCGGCCTGCGAAGTCAAGTGGCTGGGGTGGAAGGAGTCGAACCCTCACATACGGCACCAGAAACCGCTGTCCTACCATTAGACGACACCCCATTGTGCCCGTTGCGCATTCGTTTGAACAGCGCAAGAATGGATAATATGTCTTCTTAAGAACTTCGTCAAGAAGCTATCGCTAAGGTGCATCATGAAAAGGGCAGATACCGTTATGGCGAAAGAATGACCGCTCGTGACGTTTTTTCTAAAAAGCCTTATCATGGTCACGAAAGCTATCCGTATGCGAAGAAGGATTACTCCGTGGTTTTTCCTGACGAATACGAGCAGGGCGATGATTGCGAGCAACTCGATGACGAGGCCATCGAGGACAACCTGTTGAATCGTCCGTATAGCCAGCACGCTGAGCATCATGAGGGCATCGATCATCGCCATGCTGTCGGTCGTGCAGCGGTCGCAGCGACTTTGGCGGCGACTTTGGTGGCTCCTGGCGCTGTGCTCGCTGCTGAAATCACCGAGCCTGATCCCGTGCCCATCGTCCAAGTAATCCAGCTTGATGATCCGCCAGACAATATCCAAGCTGCCATTACCGATGACGATCAGGATAAGTCGAAGTCTGGCCTTTCCTTCTTTAAGAAGCTCCTGCTTGGCTTCGCGGTCATCGTTTTATTGCTGCTTATGTTCTTGGTTACCCGATGTGCAGCTTCCATACTCGGTATTGGGGCACCAGTACCGGGCGGCACGGGCGCTGGCGACGAAGGCGCCTACACCATATCGCTGACAATCGATGATTCGGTTGCTCGTCAAATCGGCCAGCAGCTTAACCCGGTTGTCGTCTCTGTTACGCAGCAGAAAAGCTCTACTGTTCTCGTCGAAAACGTTGAGGTCGGCTATGGGGACCCTGTGGAAATATGCAAAGCGGATCCGGGGGAGTATATGCTTGTCATCCTTGACGATCCTACCGCATCAGGGAACGGGGTCTCTTCAGAGAATGGGACGAGCGCAGCGCTTGCTTACCGAATCGTTCCAGGTTCGCAATCGTTTACGGTGAAGGATTCCGATGTGCTCTTGAAATGCACCGTGCTTGCAATCGAAGACGCCGCCGCTGATCAGGAAAGCGAGCAGAAAGCCGCTTAGGTGGTTTTGGAATCAAGTCTTTGTTGCACCCACGAAAGAAGCGCGCCGCGTTCGTTCTCGATGCGTTCGTTAACAATCTCTTCAAGCGCGTCATTCAGTACGGCACCGAGTTTTGGTCCCTGCTCGTAACCGATTGCAATAAGGTCGTCTCCGTTGATCGCAAGATCCTTGATGCACCACGCTTCGTTACGTTCCTTCATCTCCTCGAAAACCCGGATCGCCTCGTTGGCTGATTTGGCGCGCTGGCGGAAATCGGGGGCATGCGCTAGGCTGTCAGCTCGTTTGAGGGCACAAAGCGCACGGAAGAGGTCCTCATCCCCGTCAAGGCGCATAAGGACGCGTTTTATGGGCTTAGGAGCGGGTTCAAGCCTGTCGTCATGCATGGTCACAAGCGTAACGAGTTGTTCGCCGAACTTCTTCGGGAAGCCGAGGCGTATGCAGATTCCTTCCGTAAGCGCAGCGCCCATCTGGGCATGTCCGAAGAAATGGCTTATGCCATCTTCCCTCGTGAAGTGGGCGGCAGGCTTTCCGATGTCATGCAGAAGGGCGGCCCAACGTAAAAGAAGCGATGTCTCGACGTTTTCCATCGTATACGCCGTGTGCTCTAAGACGTCATAGCAATGGTATGGGGTGTTTTGCGGGAAACCCTTGATTGCGGCAAGCTCTGGGAGGATAGGGGAGATTACATCAACGCAGTCGAGAAGCGCTTGCCGGATATAATCGCCTAAGACGAATGCATCGAGCTCTTTTACGATGCGCTCTGTAGCGACATGCGTGAGACGATGCTTCTTCTCGCGCATCGCCTGCAGGGTGGTACTATCAATCGTGAAGCCCAATTGGCTCTCGAATCTGCAAGCACGCATGATACGAAGGGCATCTTCTGAGAAACGTTCGATGGGATTCCCGACTGCGCGAATCACCTTCAATTCGATATCGTCTGCTCCACCGTAGGGATCAACCAAACCACGTATCGGGTGCCAAGCCAAGGCATTCATAGTGAAGTCGCGACGTGACAAGTCCTCTTGTATCGTTGCGCAGAAGGAAACGGAATCGGGATGGCGTCCGTCGCCATAAGTGCCTTCCGAGCGATAGGTCGTGACTTCGTATGCGTAGGAGTCTTTACTTTCTGCGTTTTCGGCCTTTGAAGGAACGCAAACCGTGATCGTTCCATAAGGGATGCCGGTTCGATGGGTCGTCAATCCCGCCTCTTGTGCATAAGACTCGACCTGCTCCCAAGAGGCGCTCGTTGCGATGTCTATATCTGAGATTTTCCGGCCAAGGATGGCATCACGAACGCAGCCTCCGACAAGCCATGCTTCATGCCCATTTGACTCAATGCACGAGACAACGCGCAACGCGGCTTGGAATTCGTGATCCGTATGGTCGAAAACCTCGTAAAAAGGCATATGAATCCTTAAAAAATTACTTGTTCTTTTTGTCCTTTAAGGCTATCATAAAAGACCCGCATTTTAATGATGCGGTTTGTTTTTCGGAAGAATAGCTACCGTTAAGACGTGAACGCCTTGTGAAGAGCAAACTTTTCCTTGACGTGGCGGCCGAGGTTGGCTAATATTCTTCCTTGCGCGTTCGCGGAGCCGGACGCGCGGGGCGCACG
>SUUI01000007.1 GCA_015062605.1 Eggerthellaceae bacterium | reverse complement strand
GCCCGCCATCGCCGAAAGTACTGCGGTGCAGTCCGTGGGAGGATAGGACGTCGTGCTCGCAGGGCATGTTTTTCTATTTCGGTACTCGAATGGGAGTGCCAATCGAAAAGACCCGCATTGCGGGCCTTTTTTTGTTTTCTATGGCAAGTTGATGGACGGTTCTCTAATCTTTAGCTTCTTGCGCTTTTGCCATTGCCAATCTTTTGCAGATCAAGAGCTTCTCTGAGTCGTCGAAACGGTTACCATCGCCGAGGAACTCGAATCCCTCGATCATGTGTGCGTGGGTACCGACAAAGGTCAATGCCTTTGAGACGCTGTCGATATCTTTGACATCTTCGAAGAGCAGAAGCGCATGCAGCGAACCAGCGAATGCTCCGACGATAGTGTTATCTATCGTATTGGTAAGCGAGCTCACGACGATCCTGAATGTTGTGCAGCCGTCTTTCGCCCATTCTCCGGCAATCCAGTCGTTGACCTGTTCGTTCGCGTCGTAAGGCTCCTTACCGTCGAAATGGACGATCTCGAGACCTTTTTCCGTAGCATATTCGAAGATCTTCGTGACGCGACCTTTAGTGGTTCCGACGAATATGATGCGTTCGAAGTCTCCGATCACGTCCAGGATGCGTTCCGGTCCCTTGTCGCCATCTACGTTGAACACTGGAGTGTGATTGACGTAGACGTAGGGCATGAGAGAAAGAAGCGAGATGCCGTAATTGGGGTCAAGAGCCGAATAGACGATCGCCGTGGTATTCCATGTTGCGCCCATCGACTTGAAATGCTGATACGTTTCCGTCGAGTCAAGGCAGAGATCCGATTCGAGGACGGTGACGCGTGGTGAATAATCCTCATGGGAAAGACCACGTGCGATTTCTTCTGCCGATGTCTTCGTCCCTATAGCGTAAACGGTTTGGGGCCTGGACTTGAATGCCGTGAGCGTCGTCGCGCTCGGGATGGCATCATTATGAAGGTATTGCGGTGTTGTGTTTAAGAAGCCGCAAACGCTCGTCGCAATGTATGCGTCGATCGAGCGAGTGTCGTTGAAAAGCACCATCGCATCGCTATCGATGCATTCCGCGGCCTCGGAAAGCTTGATGGCGGTATCGAAGCGGTCCGTTCCGCTAATGGAGCGCGGAATCTCGATGCTGTCTTCATCGAACTCGAAATTGAGTGCATCTAAGATGGCTTTCTCGGCTTCATTGCTTCCGACGCGCCCGCCGAGGAGGCGGTATAATCCACACACTTCTTTGGCATCGCCTAAGATTCGCGTGTTGCCCTTTTCAATCCAAATGGCCTTGTTGCACAGGCGCTCGATCTGATTCGTATCGTGGGATACGATGAGAACGGTGACATCGTATTCCTCGATGAGCGTTCGGATGCGATCTTCGCATTTCTGCTGGAACATGAAGTCGCCGACGGCGAGTACCTCATCGACGATGAGCAGGTCGGGGACGATGATGGTGGCTATGGCGAACGCGATGCGCGCGACCATGCCCGACGAATAGTTCTTAAGCGGTATATCGAGGAAGTCCTGAACTTCAGCGAACTCGACGATTTCATCGAAGTGCTGGTTGATGAATTCCTTTGAGTATCCGAGTAAGGCGCCGTTCAGATAGATGTTCTCTCGCGCGGTAAGATCCATGTCGAATCCTGCGCCGAGCTCGATGAGCGGGGCGATGTGACCGTTGACGGTAACAGACCCTTCACTTGGTTCGAGTACGCCGGCGACTACCTTGAGCATCGTCGATTTGCCAGAGCCATTCGTGCCCAGGATGCCGAACACATCGCCCTTGCGAACCGTGAACGATACATCGTTAAGGGCGCGCAGCTCCTTGAAACGCAGCTCGCCATGTGCGATGGCGATGAAGTACTCCTTGAGGCTATTGAGCTGCTCGCTCGCCATATTGAAGATCATCGAGACATGATCGACATCGACCATGATCTCTTTGGAAGCATCGTCTTCGAACTTAACGCGTCGCTCGATCTGAGAGTTTATGGTGTATCGGGGCATTGATGATCACCTTGGCGCATTACACATAGAGGATGAATTTGTTCTGGGTCTTCTTGAACACCAAAAGGCCGATCAAGAACGTGGATATCGCCATGCCGAAGCAGATGAGGTTCTCGGTGAGGCCAGGCGTGACGTTCCAAAGCGCGATGTCGCGGAGATATGTGACGTAATGGTACATGGGATTGAAGGCTTCTGCTTGAAGCATCCAATCCGGAACAATCTCGATAGGATAGAAAAGCGGCGTCGCGTATGTCCACGCCGTGATGACGACGCTCCATAGATGCAAGACATCGCGGAAGAAAACCGCGAGAGAAGAGAGCAGAAGCCCAAGGCCCGTGCTGAAGAGCAGCATGAAGATGAGCAGAAGCGGCATGTAGAGAAGATTCAACGTCGGGGCGATCTGGAAGTAGATCATTACCGCGGCGACAGCGATGAGCGAGAGCATGTAGTTCACGAGCGTGAACAGAACTTTCTCGACGGGGAAGATCATCTTGTTGATGCGGATCTTCTTGATAAGCGGCGCGGAATCGATAATCGAGTTCATCGCGCTTGTAGTAGAATCAGCCATCAGCGCGAAAAGGGTGTTGCCCAAAATCAGATAGAGCGGGAAATTCTCGATATCGAATTTGAAGAAGCTCGAGAATACCGCAGTCAAGACGACCATCATGAGCAAGGGGTTGAGCACCGACCACAAAACGCCCAAAGCGGAACGGCGATACTTCAATTTGAAGTCACGTGAAACCAGCGATGTGATCGTATGCCAATTGCGCTGCATCTCGTTGCTATGATGCGTGCCTTGTTTCATTCGTTGCCCTTTATTGACGGGATTAGACGCAACTTGTAATTATAGCACCTCGAAAACGGCGAGATGCGTACGGTGCATCCCGCTACGATAACCACATTATCTCGTTTCGGAGAGGGGAAACCATCTCCATCATTCGTTGGGATGCGTTGCGTATCCGAAGTACTCGATGCCATGTCGGTTCAGCACCACGGTAAGCCCGTAGTCACGGCCCAGATGATAGAAACGTCCTTCAGGACCGAGCTGCTGGAAGTTGATGCTGTAGAAGGGATCCCCATCGGTGTAATACGAAGCCCAGCGTTGCTTGAAGAGCGAGATGTTCTGGGCCTTTTTTGCGGCATACGCCGCATCATCGCATCCGAATTGCGGATAAGGGTCATGCCGGTATACCTCTGCAAGCGGGGTGTAGACGACGTACTTGCCCTTTTTGCGCAGACGCAGGCAATAGTCGATGCCCTGATACTCGTCGATGAACGAGGGGTCGAATCCGCCTAGATCGGCGAACAGGCTCTTTCTCGTCATCATGAACGAAGGGGAGACGGCGCTGACGTTTTGGACGTCATCGCGAAGTCCGAAGTAGCTGAACATGCTTATAGTCGAGTTCTGGTTCAGATAATGCACATCGTTTCCACCGATGGCGATACCGGCATGGAAGACGGTTTCATCTGCGCACATGATGCGCCCTCCGACGCAGCCGACGTATTCATGCTGGAAATACCCGCGCAGGGCATCAAGCCAGCTCGGGGTGATTATCTGGACGTCATGGGAGAGGAAAACGAGGAATTCTCCTTTCGCGTGGGCGACTCCGCATTCGAATGCCAAAGCAGGATCAATGGAATTCGCTTCCTCGTCGTTTGCAAGCTTTATCACGCTGAATCTGTCGTTCTTTTCAGCGATGGCCTCGTAGTACGTCAAGGTCTTTTCGTCTGTTGTGCCGCAATCGACGATGATCACCTCGTAGTTGGCGTAGGTTGTTTTGTTCGCAATGGAAGTGATGCACGTATCGAGTAGGCGATAATCATCGCAGGAGGGGATGATTATCGTTATGGGATCGTCTTCATCGAGCGTGTAGTTCGCGTAATACCTGAACGGAACCTTCCTCAAATCGATTGAGGCATCGATGCCGAGGCGCTCGAAGTGACGCTCGAGAGAAATCATGCCCGCCCGTGTGGCATAGGGCTTGTTGGTTGAATCGTTCGCGACGGATGTCGGATTGATGCGCCAATGATAGAGCACTCTGCGCACATGATGGACGTAGCGTGCCTTCTCGGTCGCACGCAAAACGCAATTGTAATCTTGAGCGCCGTCCACTTCGGCACCAGCGGGCTCGAGCGACTTTAGGATGGATGCGCGAACCGTGAGCATGTGGCATATGTAGTTATGGCAATGCAGAAGGTCCGGGGAATAATCCGGTTTGAGGAATGGATGCATGTATTCCCCGTTCGGGGTCAGCTTATCCTCGTCGCAATAGAGCACATCGGTTTCAGGATGGGCGTTGATTGCGCTTGCATACTCGAAGAGGATGTCGGGTTCGATGGTGTCATCGTGATCGAAGAAGCTTATGAAATCGCCTATGGCGGCTTTCATGCCCTCGTTCGTATTCAACGTGATACCGAGATTCTCCTCTAAGGTGACTACGGTGATGCGTTCGTCGGAATCGGCTATCTCGGCGACGGCTTCGGTGAGCTCCTCGATCTCGGGGCTCGCATTGACTAAGATGAGCTGCCAGTATGGATAGCTTTGGGCAAGCACGGATTGCACCATGTCGTTAAAGTAATCGAGCGGCGTTTTGAATAAGGGGACGATGATGCTGAAAATCGGATTACTCGCAAGGACGGAGGTGCGCTGTGCGTCGAGCACCGCCTCGCTTGCCTTATGCCAGAAGAACCATTCCGGATAGCTGAAATCGTTCTCCGCGCTCTGGGTGAGCATGCCGCATTCATGCAGCATCCTGCCGTAATCGGACTCGCGGAACACGAATTTACCGGCGATTTCGGGGCAAGCTCCATTGACGAGGGAGATGGCGTAGGAAGATATGCGCTTGGGCAGTTGGATGGTGACAAGAAGCCGCGTCAGAGCGCGCCCGTCTTCATCGATCGCAGAATCGATGGCGCGCTTCGCGATTACGATAGCCTTGCATGTCTGCTTTCTCCCGAATGCGGCGGATGCTGTGCAGGAAAGCGCATCGGTGTCTTTCCATGCCGCTACAAGCGACACGCGGAGATTGTTCCAATACCTATCCTCGATGACTTCAACGATGCTTATCTTGGAAATAGATAGCTCATCGTCGCTATCTTCCTGCTTGTAGTGACTGTCGATCACAAGATCGTTACGTGCGTCGTTGATGCGGCGTACGGCCGAAAGCACCCTCTGCTTGTTCTTGCTGAGATAGAGGCGGGTTATGGATTTCACTTAAACGCGCTCCTTTTGTGGAACAGGTTATGCGCTACACAGTGCGCTTCGCTAAGACGTTTGTCCCTACGATGATACATGAAGTCATTTTCGCATTCATGATAGTTGTCCGTATAACACGACAACTGCAGAAACCATCAGGCAAATATCACGAAGATGGCGGTATAATCCCCTTCGGCAAAAATGCCCGAGAAGAAAGAGCGCTCTATGAAGATCTACATCATCCGACATGGGGAGACATCGGCGAACGTCGCGGGTGTTTTCCAAGGCAGGCTCGATACGGAATTGCTTGAAAGCGGGCTGGCGCTAGCATCGTCGGTAGGTCAGGCTCTCTTTGGTGTGCGCTTCGATGCCGCGTTCGCATCTCCTCTAACGCGTTCGCAGATAACCGCCCGCGCCTTGCTGGATGCGAGCGGCAACGCAGACGTGCCCATCGAAATCGATGAGCGCTTGTATGAGATCTCGGTGGGACAGTGCGAGGGCAAGCATTTCCGACCGGGAGAATGTGAAGTGGATGAGAAGTATCTTCATGGGTATTTCGATGATCCGCTCCATTTCGATGGGTTCCCCGAAGGTGAAAGCACTCGGGAGGTATGCGCGCGGACCCAGGATTTTCTAAGAGAGCTTGCGCAGAAGGATTACGAATCGGTTCTCGTGTCTACGCATGGATTCGCATTGCGCGCGATGCTCAACATGGTTTATGACGATCCGTCCGATTTCTGGCACGGAGGCGTGCCGCTGAATTGTTCGGTGAGCATCGTTGATGCGCATGACGGATGCTTCGACCTTATTGGGGACGATGTCGTCTTCTACGACCAGAGCCAAGTAAGCGACTGGTTCTCCGAGCACTAATCAAAGCCGTCGTTTTTTGTGACACGCACGATTTGATCGCGTGCCTTCGGGGCGCAATCGTTTGTCGAAAGAGCTACACAACCCCTTCACATGCCAACATGCCGGCGTGCACTTCGTTGTATAATACTAATTTAGGTTTTTAGGCCTTCTTTCAGGAAGCATTCACCCCGATGGATGCGTGAAAGCGTCTTATGAGATGGCCTGCGCGAGTCTTCAGCTCGCGCCGATAGTGCAAGGCGATATCAAGATGCTTGGAGCCATCTTAGGAAAGGAAGCGAGATGAAGGGCATCATCCTAGCAGGGGGGAGCGGTACGAGGCTGTACCCGCTGACCACGGTGACGAGCAAGCAGCTTTTGCCCGTGTACGACAAGCCCATGGTGTTCTACCCCTTGTCCGTACTCATGATGGCGGGCATCCGCGACATACTCATCATCTCCACGCCGCACGATCTGCCTAACTTCCAGCGCCTCTTAAAGGACGGCTCCGATTACGGAGTGAAGCTCTCGTATGCCGAGCAGCCTTCCCCCGACGGGCTCGCCCAGGCGTTCATCATCGGCGAGGAGTTCATCGACGGCGATTCGTGCGCGCTCGTCTTAGGCGACAACATCTTCTACGGTAACGGCCTGAAGCGCCATCTGCGCCAAGCGGTCGCGTCAGCCGAGGAGAAGGGCGGCGCGACGGTGTTCGGCTACTACGTCGACGACCCATGGAGGTTCGGCGTGGTGGAGTTCGACGAGGACTTCAACGCGGTGTCGATCGAGGAGAAGCCCGCCGAGCCGAAGTCGAACTACGCCGTCACCGGGCTGTACTTCTACGATGCTCGCGTATGCGAATTCGCCAAGCAGGTGCGTCCGAGCGCGCGCGGCGAGCTCGAGATCACGACGCTGAACCAGATGTACCTCGCTGAAGGGTCTCTCAACGTGGTCACGCTCGGCCGCGGCTACGCATGGCTCGACACCGGCACCATGGAGTCGCTGTTCGAGGCGGGGCAGTTCGTGCGCACCGTGCAGGAGGCGCAGGGCCTGTCGATCTCGGTCATCGAGGAGATCGCATACGAGAACGACTGGATTACCCGCGAGCGCCTCTTGGCCGCCGCGGAGCGCTACGGGAAGAGCCCGTACGGCGACCACCTCAAGAAGGTCGCCGAGCGCAAGATCTACATAGAGAAAGAAGGGGAGTAGGCGATGAGGATATTGATCACGGGCGGTTTGGGACAGCTGGGCAACGAGCTTTCCCGCTGCATTTCGACCGGCAGGGCCGAGATCGGCCCGATACCCGCATCGTATGCGGATGCCGATGTGACGTGCATCGACTACCATGAGCTCGACATCTCCGACGAGGCTGCAGTCGACGCGTGGTTTAGCAATTACGGACCCTATGACCTCATCGTCAACTCAGCCGCGATCACCAACGTTGATGGTTGCGAAAAAGACGAGGAGGGCGCGCATCGCGTCAATGCCGATGCCGTCGGTTACCTTGCTCGCGGCGCTGAGGGGTGCGGTGCGAAGTTCGTCCATATCTCCACCGACTACGTCTTTCCCGGGACCGATCCCGTCCCGCGTACCGAAGACGACCAGACCGGTCCGATCTCCGCATACGGTCGCACGAAGCTCGATGGGGAGAAGGCGGCGTTTGCGAACTGCAGCCGGACCTTCGTCTTGCGCACCGCTTGGCTATACGGTTACGTTGGCAAGAACTTCGTGAAGACGATGGTGGGGCTTGGCAGCAAGCTCGATCACGTCACGGTCGTTGACGACCAGTTGGGCAACCCTACGAGCGCCAATGACCTTGCTTACGAGATACTCGCGCTCGCTGACACCGAATGCTACGGGCTTTACCATTGCACCAATGAGGGGACGTGCTCCTGGGCTGACTTCACCGAGGCGATTATGGAGGGCTCCGACCGCGATTGCGCAGTCGTGCGCTGCTCCTCTGCCCAGTACAAGGAGAACAATCCGCAGAGCGCAGACCGTCCTGCGTACTCTTCTTTGGAGAACCGCCATTTGGCGCAGACCATCGGCAACAAGATGCGTCCATGGAAAGAGGCGCTCTCAACGTACCTCGCCAACATGCCCGCCCTTGCGAAGAACCCCTCATGGGAAGAGTTGACGCAACCAGCAAAGCGGGAGGGGTAGAGCGTGAAAAACATCCTCGTCACTGGAGCTGCTGGCTTCATCGGATCGAATTTCGTCCATTGGGTAGTGGAGCATGAGCCTTCCGTTCATATCACCGTGCTCGATAAGCTGACGTACGCGGGCAACCGCGCCAACCTCGCTGACATTCCCGAGAACCGCATGGACTTTGTGCACGGAGACATCTGCGATGGAAAGCTCCTCTCCGAGCTGTTCCCGAAAGCTGACGCAGTCGTGCACTTCGCAGCGGAGAGCCATAACGACAACTCGATCGCCAATCCGGATCCATTCGTTGAGACGAACGTCGTGGGGACGTACCGTCTTCTCGAGGCTGCGCGAGCCTTTGACGTGAGGTTCCACCATATCTCCACCGACGAGGTATATGGGGATTTGGCCCTCGATGATCCAGCGCGATTCACAGAGGAGACGCCATATCATCCCAGTTCTCCATACAGCTCGACGAAGGCGGCAAGCGATATGCTCGTGCGTGCCTGGCACCGCACATACGGCGTGCGCGTGACCATAAGCAACTGCTCGAACAATTACGGACCCTATCAGCATATTGAGAAGTTCATTCCGCGCCAGATCACCAATTTGCTTTCGGGCCTGCGTCCCAAGCTCTACGGCGATGGGAAAAACGTGCGCGATTGGATCCATACCGAGGACCATTCCTCGGCGGTGTGGGCGATACTGAACGATGGGCGCATCGGCGAGACCTATCTCATCGGCGCTGACGGCGAGAAGAGCAACATCGACGTGCTTCGCGCGATACTGAGGTCCATGGGGTATGCAGAGGACGATTTCGATTGGGTGCGCGACCGTCCTGGTCATGACCGTAGATACGCCATCGATTCCACGAAGCTTCGCCGCGAACTTGGTTGGGAGCCAATCCATACGGATTTCGATGGGGGATTGGCTGCAACGATCGAGTGGTACGAGACGCATCGCGATTGGTGGCAGGGTGTCAAGGAAGCGACCGAGGCGAAATATAAGGCGCAAGGTCAATAGGACCGAATGGGAAGCCGAGGATACGGCTTTCTCAAGATGGTTAAAGGGAGAGGCTTCATATGAACATCGACATAACGGGTGTATGTCGTGGAGGAGCGAAAGTATTCTTCAAGCTTCTTGTCAGTGATATCGACTCTGCCAATCTCGTCTCGGTACATGCCAAGGTGCATGACAATCCCATCCCTTGCATGGTCTTCGAGAGTGACAGCTGCTCTCCTGTGCTCGAGGCGAGCTGTGCTCGCGATTTCACGGTGATAATCCCGCAAGTGCGTGTCGATGTGACCGTGTATGTCAACGTCCTTTCCGCTCATTTCGAGAAACTCGGTCAGGCTGAATACGTGATCAGGCCGAATGAGGCGAAGTGGAGGTCGCGTATCAACAGGGTGATGCATCCGGGCATCTTATCGTCGATTCGCAATTGCGATTACGGGAAAACGCTCGGCCGTACCGTTATCAAGATTCACGACTGCGTGCCCGTGCGTGATTCTTCCGCAGAGAATCTTCCGGTAGCAGAATGCATCTATCATGGGACCGCTTTCGTTCCCTGCACGCTTTCCCCGGGTTCATTTACGCTTCGATGCTTCGATGGGGAATGCAATGAGACAGGTGTCGCCTTCACGTATGCGCCTGCCAAAATGGTCGCGGAGTCGAAGGATATGACGACTCCCTTATGGGAAGTGGATTTCTCGATGCGCGCGTCTATCTCGCTGGATGGGTTCACCATCGTCGCCTACGGGGCAGACGGCAAGGCCATCGTGGGATTCGAGTCGCTTGCCGATGACCAGATAGTGGATCTGAAGGAAAGAGTTGCCTACTATTTCGAAAATGCCTGGTCTGATGCGGATTATCATAACTGGTTCATCGATAGGCGTCCGAAGCAAAGCGAGCTTGCGATTCAACGCCATCATCCATTCAATGCGAATCCGACCTTCAGCATTATCATCCCGATCCGTCGAACCTCTGCACGCCAGTTGCGTGAAACGGTCGATTCGATTCTGGCCCAGACGTATCCGCATTTCGAAATCATCCTCGTGAATGGGGATTCTGCCAAATCGAAGATGCTTTTGACCCTCGCAGACTATTCTGCCCTCGATGCGAGGATTGCCATCGTCGAAGGGAAGGAAGGCGAAGCCTTAGGCGTAAGCGAGGCCTTTATCGCAGCAACGGGCGATTTCGTCGCATTCGTTGAACAGGGCGATGTCCTCGAGCCCGATATCCTTTTCGAGTATACGGGTGCGATCAACGATCATCCTGAAACCGATGTCATCTACTGTGATGAGGATTGCCTCATGCCCGATGGCACATACAGCATGCCCGTCTTAAAGCCTGATTATTCCGTCGAATATCTTCGCTCAACCGATTACATCCGCCATCTCATCGCCGTTCGTGCTTCGATTGCCCGATCGGTTCCTGCCGCAACAGGCTATTCCGCAACGCAGCGGGAATACGATTTCGTGTTGAGGGTTACCGAGGCTGCGGGATATGTAGCGCATGTTTCCAAGGTTCTTTACCACCACCGCGCTGCGGAGAAGAAGGTTTCCCCGAAGGCTGCCGAAGCATCATGCGAAGGCACCGAAGTGGTCCGTGACCAACTTCGCCGCCTGGGCATCGAGGCGAAGGTCTCTTGCCATCACGGGCGTTTCAATCGCGTCGACTATCTTGTGTGCGGCACGCCTACGGTGAGTATCATCATTCCATCGAAGGATGCGAGAGAGTTGCTCGCGAGGTGTGTTTCCTCCATTGTGGAAAAGACGACCTACGAAAACTACGAGATCATCATTGTCGAGAACAACAGCTCTGCTCCCGAGACCTTCGATTACTATCGGGATGTGCAAACCGACGATGGCAAGATACGCGTGGTGACATGGACGGGCGAGGGATTCAATTACTCGTCTTTGATCAACTTCGGTGCAACCCATGCAAATGGTGAATACTTCCTTCTCCTCAATAACGACATGGAGGTCATCACACCCGAATGGATAGAGCTACTACTCGGTTGCTGCCAGCGAAAGGACGTCGGTGCCGTTGGCGCCAAGCTTCTCTATCCGGATCAAACCATCCAACATGCCGGTGTGGTAGTGACGAGCGGGAGCTTGGAGCACATCGGATATCGGGTTCCTCTCGAATATCTCGGGTATATGTCGGTGCTTTGCCAGATGCAAGATGTCAGCGCGGTGACGGGCGCCTGCATGATGGTAAGCAGGGAGGCATTCGAATCTCTTAACGGGTTCGATGAGGCCTTCGCGGTAACCTATAACGATGTTGATTTCTGTTTGAGGCTTCGCGAAACGGGCAAGCTCATCGTCTACAACCCCTTTGTCGAGCTCTATCATTATGAGTCGGTTTCCAGAGGACATGACGATGCGGGCGAGAAAAGGCAGCGCGTCATGAAGGAGTGGTCATACTTCTGGTACCGTTGGCCTGATTACTACGTGAAGGGCGATCCGTTCTTCAATAAGAACTTCGATCAGGATTACACACGTGTGAGCTATCACCGTTTGAACAGGCGATCACATTAAAGGATGCCCATTCGGATGCGGGATGGTTTTGCACGGTCATGGAAGAAACGCGGAGGTGCACGTTGACTGACAATCAAATCGTGAGCGGGAATTTCACATTCACAAAAACATCGATCGAAGGCGTCATCATCGTCGATCCTAAGTGCTATGCCGATGCACGCGGGTACTTCATGGAGACCTATAAGCAACCGGACTTCATTCGTGGTGGCATCGATGTGGAATTTGTTCAGGATAATCAATCGAGCTCGACTAGGGGAGTCTTGCGTGGTTTGCATTACCAGATAGAGCATCCTCAGAGCAAGCTCGTTCGCGTTGTGAGCGGTACCGTTTTCGATGTCTGCGTTGATTTACGTCCAGGAAGCGCAACGTATGGAGCATGGGAAGGCGTGGTCCTCTCAGCTGAGAACAAGCGCCAGTTCTTCATTCCTCGTGGTTTCGCACACGGCTTTCTGGTGTTATCCGATACTGCCGAATTTGTTTATAAATGCGATGACGTGTATCATCCGAATGACGAAGGCGGCTTGATGTGGAACGATCCCGCGATTGGGATCGAGTGGCCTGCCTTGATGGGGGATGAATCATTCGATCCCGAAAAGGTCATCTTGAGCGAAAAAGACACGAAGCATCCATCTTTGCGCGAATTGTAGGAAAAGCATGGCAAGGTTACCTAAGGTAAAACATGCACTCGGCATCGGAGTGCGCGCTGGCTTGAAGAGATTCGGCTACGAATTGCAGCCGGAACAGCCGCTTATCATCGACCCCGACCCGTTTCCTGTCGACGCATGGACCGACGAGGCGTACGGCGAATGGGTTAAGGCGCATCAGGTGACCGATGAGGAGCTTGCGCGTCAACGTGCTGTATCGGGTGAATTCGCGATTCAGCCGACATTCAGCTTCATTGTTCCTCTGTTCCATACGCCTCTCGATTATCTCAATGATGTCGTTGAGAGCGTATTAGCGCAAAGCTACAGCAGATTCGAGCTCGTGCTCGTCAATGCTACTCCTGAGGATGAGGCGCTTACGTCGGCCGTCGAGAGTCTAGCCTCGTCTGATGCGCGCATCATCGTCGTTCCCTTGAGTAAGAACTACGGCATCTCTCTCAATTCCGATTACGGTGTGACGGCCTCATCCGGCGATTTCGTATGCTTCCTCGATCACGATGATTTCATCGAGCCGGATCTTCTGTTCGAATATGCGTCTGCGATCAATGCAAATCCTTCCATTGGCCTCCTTTACTGCGATGAGGATATCGTTGAGCCAATTGAAGACGAGTCTGCGTCAGACGGTGCGGAGAAATCATCGGACCTTGAGGTTGCTTCCGAAGAAAAAGGCGCTGATACCGCTGTTCAGCATCGTGCTTGGCATTTCAAGAACCCGCTGTTCAAGCCGGATTACTCACCAGAGCACCTGCTGTGCAAGAACTACGTTATGCATCTATTGACCGTGCGACGGGAGATTTACGCGCTCATGCCGGTGGTTACGGCTGATTATGATGGCAGCCAAGACTACAATCTGACGCTTCTGGCAACATCTTCCGGCTGCGATGTGCATCATGTTTCCCGCGTCCTCTACCACTGGCGCGTCGGTCCGAATTCCACAGCATCCAATCCTGGTTCGAAGCCCTATGAGCGTACATCGAACCGTTGGGCGATTCAAAGCCATGTCGAGAGGAATGGCTTTAAAGCGACTATCGTGGCATCGGGTATCCCGTTTATCCACAATCTCTGGTTCAAGCCGGGCAATGCAGTGTGCGTATCGGTGATAGTGCATGCTGATGGCGACGATGCCCAAACCAGAACGCTCATAAAGCTTTTCGAGCAGGGGAATAGCTACAGCAATTACGAGATAGTGCTCGCCGGGGCTCATGCATCGGAGCTCGCAGCCGACCTGAAGAACGCTATCGCAGTAGAGGATGCTTCGGGCGATTCAAGCCTCATCCGCGCTTGGAACCTTGGTGCACAAGCTGCGCAAGGGGATTATCTGCTGTTCATGCCTCCTGGATCGATGTTCATGACCGCAGAGCCTCTTGAGCAGCTTTTAGGATTGAGCAGCATCAAGGGTGTCGGTGCGGTAGCGCCGAAATCTCTTTTTGGTATGAGCGAGAATAAATGCTTCGGTATCGCCATCACACCGAAGCGTGTGATGCCCATGTACCGTGGGTACGATGATGATTTTCCGGGCTATGAGTGCAATCTCCGCGCGTTCCAGAACCCTTCCGCCGTCTCATATGAGGGCATGATGACGCCACGGGCGCTCTTCGTTGGCCTCGGCGGTTTCGATGAGGAGTTCAAGAGCGTGATTGCTGCGGCAGATTACTGCCTTCGGATGAGGGAGACGGGTTATCGGTGCGTTCAAACGCCGACCGTCAAGCTTCTCACCAGGGAATCCTGCCCATTCCCTCGATACGATTATTCGACTTCGACGGACGATTTCCCCGAGGCAGACCAAAAGCTGCTCTATAAGAAATGGCCCGCTTGGCGCGAATGCGGTGACCCTCACTACAATGTCAACCTCGATCAGACGAGCGGGTATCAGCAGATACCTCACGAATGATCGCATATCGAATGTCCCCGAAGGCAAAAGGAGGTGAAGCTTGTAAGATGAATCCACATGTCCTTGCGATAATCCCTGCGTATAACGAGCAGGATAGTATCGCCTCAACGATGGATAGTCTTAAGCGTCATGCTCCTTGGGTCGATTGCCTTATCGTGGATGATGGATCGACGGATGCGACAGTCGCCATATGCCAAGAGCATGGGTTTAACTATGTCTCGCATGCCACGAATCTCGGATTGGCCGGCGCATTCCAAACGGGTATGAAATATGCGCATCGCAAAGGCTATGACTACGCGATTCAATTCGATGCCGATGGCCAACACGATGCGCAGAGCATACAGGCGATGCTCGATGCTGCAGTGTCCAACAACGCGAATATCGTCATCGGTTCGCGTTTCGTGACGGTCGAGAAGCCGAAGAGCGCGCGCATGGCGGGCTCAGCGCTTCTCCAGGCTATCATCCGTTTGACGACGGGGCAGAAGGTCGTCGATCCGACTTCCGGGATGCGTATGTATGACGCAGAGATGATCGAGTTTTTCGCGAATGCGTTCGATTTCGGTCCAGAGCCCGATACCATAGCTTTGCTCATGCGCCGCGGAGCGAAACTCGTGGAGGTTCAGGTCACGATGCACGAACGCACGGCAGGAAAAAGCTATCTCACCATGTCGAAATCCATCATGTATATGCTCTCGAAGAGCTTTTCGATTCTGTTTGCACAGTGGTTCAGGGGGAATAAATGAATCTGACATTGACTATCGTTCTCGTGATAGGTGCCCTCATCGTTTTCTTGGGCATCGTATGGAAGATTCGCAAGGCTGAGTTGAGCATCGCAAGCTCGGTGTTCTGGTTCCTCTTCACCATAAGCTTATTGCTGTTGGCGTTTTTCCCGCAGATAGCCTATTTCTTCTCGCATCTCTTCAATATCGAGTCTCCGTCGAATTTCGTATTCCTCTATGTCATCGCCGTCCTGTTGGTTCGCAGTTTCATGGATACCATTCAAATCACGAAGTTGCATGAGAAGCTTAACGATCTCGTCCAAGAGCAGGCGCTTGCGAGCGTATGTCCTCCTGATCCGTCTTCGGATGGCGACGGTGGGGATGCGAAGTAGCCTTTTACGAGGAACTGCCGGCCATCTGGCAAAAACGTATCTAGCAGACAAATCGTCAAGCTTGCGAAGCGAGCTTAGCCGCCTGCTCGAGCAAGCGTGCCGTTTCGTCCCATGAATGATTCTCGCGTACTCGCCGTGCGATGTTTTCCGCACAAGTGCGCCGTAGGTCGGAATCGTCTGCAAGCTTCAAGATCGCCGACGCTATTGTCTCGGGATCAGCATTCTCAAGGATGGTTCCGTATTGATCCGTCGGGATGAGCTCGTGGGCACCTCCGACGTCTGTGATTATCGGGCAGACTGTGCACGCTGCCGCTTCGAGTAGAGCGGTCGAGAATCCTTCAGAGCGGGTGGGGAGGCAGAAAATGTCCGACTCGAGCAAAAGCGCGGCGACATCGCCAGGCGTGAGCGCGCCTAGGGCGTGGACACGATCAAGGCCTGCGGCTTCTACAGCCTCTCTGAGCGGTCCGTCTCCTGCGAGGGTGAAATGTATGTCTTTGCGCCTTGCGAGCCTTTCAGCAGCCTCTAAGAGCTCTGTAACGCCCTTCTCGGGGCAGAGGCGGCCGCAGAAGCTCACGAGCACGTGATCCGAAGGAATGCCGAGCTCCTCTCGGAAATGCGCATCGTTTGCTGCCGCGACGAACGCGTCGGCATCGATTGCGTTCGGGATGATGCCTTTCGAGACGATGCCGAAATGCTCGAGCCATGCACAGCTCTTTTCCGATACTCCGTAATAATCGGCGGGGACGCTCAGTATCCTTTTCGTTTGGGCGTGCTCTATTGCTCGAACTCCCGTATCGAGAGCTGCGTTTCCGAGCGTTAAGTGCGCGGACCCGTGGTCGATGATGATGGGGCGCTGACCAATCTCCTCGGCGAATCTTGCTCCCGCGATGGATAGCTCGTAAAACCGTGCGTTGATGATCACCTGGTCGATAACGCTTGCCTTGAGGCTTTCGAGGACGCGGGAAAGCGCCTGTTTCTTCGGAATGGGATATCTTCCACCAAGTGCCCGTTTGCTTTCGACGCGTACGACGATGACCTCGCCCATGATGTTATCGCTTGAAACGGCATCCGCCTCAGGTGGGTAAATCGTTTCCATATCGGGTGATTCGTCATCGATGCGGCAGGTGACGATGATGATGGTGTTCCCACGGCGGGCAAGCGCGCAGCCGATATGTTCGGTAAACTGCTCTTGGCCTCCTACGTGAGGCGCGAATAATGTCGTGAAGATACAGTAGGTCTTATGCATGTTCCAAGTATAACATGCTCTGTTTTGAGACTTTGTATATACTTGATGCTACGCGAGCATCCATAGAAGGCGGATGCGGCAAGAAGGAGGACGTTGAGTATGGAACTTGACCCATCGACGATGCAGCGGCTTCGGGCGGTTTTGCTCGAATTGCTGCAGGTTGTCGACAAGTTCTGCGAGGAGCGCGGTATCACGTATTTCCTCGAAGGCGGAAGCGCACTCGGCGCGGCGCGCCATGGCGGTTTCATTCCATGGGACGACGATGCCGATGTTGGCATGCTTCGAGAGGATTTCGAGCGCTTCATAGTCGAAGCAGAGCACGGTTTGCCCGATGGCTATAGCCTGCGCACCTACGACAACACTCCTGGATATGCGGGCATGTTCGCGAAGGTCTGCAAGGACGGCACGGTCTTCGAAACGCTCGAAACGAAGTCGGAGGGCATCTCCCAGTCCATTTTCATCGATATATTTCCTTACGATGCGCTGTCAAGCGACCCAAAGGAACGTAAGCACCAGATCCGTCAGGCGAGCACGTGGTCGAAACTGAGCTATCTCTATCATGCGCCTTACGTGACGTTACCCTGGAAAGGCGTATTGGGGGCGTGCGGCCATGCGGCATGTAAAGTGGTGCATGGCATACTTAAGCTAAGGTATTCCCGTGAACGCGTCAAAGAGAACTTCGAAGCAGCGCTACGCTTCGAAGCGAAACCTTCCGGATACGTTAAGACGCTCGCGTTCACGAGTTTCGGTGACATTCCGCGTTCGAGCATAGTTCCCGTCAAACGCTTACCATTCGAAGGCATCATGCTTTGCTGCCCTGGCGACATAGTTTCATATCTCACGCATGGTTTTGGTGAGGATTGGACGGAATTACCGCCAGTTGAGCAGCGCAAAACGCATGCTCCTGTGGCACTCGATTTTGGAGACGACTCCTAGGCTTGAGATTGTCTGCCTACTGATCCAAGTGAAGATATCCGCGCCAGAAAGGTTGCGAGGTGAGGTAGGGGAATGCGTCGCTCCATGCCTTCTTGACGGATGAGCCATCCTTCCTCAGACGCTTCTTGACATCCTTCAAGTGCTTCATGATCTCATCGTAGCGTTCGCGATCCATGCGGCGGATTGAAGCGGTGTCATCTTCTGGGTTGTATGCGACGACCACGCGGCTTTTCTGGGTATTCTTATCGAGGACGCTCGTGTTGTTATAGCTTAAAACCACGGGCGTATCCGTTAGCTGCGAGTCACGCAGTTTATGCGGGTCGAAGTTCCATGCCATCGTGATGCGGGTGAGTTTGTTGCCATATGCGGGAAGGTCGTTGTTGATGGCAATCGAACGGGGATGCAATAGCTGGGCAAGTTGCAGATTGAGCTCATCTTCGACCTCGGCACGCGAGACGAACTTCTCGTTTCTCTGCGCGTTTTCCTTGATTATCTGCGCACCATCTGCCTTCATGAGGAATTCCGGTCCTGCGAGATAGTCTTCGAGCGCATCGAGAATCATTTCTGCGTTGCCGTAGCAAAGTTGAGAGATTTCGCGCCAGAACGTTTGCTTGGTTCTCAGCATGAAGAGACGCTCGGGGCAGGCATGATGGATGGTGTTCATGATCATGAAATTGCGGACGTATTGGTAATGGTCGACGGAACCCTTGAAACGTCCCTCGAACCCTGCATGCCATACGCAGATCCCCGCAAGTGTCATGTACTTCGTCTGCAAACGTACGCCGTATTCGACATCATCGCAGCGGACGAAGACGGGAAGCGGCAAGCCCTTCTTCGCGATAAGGGATGCAGGCATGCAGCAATACCACCAAGCGCCATATGCGTTCTTCACTTCCACGTTTGTGGATTCGCATTCGGCGATGTCAACGATCTTCGTCATATCGAATCCGCGTTTGACCGATCCATACAGACCCGGGAAGCGCACGAACGCGACATCTTCGCTTTGCAGGGAGGGTTTCTCGAGTCGGAGCATGGCTCCATTGACGCAGGCATCGCGGTAATCGGCGGAGCGGAGCTTCAGGAGCGCGAACGTGCGGCGGAACGATTCGGGGGAGATGGATACGTCATCGTCCATGAGAAGAATATGCGTCGGATTAAATTCGCTCGAAAGCGATTCCATCATGCCACGGCAAAAACCGCCTGCTCCGCCAGCATTGTCGTTCGGGAAGATATGCATATGCTTTCTAGCTGAATCGGGGATGACGTTTGCATCAAGGCTGCGCCCATTGTCGACGATGTTGACGGCGAGGTTTTCCGCAAGTTCGTCATCTCCTTCGAACAAAGACGCGAATAGCTCGATGTTGGGAAGGATGTAGCGCTCATTGTTGAACGTCGTCATAGCAACAGCGAGGCGGACCTCGTTTGCCATGACCTTGGTGGTGTCTCCCTCAAACGAGGCTTTAACGACGAGACATTCGCCTTTCGTCGTTATGCACATGCCTACTAGGCACGCATCGGTTTGGGGGATTTCGATATCAAGCATGCCTTTCTGGGCGATGCAGTTCTTCTCCAGAAGGGGAGTCTTCGTGCCATCGGTGGAGAAGGCATACAGTGCGAGCGTGAACGACCCCTCGATTTCGAGATGCAAGAAGAAATCGGTTACATTCGTATACTGCTTCCATTTTGCGATTGAGAGCATGTTGAAATAGGAGCAGAAATCATAGGTGCTATCTGCCACAAGGCGGTAGGCATTGCCATCACGGACAATCGGGCTATCGCTGCGGTAGAACAGCTCGGTGCATTCCGAAGCGAGCGCTAATGGTTCGAATATGATGTTTGCTAGCGTCTCTGTCTGCATATCGTTCCCTTCTTGCGAAACGGTCATGTAAAAAGCAACTGTTTTATAGGCATCGTGTTTACTCGGTGCAATCCCAAACCTTTCCTGTTTGGTGCCAGTTGTTGAAGTCGAGCACGTATCCATCAATCTCGTATTCGATGAATTCGTAGTCATTCGTTCCATCGTGTGTGGGATGGACGTAGTAGCGGATGCGCGATGCGTCTTCTGGAGTTTCATCGAAAGCGGTGCCGTACTTGCTTCCATCGCCCGTTATCGCCTTCATGATGGATGCATGGAGGTCGAATTGGCTGATGGGGGCATCCGAGTACACGAATGGATCATTCTGCTTCTCGCCTTGGTTTGCAGGCTTGACGAGCATGATGGGGCTGCCCGGTCTGTCTAAGACATGGTCGGGACCATCGCCCCAGAACCAATACCCATGGTCAGCGGTGATAACGATGTAGGAGTTGTCATACACGCCGAGGTCCTTGAGTTGCTTCAGGTATTCGGAAACCATCTTCATGACGCCGAGGCCTTGTTGATCCTCGGTAACCTCTTGACCATCGGAGATCTGCTTGCCGTTCTCATCGATCGTGTAGGGGATATGGACACCAAGCAGGTGAATCAACCTAAACGAACCGACTTCGTCTTTGTTGACGCTGAGTCCGATTTGCTGGAGTCTCTCGTAGTAGCGAGCATCGTTCATCACGTAAACGGTTTTCGCTGGATCATCGGCCGAGCCAGCGGACTGAGCCATCGATTCGTTGATTTCATCGGTGTAGAACCAGAAGAAGCGCTTCAAGATCCATGGCATGTCACGATATAAGGATGCCTTGTACATGACTTTAACCGTTTCCACTGCGTTCAGAGTAGTTGCACTGATGGGATGCATGTTCAAGGCGCGTTCGGTGGTGTAGGCGAATCCTGCAGCCGTCTCGGCGCCACTGACGCCGAACGTGTCGGTATAGATGCCCAGCGAGTATCCGGTTGCCTTCAGGTCATCTAGGAACGAGGAACGATCGTAGACTGTCGAAAGATAGTGCGAGTAAGTTTCGTCGTGCTGGATGAACTCTCCTGTCAAGAACCAAGGGAGCGCATATCTTGTCGGCGCAATCGTGCCACCGACGTTGCGGTAGTACGTGAACCCCGTCATCTCATCGAGCATATCCGGGTTGCTCTTCATGAGCCAATCAAGCTCATAGACATCATACGTATCCAAGACGAACACGATGACGTTGCTCTTATTGGAAATGTCATAGAGGCCGTCTTCGGTGAGGTAGACGCTCGTGTCCTTCGAAGACTTGTCCATGATGCCTGGATCGGTGAACAGGCTGCCGACGCCGACGGCTTCGACGATGGCGACGCATATCGCGAGAATGCACAGGACGTTCCTGCACAGAGTCGGCTTCTTCCAGAAGAACACGGCAATCGCGGCTATGCCGACCAACCATGAGAAGCCGTTCAAAAGCGTGACTTTGGTGTAGTTCCACCAGTCAACCGCCGCACCGTTCGCACTCGGCAGCTTCACGTTTCCGAAAAGCGCCTGCAGATAGCAAAGGAGTCCGAGTCCGATGAAGAAGATGACGGCGATGTTGAATGCCTTGCCGCGCAATAGCGAGATGAGCAAGGAAAGAACGACCCAAATGATCAAACCTGCGACAGCGATGGGCTGCCAGGTTTCGGCGAGTCCGAATAGGAGGCTTCCCGATGCGCCGCCGATGAGCTCATACGGTGTTGCAACGAAGAGCGTGAACGTGAAGAAGAATGCGGCAACAGCTGCGAAGGCGAGACGTTTGGGCCATGAGAGCTTTTGGGGCTCCTTCTTCTTTATGGTGGTCAGATCCCGTGCGCGTTCGTCGGCGACGGCGTGCGCATCAATATCATCGCAGGCGATGCGGGAGACATCCTCCTCAACCGTCTTTCCTGCGTTCTCGTCGATCTTGAGCAATTTGAAAATCGCTTTGCGCGATCTGCGGAACGCCACGCCGGCAACTGCACCGAGAGCGACGGCGACTCCCGCCAAGGCCTGAATCGTATAGGTCATGACGGAGGGGTCGACGTAGGCATATGCGTCTTCCACAAGCGAAAGCGAGCAGATTGCCGCGACGGTTACGAGCGCCAGCAGGTCGAATAGAGCGATGATGCAGCGTTTCGCTATCGGGCGATGGATTGTTAAGGTGCGGCTAGCCATTGTTCGCACCTCGTTTCTCCTCAGCACCCTTCGCGTGCGCTTTCTGCTTTTCCAAGATATCCTGCAAGAGGTACTCGCCAGCAGCCTCACCACCGTGGCCGATGTTGTAGATATGGTCGCTTCTGACTTTGTCGATGCGCGCATTCCACGATTGCTGGTCAGAGAGCATATCCGCAGCGACTTGCCCGATTTCGCCCGCGCGGTCCATCGGGATGGAGATACCGATAAGGTTGCGCAGCGAGATATCGCTTGGTTCGATTCCGAGCTCCTGCCATTTCGGGTTTCCGACCTTCATGGGAGTATCGATGAAGATCGATGGTTTGAGCGTCGAGAACGAGAATTCGCACGCGGTCGAAGACCAGTCGGTTACGAGGATATCGGAAGTGAAGATCGATTCGTGGGAGGAGAAGTCGCGTTCGAAATACAGCTCGTTTTCCGATACGCGCGCATAACGCTGCTGCAATGCTTCCCAGCGGGCCTTGTAGCGTTTCGTATACTCAGGATGCGGGCGGACGATGATCTTCCAGCCATGTCCGAGCATCGATTTCAGCATGTCGTCGATGCAGGTATCGAGGATGTTGTCTTCCTGCCACGAAGGGGCGATGAGCAGCGTTGGAACGGGGTTCTTCTTGCCAGCCAGCGCCGCATACGATGCGATCTCCTCATCGAGGAGGTCGTAACCGCATTCGACGAGCTTCTTGGGCTTGACTCCGTAAAGCTCTTCGGCGCGCTTGATCTCACGCGCCTGATGGGGTCCAGCACAAAGAATCGTGTCGTAATGGTCATAGGCCTCACGGGGAGGTGTCAGGTGCGTTGACATCATGTGATGGAACATGAACACGTACTCGACATCCTTACGAATATACGAGCGCTTGATGTAGTAGTTATCCAGGTCCTCCAAAGTAGACACCACTATGTCGGCATCCATCTTCATCATCAAGGTGATAGCGCGCTTCTCGCCGATGTAATAGGGGATGATGCGCGGGTTGGTCTTGGAGAGTTCAAACACCTGATCGTTCGGGTCATTGGTGACGTAATGGATGACGGTGTTGGAGTTCGCGAGCAGGTAGCGGATGGCTCCTTTGAAATACTTGAAGAAGCCGCTCCCTTCTGAATAGAACACGATGTGCTTGTTGACGATATTCATGAAGCGCTTGTAGTCGGCCTTCTCGCGTTTCGCAAGCGGGTCGCGCTGGTACCATTTCGTCTTGCGCTCGGCATCGAGGGCGTTGAGTGCCTCGAATTCCTTACGCGATGCTTCCAAATCCTCGTAATCGATGTATTTCTTCGGCTTGATGATGATATTGCAAAGGACTTGGACGAGGATGGCGCTTAGGTTCGAGCAAATCCAGTAGAAGGCCATGCCAGCCGCAACGAAGATGCCCAAGAAGAACGAGAGCGCAATCGAGAGGCCGTTAGTGAGGTTCTTCTCCGCGCGGGTTTGCTCACGTTGAAGCGGGTTGATGCGGTTCTGCGCGAATCCCATGAGCACAGCGGAAAGACCCGCAAGGATAGGCATAATCCACGAAATGCCGCCATCGGTGATGGGGATGAGGCCCAAGAATTCGGTTCCGGGGGCGCCGTTGTCGGTAATGGAGTGGATTACATCAACCAAACCGAACAGGATGATGATTTGAACGGCGAGTGGAACGAGGCTCAAAAGGGGGTGATAGTGCTTTTCCTTGTACAGTGCGTTTTGCTTTTCGCCAATCGTCTCGCTATCACCGAAATACTTGATTTTGATACGGAACAAATCCGGCATGAGCTGCACCATGACGATGGCGTTTTTCTGGCACCAGAGCGCCATGGGCATCAAGATGACTTTGGTGATGAGCGTGAACAGGAGGATGGCGATCCACCAATTGCCCGTAAGGTCGTAACAGGGTTGGACAATCAGCGACAGAACGCTGGCTATTGCTTCAAGCATCAGTGAATAATCCTTCTACGTCGTTTAAAATCCGACTTTTCATTTTACTACCATTCGATACGCATAAATGAATATGCAGGCGAAGTGCATGAAATATGCAAGGTTAGAGACGTATTTATCCAAGGCAAAGGGACAATGTGCAGGATGCGATCGCCCGCTTCTTCGATTCCCTATTCGAAGCAGCTCCAGACCTTGCCGGTTGTATGCCAATTGCTGAAATCGAGTGTGTATCCATCGATTTCATACTCGATGAAATCCGTGTCGTCGGGCGGAACGTCGATTGTGGGGTGGATATACATGCGCACGCGATGCGCATCTTCGTCGACCTCATCGAAGGCAGTGCCGTACTTGGAGCCGTCTCCTGTGATAGCCTTCATGATGCTCGCGTGCAGATCGTATTGGCTGATGGGGGCATATGAGAGCTTAGCAGGACCGTCTTGGTCCCCAGCGCCAGCAGGTTTGACGAGCATGATGGGGCTGTTCGGCACTGCAAGTGGCACCTCGTCCCAGATCCATGTGCCATGGTCGCAGGAAATGATGATGGTCGTCTTTTCGTAAACGCCCAGCTCCTTTAGCTGATGGATATATTCAGAAACCATCTTCATGACGCCGAGACCTTGGCGGTATTCGTTGCTCATCGTTCCCTCGGGTAGCGCTTCGCCATTCTCGTCAAGGTTGAATGGTTCATGGATTCCCATGAGGTGGATGATGCGGAAGGATCCAGTGTCATCATCGTTGATCTTCAGGCGGGTCTGCTTGAGCTTTGCGTAATAGCCTGCATCGTCCATGATATAGGGCGTATTAGCTGGATTCGTGCCCGGCTCGTTCTTCTGCGCCATGGCCTGGTTGATCTGGTCTGTATAGAACCAGAAGGCCGGTTTTGCTACCCACGGTAGATTCCGATAGCAAGACGCTTTGTACATGACCAGCAAAGCAGCCGGGACGTCTAAGCCGATTGTCTCGATGGGCTTTATGTTGAAGGCGCGTTCGGAGGTGTATTCGATGCCGCGTGAAACCTCTGCCTTCGTTGCGCCGAATGTGTCAGTGTAGATGCCTATCGAGTATCCGGTTGCCTTCAGGTCATCGAGGAAGGTCGAGCGATCGTAAATGGTTGAAAGGTAATGGGAATAGAGCTCGTCATGCTGGATCATCTGAGCGGTTAAGATCCATGGGACGGCGTATCTGGTCGGTGCGATCGAACCCGATACATCTTTGTAATAGGTGAACCCTGTCATCTCATCGAGCATGTTCGGATTCGTGTCGTACAGGTAATTAAGCGTTGCGTTGTCGTACCAATCAAGGAGGAACAGAACGACGTTTTCCTTATCGGAAATATCAAAGAGGCCATCCTCGGTTACATGCACTTCCGAATCGTTGGCAGACTTTGCCATGACGACCGGATCGAGGAAAAGGCTCCCTACGCCAACAGCCTCGACGATTGCCACGCACACAGCCAAGACGCACAGGGCGTTTCGACACAGCGTCGGTTTTTTCCAAAGGAAAATGGCAAGTGCAACGATGCCCAGAAGCCATAAGATGCCGTTGATGATCGTCGTCGTACTGAAGTTGTCCCACGCGACCTCGGCGCCATCGGCGGAGGGGAGCGATCCGTTCCCGAAAAGAGCCTGCAGATAGCACAATAATCCGAATCCGATGACCGAGGCGACGGAGATGTTGAACGCTTTGCCCTTGAGAAGCGAGATGATGACGGCAAGTGCGATCCATATGATGATGCCTGCTACAGCAAAGGGCCTCCATGTTTCGGAAAGGCCGAACATGAGGCTGTCCGACCCTCCGCCGATCAGTTCATATGGGGACGCGACGAAGAACGTGAACGTGAAGAAACCCGAAGCGATGAGCGCGAACAAGAACCGCGATTTCCAAGAAAGCTCGCTTTGGCCGGTTTTCGTCATCGAGGCGATCATCCTTTTCGCTTGCCTATCTGCAACGGCATGTGCCCTAACGTCGCCTTCTGCGATGCGAAACACCTTTCTCTCAACTGTCTTGCCGGCGTTCTCGTCGATTCGCAGCAGATTAAACAGCACTCTTCTCGTCCTTCGGAAGGCGACGCCAGCGACCGCTCCGAGTGCGACGGCGACGCCGGCGAGCGCTTGGATCGTGTAGGTCATG
This sequence comes from Eggerthellaceae bacterium, assembly GCA_015062605.1. Taxonomy (GTDB): domain Bacteria; phylum Actinomycetota; class Coriobacteriia; order Coriobacteriales; family Eggerthellaceae; genus SIG42. Next base: position 60,869 of record SUUI01000007.1, on the reverse strand, counting down.
ACAGAGGGATCGACGTAGGCATACGCGTTCTCAGGGATGCCGAGTGCGATGATGGCGGAGACTGCCAACAGAGAAAACGCGTCATAGGCGGCTATGACGCAACGCCTTGCGATGAAACCGAAACCCTCTTTTCGATCGATCTGAACCATTCCGCTTGGTTCGCCCCGATACCCTATCTTCGGAAGAGGCCGCGCACGGTATTGGCCGCTGCGCGTCGCCTGCTGCCGTAGGGGAGCAGGCGCTCCTTCGCGCGGGCGATGGCGCCTGGATCACCCCTCTCGTGGACGATCGGCCCCTTCTCCAAGAGTGCGGCGAGCTCCTCTTCTCCGTAGGTGTATTCGAAGAAAACAAGTGGGAACTCTCCGATATTCGCCTTGCCTTCGCGTGCAAGGTGCACAACGAACGCGCTGAAGAGGATTTCGCCGAGATAACCGAAGACGCGTTCGCCGTTTTTGGGGTCGTTCGAGAAATCGAAGCTCTCATCTAAGGCGTCCAGGACATCGAACTCGAAATCGCAGAGCTTGTCGAACAGGTCGCGGCGCGCGATGAAGCAGTTGTATCCGATATAGGTTGACCCGCTAAGGTAGTCGTTGAGATCCCTGCGATATGCGCGCTGTCGCTTCGCGACTGCCTTGTCAAGTGCTTTAAGGAGCTTCTTCGTGACAAGACCATAGGCGATCATGTGCTTCGCAACGGAGCGTTTCGGTCCCTTAGGCGTATACACTCCGCGGATGTCCCACTCTTTGGGGATGATCATGTCGTATTGCTGCACCGTCTGGGAGATCAGCACATCGTCGTCGAGGCGGTATTCGCGTGCGGTTTCAGGTGTCAGGTCGCTCACTTCGATTTGAGCGTGATCGTTCATTTCGTGGTCGAGGCTGTCAAAGCAGAAGTAGCGGCGATAGTGGCAGAGTCCGACATATTCGGCTTCGACATGCTTCCATGCCCAATACTGCGCGGTGAGCTCGCAGAAACGGGGGTTGGTCGCAGAGATGTTGTCGCCTTCGTCGTCGGGTTGCATTGAGGCGATCGGCTCCTGCGCGAGTGCTGCACCGACATGGATGGGCAGATATGCCCCTGCCTTGGGAATCGACGTGGGCTTATGACATGAGACCGCTATGATGACGGCGGGCACATCGCCCTCGATGACGGCATCCCCGTCGGATTTGCTCGCCTGCGATGCGACGTTTCTAAGCTTTTCGACGATGTTGATCATCTCATGTCTCCCTTGAATGCGAATACATCGGGATGCGCTTCGTGATAGGCGAGCATGTCTTCGGTTTGCGGACCATATCCGAGATGGCCGGCAAGCAGGTTCTCACAGACGAGGATGGGATGGCCCGTAAGGCATGCGAACGTGGCAACGTGCTCCTCGTCATCGCCCAAACCGTTTTTGCGGCTGTTTACGGGGAAGTGGTCGAAGGCTTCCCACGTCGCACGTGAAAACAGGATGACGCCGATGCTGAAACGTCCTGGGCACAGCGAAAAGGAGAACGGCTGCAGGGCCAATGCTCTGGCGAGCACATCGATATCCGCGAGCACTTCTTGGCTTTCTCCCCACATGTACTTAGAGACTCGCGGGTCTTCGAGCAGACCGATGTTATGGGTGATGCCGTCCGTGTATGCCACTTCGCAGAGCCCTTGAGCTTGGAAGTCCTCGGTAAGCCCTACAAGCTCGAGGAGCCGGATGCTCGTATATGTATTCACATTGAGCAAAGGCGCCGCGAATGCAGGGCGCCAACATGTTGTCTCGCTTACCCGCTCTAAGCCTTCGCGCAGACCATTGAAGAGCCCGTCGGTGACGAAGATATCCTCGTCGACTTTGTATATCCAAGTTGCGCTCGGATGGAGTTCGATGGCCTTGTTCTGAATATTCGCAAGCTGGTTGACTTCGGTTGACAGGTACGACCAACCATGCTCCTCTGCTATTCTGTCGAGGCGCTCGTCGAACAATCCGCTCGAAAGCACGCATACATCGAAACCGCTTGGCAGCGATGCTGCCAAGCGGGCGAAGACATCATTCCAAAGCGTGGGCTTGTAGCCCGCGAGGATCATGCACATCGATTCGGACCCGTGGCTCCTGTCTATGAATCGATAGGGCGCCTTGGTCACGACCGAAGGATCAGCTAAAGCATCGAGTGCGCCGCGTCGCGCGACGGCGAGCTTATGGCCGATCGGGTTCTTATCGATTGCCTTGAATGCCTTTTTCGCAAACGACATAGGTGGCGATTCCTTTCTGGACGGCGGCGCAAGAGCTTTGATTCATAGGGTATTTACGCCGATAGAAGTATACGGCATTCACGTGAATAATTGCACGTCGAAGGGTTTATCTCACACATCGCACAGGATACGGTACAATATTCTTTTGGAAAAACTCCGTGTTCTTTTGTGTCGTTTTCTGCTTTTTCTAACGAGGAAGGTGTTCTCATGAACCCCGAACAGGACTTTGTGCTTAAGACCATCGAGAGCCGCGATGTGCACTTCGTGCGGTTCTGGTTCACTGATACGCTCGGCGCAATCAAGTCGTTTGCCGTCATCCCCTCGGAGCTCGATTGGGCATTCGAAGAGGGGATGGGCTTCGACGGAACGTGCGTCGCCGGATTCAGCACCGATTCGAATTCCGACATGCTTGCCTTCCCTGACCCCTCGACGTTCCAGGTCCTCCCATGGAGACCGGCTTCGAATGCGGTTGCACGTATGTACTGCACGATCAAGACGCCTGATGGCGAGCATGCGGCGGGCGATCCGCGCTGGGTACTCGATAAGATCTGCAAGCGCGCCTTGGATATGGGCTATTCATTCAACGTCGGTCCGGAGCTCGAGTACTTCTATTTCAAGGATCCCAACGGCACGGAGGTGCTCGACCAAGGCGGTTATTTCGATCTGACGAGTTTGGATTATGCGAGCGATTTGCGCCGTGATACGGTATTGACCCTTGAAAAGATGGGCATTCCCGTCGAGTATTCCCATCACGAAAGCGGACCGAGCCAACACGAGATCGATCTGCGCTTCTGCGATGCTCTTTCCATGGCGGACGCGGTCATGACTTACAAGCTCGTTGTGAAGGAAGTTGCCGACAAGCATGGCGTGTATGCGTCGTTTATGCCCAAGCCTATGGAAGATCAACCGGGCAATGGCATGCATGTGCACATGAGCCTGCTCGACTTAGAAGGCGAGAACCTGTTCTATGACGAGAACGATCCTGATGGCTATCATCTGACCCCGCTCGCAAAGCATTTTTTGGCTGGGCTTTTGCGTTATGCACCCGAATACTGCTTGGTAACGAATCAGACGGTCAATTCGTATAAGCGCTTGGTTCCGAATGGCGATGCTCCCATCGGTGTCACATGGTCGATGAATAATCGCGATTCGCTCATCCGCGTGCCCGGTTACCGTCCGAACAGCCCCATCGCATGCCGTTTCGCGCTGCGAAGCCCCGATCCGGCTGCGAATCCGTATCTCGCGTTCGCCGTCCTGCTCGCAGCAGGCCTCAAAGGCATCTCCGACGAGCTCGAACTCGATGCTCCGAACGAGGACGCGAGCTTGAAGAAGCTCTCGCGCAACGAGCTTCGCAGCCGCGGCATCGCCGTCCTTCCCGAAACACTGGGGGAGGCAGTGGAGATCTTCGCTAAAAGCGAGCTTATGCGCGAAGTGCTCGGCGAGCATATCCACGACTTCTTAGTTAAAGCGAAGCGCGCCGAATGGGACGAGTACCAGCGCCATGTTTCTTCATGGGAACACGATAGGTATCTGGGGGTATTGTGATGATGCGCCGCAAGAAAGTGGTGTTCGTCGCTGATAGCCTCGATAACGCCCATAAATTCAAAACGCTCCTCTCGAAGATGGATACCGAGGTTTATACGGGGTCCTCGATGAAGCTTCGCTCGCTGATCTTAGAGCATCAGGATTGCGATTTGGTGGTTTTCGAGGTCCGGAATGGCAGCCTCGATGTGCTTGCATCCGTGGAGGACCTCTTGGTTGATGCCACGCAGGCATCGCTTCTCATCATCGTCGACGAACGCGTGGTTGCCGATTTCCGGATGCCGATGCGCGTCAAAAGCGATTTCGTGGTGCGAAACGCTTCGATAGAGGAATGCGGCGTGCGCGTGCGCCACTTGCTGTGGCCGGGAAACGAGAGCGCGGTTAGCGACTGCATCACGGTCGAGGATATGACCATCAACCTCTCAACGTACCAGGTGAAGATCAACGGTGAGCCCATCGACTTCACATATCTCGAGTATGCGCTACTCGCGTTTTTGGTCACTCATCCAGGAAAGACGTATTCGCGTGATGTGCTCTTAAGCCGAGTATGGGGCTTCGATTACTACGGAGGCACGCGTACGGTCGACGTGCACGTACGCCGAGTCCGCGCGAAGCTCGGCCCGGAGCTGGCACAGCATCTCGAGACGGTGCGCGGCGTCGGTTACCTGTGGACCGTATAAGCCTGCTTTCACCTGGATTTATGCAAGGACACATCTAAGGAGTACGAACATGCCTAAGAAAGTCGCATGCATCGATGGCAATTCGCTCATGCATCGTGCGTATCACGCCGTGCCGCCGACTATGAACGCGCCTGACGGCACGCCGACCAACGCATGCTTCGGCTTTCTGTCGATGCTCCTGAAATTCATCGATATCGCTCATCCCGATGCCATTATCTGCGCGTTCGATGCGGGAAAGCCGAAGTTCCGCATGGAAGCGCTCGAGCAGTATAAGGCGCAGCGCCCTCCGATGGATAACGAATTACGCGTGCAGTTTCCAATTATGGAAGAGCTGCTTGGTGCGATGGGCATCCCTGTCGTGAAGATGCCCGGATGGGAAGGGGATGACATCTTAGGAACCGTCGCCGCGCGTGATGAGGCGCTCGGGTACGAGACGCTTTTGGTGACGGGCGATAAGGATGCTTGCCAACTCGCAAGCGATAAGACGTTCATCGTGACGACAAAAAAGGGCATCACCGATGTCGTGGTGTTCGATCCGGCGATGGTCGAGGAGAAGTACGGTGTCACGCCTGCGCAGTTTCCCGATTTCTTGGGTTTGATGGGGGATTCCTCTGACAACATCCCCGGCGTTCCGGGCATCGGGCAAAAGACCGCCGCCAAGCTTTTGCAGCAATTCGGCAGCATGGACGGGTTATACGAGAATCTTGATAAGCTCAAAGGTAAGCAGCTCGAGCACGTGCGCGACAACAAGGACCTTGCCTATATAAGCAGGCAAGTCGCCACCATCGTGCGCGATGTCGATCTCGATCTTGATGTGGAATCGGTCGCATTCCCCGCGTTCGATGCTGACAAACTACGCGAAGCTTTTGGGAAATACCGTTTCTCGACGCATCTCTCCAAGGTTCTGAGCCTGCAAGGCGAAGACGCTCCTGACGACAGCACATCTGCCTCCCAGATACGTTTCGAGCCAATGCTTACCGGAAAGGATGCGAAAAGCGCCCTTGAAGCGGCTATCGGGTCCGGCTCCCGCATCGGCATCGCATTTTGCCGAAACGCCCAAGAGACCTTGTTCGGCTCAAGCTTATCGATTGCGTTCGCCTGTCCTGATGGCGTTGCGATTCTCGAGGATGCAGAGGCGCTCGAAGCATTCGCGGATGTCGTGAGAAGCGCGAGTTTTTCCGCGTTCGATCTGAAGGAAACGCTTCGCGAGATCTTCCCTGCGGACAGCGGTGAAGTCGCCTACGTCGATGCGGAGGCGCTCTTGAACATGGATGCCTTCGACGTCGATGTCGCTGCTTACGTTCTCGATTCGTCTAGAAAGCATACGCTTGCAGGCCTTGTCGAATACCATCTCGGATCTACGTTGCCCGCCCTAGATGATGATCTTGCCCGTGCCGCATGCGCTGCGGTTTGCTGCGCTGCCTTGGTCGATCCGCTCACTAAAGCGCTCGAAGCTGATGGGAGCTGGAGCGTATATGCCCAAATCGACGCTCCTTTGGTGGGTGTACTTGCCGCGATGGAGCGCGCAGGCGCGCGAATCGATGCAAAGCGCCTTTCGGAGCTCGGCGATATTACCGCAAGGGATCTCGAGCAGCTTCGCGATCAGATCTACAAACTGGCCGGCGAGGAATTCAACATTGATTCACCGCAGCAGCTCGCTCACATCCTTTTCGAGGTATTGGGGCTTCGCCACGGAAAGAAGACGAAGCGCGGTTACTCGACCGATGCGAGCGTACTCAAAGACCTTGCAAATGATCATGAGCTTCCAGGATTGGTGCTTTCCTATCGCGAATTGGCGAAGATGAAATCCACCTACATCGATGCGCTCCCTCGCATGGCGGCTCGCGCGAGCGATGGCAGGGTGCATACCACGTTCAACCAGACGGTCACAACGACTGGACGACTCTCTTCTTCGGATCCCAACTTGCAGAACATCCCCGTGCGCACCGATTTCGGGAAGCAGATCAGAACGTGCTTCATCCCGCTCAACGACGGGGAAGTGTTCTTGTCGGCAGATTACTCGCAAATCGAGTTGAGGCTGCTTGCGCACCTTTCCGGGGACGAGCGACTCATCGAAGCGTTCTGCTCGGGAGCCGATTTCCATGCCGCGACGGCCGCATCTGTGTTCGGAGTTTCCGTCGATGAGGTCACGCCTGCGATGAGAAGCCGTGCGAAGGCGGTCAATTTCGGCATCGTATACGGACAGCAGGCGTTCGGGTTGGCGCAAAGCCTCGACATTCCCGTTCCCGAGGCGCGCAGCATGATCGAGCGCTATTTCTCCGCATATCCTCGCGTCAGGGAATACCTCGATCAAACGGTCGAGCACGCGAAGGAGCTCGGATACGCGCAGACCATGTTCGGCCGCAAGCGCCATATCCCAGAGCTTCGTGCGGGCAATGCGAACATGCGCGCATTCGGTGAACGTACCGCTATGAACCATCCGATGCAGGGGTCGGCTGCCGACATCATCAAGCTTGCGATGAGGCGGATTCAGGAGCGCCTGCTTTCGGAGGGCTTGAAGACGACCATGCTTTTGCAGGTGCACGACGAGCTGGATTTCTCGGTGCCGCACGACGAGCTGGAATACGTAAGCGGGCTCGTAGGGGAGATTATGGAGCATGCAGTGGCCTTGAGTGTGCCGCTTCGCGTCGACGTCTCGTACGGCGAGCAATGGGCCCAAGCCCATTAAGCCGATTCCAATGCGAAAAACACAAATTGGGTTATTGACTTAAACATAAGGCGAAAGTACAATACACCATTGCGTTTAATCACATCCAAGGAGTAATTCATGTACGCAATCGTAAAGACCGGCGGCAAGCAATACAAGGTCGCCGAGGGAGACAAACTTAACATCGAGAAGCTCGATGCCCATGTCGGCGAAACCGTCGCGCTTGAGGCTATCTGCATCGTTGATGGCGATAAGGTCGAAGCCGATCCCGCCAAGGCCGCAAAGGTCGAGGTTATCGCCGAGGTCCTCGAGCAATTCAAGGGCGAGAAGGCAATCGTCTTCAAGTTCAAGAAGCGCAAGAACTACAAGCGCAAGAAGGGTCATCGCCAGCTTCTCACTCGCGTCGAGATCAAGTCCATCGGCGCAGCGAAGAAGGCCGCCAAGAAGCAAGAGCCTGCTAAAGAAGCTGTCGAGGAGAAGACCGTCGAAGCTGCCGATGAGGCCGCCGAGTAACGCGTAAGGGAGGGATAATCCATGGCTCATAAAAAAGGTTTAGGTTCCAGCCGTAACGGCCGCGATTCCCATGCGCAGCGACTCGGTGTCAAGAAGTTCGCAGGCGAGCATGTGAAGGCTGGCAACATCATCGTGCGTCAGCGCGGCACGCATTTCCATCCGGGCAACAACGTCGGTCGCGGCAAGGACGACACGCTGTTCGCTCTGTGCGATGGCACGCTCGAGTTCACGCGTGGCGTCAAGCGCAAGATCAGCGTCATTCCGGAGTAAGTCGTTTCAAAGAGAAGCGTTTCAGCGCTATCGGGGCAAGATGCATGGCATCTTGCCCCTTTTTGCGCATCTGCGGTGCATAGCTGTAATACAATCATGTGCGATAAGGTGCGCCATCTCATGTACTGCGGTTTTCGGTGCATCGGTATCGTAAGGTAGAGGTTTTCGAGGTTTTCCGCATGTTCATAGATAAGGTTCGCATACACGTGAAGGGCGGCGACGGCGGTGCCGGATGCATGTCGTTCCGTCGTGAGGCCCATGTTCCTAAAGGCGGGCCCGATGGGGGCGATGGCGGGCACGGTGGCAATGTGGTGCTTTCCGCCGACAGCAGTATCTCCTCGCTTATCGACTATCGCTTCAAGCATCATTTCAAGGCGAAGCGCGGGACGCATGGCAAAGGCTCGCGTATGCATGGCGCCAAGGGCGATGATCTAGTCTTACGCGTTCCGGTCGGTACGGTCGTGCGCGAGTATTTCGAGGAGACGGGCGAGACTGGCGAGATCATCGCGGATTTGGTACGCGATGGCCAGACGATAACCGTCGCCCGTGGAGGCATGGGTGGCCGCGGAAACACGCATTTCGTGACGAGCACGAGGCGCGCTCCCGCATTCGCTGAGCTCGGTGAACCGGCCGAGGAGCATTGGGTCGAGCTGGAGATGAAGCTGATGGCCGATGCAGCGCTTGTCGGCATGCCCTCGGCGGGGAAGTCCTCGCTAATCGCCCGCATCAGCGCGGCGCGTCCGAAGATCGCCGATTATCCATTCACAACGCTTGTGCCGAACCTCGGCGTCGCGATGACCGATGATTACAGCTTCGTAGTCGCTGATGTGCCGGGACTTATCGAGGGTGCTCATGAAGGACGTGGGCTTGGCCATGAGTTCCTACGTCATATCGAGCGTACGGCGCTTATCGTGCACATCGTCGATCTAACAGGCGATTGGGAAGGCCGTGATCCCCTCGATGATTATGAGGTCATCACCAGGGAGCTCGCGCTGTACGCGCAGGAGCTTGCGGTCCGTCCACGCATCATCGTCGCAAACAAGATCGATGTCCCTGGAACCGAGGAGGCTTGTGAGCGCCTCGCCGAGCGCGTGAGCGCCGATTCGATTGCCGCAGCAGGTGGCAACGAGTTCGCTGATAGTCCCATAGATCCCAAGCTGTATCGCATCAGTGCGCTCACAGGTGAAGGAATCGAGCAGCTCAAAGCAGCGATTGCGACGAAGGTCCATGCTTTGCGCGAGGCTGCAAGGATCGAGCAGGAATCCAAGCAGGAGTTCGATCAGGTTTGGGAACATGCGCAGGAGGCGCGTGATAAGAAATTCGAAGTCGTCCAGCTCGAGAGGGGCGTGTTCCGCGTCGTCGGGCCGCGCGTTGAGCGTATGGTCGTTCAGACCGACTGGGAGAACGAGGAGGCAATCGCATTCTTGCAGCATCGACTGAAGCGCTTCGGCGTGGAATCTGCGCTTGAAGCCGCAGGTGCCAAGGACGGCGATGAGATCCGCATCGTAGGCCGTGCGTTCACCTTCGAATCCGCAAATACATCACGAGACGAATTCCAGGAGCTTGACTTATGAGAAAGCTGGTTGTGAAAATCGGTTCGTCGACGCTGACCGATAAGGAAGGTCGCGCCGATTATGCATTCCTCTCCAGCTTTGCAGCGCAAATCGCCAAGGTGAAGGAGGCTGGCTGGCAGCCGATCATCGTGACAAGCGGTGCTATCGCATGCGGTTTGGAGGCGCTCGGCATGACGACGCGTCCGAGCGACATGCCGAGTTTGCAGGCGGCTGCTTCGGTCGGCCAATCCATCCTTTCCGGAGAATACGCAACCGCGCTCGCCCCGTTTGGCGTCTTGACAGGTTCGGTGCTTCTGACCAGGCGCGATACTGCCGATCGTACCGCGTATCTCCATGCGCGCGATACGTTTACGCGTCTCATCGACCTCGGTGTGGTTCCCATAGTGAACGAGAACGATACCGTCTCGATCGAACAGATCCGCTTCGGCGATAACGATACCTTGGCTGCGCTCGTGGCATGCCTCACGGATGCCGATTTGGTGATCATCCTCTCCGATATCGACGGTCTTTATGACGCGAATCCTCGCGAGGACCCTTCGGCGCAATTGATCGAGCGTGTTGACAGCATCACGCCGTCCATCATGGCTTCTGCGGGGGGTACGGGATCGGTTGTGGGAAGCGGCGGAATGGTCACGAAGCTCAAGGCCGCACGTGTGCTCATGAGCGCCGGCATCCCCATGGTTGTCTGCTACGGTCGTGAGGAAAATGTGATTGTTCGTATTGCTGCAGGCGATTTTGTTGGCACATACTTCTCGCCTGGAGAGTCTCGTCATGAGATTACTCCGAAGAAGCTTTGGATCGCGCTCGGAGATAGCGCGAAGGGTTCTGTCACCATCGACGATGGCGCGGTCCGCGCGCTTGAGAAGCAGGGTAGTTCGCTTCTGACCGTCGGTGTTCGCGCAGTCAATGGGCGTTTCGATGTGGATGATATTGTCGACGTGAAGGATTCGCGTGGCTACATCATCGCCCGTGGAAAGATAGCGGCATCGAGCGATGAGCTTGCGCTCGCATGCGGTAGGGATAGCAAGGAGCTTGCCGACAATCGCGTTTTAGCGCATTTGGCAAACCGTCCTTTGATGCATCGTGATGACCTGATCGTTTTCGACTAAGGAGGCACCATGGATTCTGTACGCGACATCGCATTGCGCGCCAAGGCTGCATCGGCGCAGATGATGACCATAAGCTGCGAGGACCGCAACAAAGCGCTTTTCGCCATGGCGGCTGCCCTCCGCGATAACGTCGATGAGGTCATTGCAGCGAATGTTTCGGATATGGAGGCGGCGAAGGCCCGCAATACCTCTGATTCCCTTCTCGATCGTTTGATGTTGGATGAGGGCCGTGTGTTCGATATGGCCGATGCGCTTGAGGATTTGGCGAAACTGCCCGATCCCGTGGGCCGCGTGCTAGAGGATCGCATCCTGTACAACGGCATGCAGCTTAGGAAGGTAACTGTGCCGCTCGGTGTCGTCGCCATCGTGTATGAAGCCCGTCCCAATGTAACCGCCGATGCGTGCGGTATATGTCTGAAATCCGGTAATGCTGCCGTACTGCGTGGCGGTTCCATGGCTGCGAAGTCCTGCAAGGCCATCGCTGACATCCTCCACGAGGCTGCGGTCGCCTCTGGTCTGCCGAAGGGATGCATCGAAATCATCGCGACGACCGACCATGCCGCTACCGACGAGTTGATGCAACTCCATGGCATCGTCGATGTCCTGATTCCGCGTGGCGGCGCGGGGCTTATCGCCCACTGCGTTGAGACGGCGAAGGTACCCGTTATCGAGACAGGCACGGGCAATTGCCACGTGTACGTTCATGCCTCTGCGGATCTGGAGATGGCGCATACCATCGTCATGAATGCGAAATGCCGCCGCTACGGCGTGTGCAACGCTGCGGAGACCCTGCTCGTCGATGAAGCGGTTGCCGAGGCGTTTCTGCCCGGCATCCTTACAAGCCTTTCCGAGAAGGGCGTGCTGATCCATGCCGACGAGCGCGCTGCCCAAATCGCGGCGGATGCGGGCGTGGGATGCGTGCATGCCACCGAAGTCGACTGGGCGACTGAATACCTTGCCCCCGAGATCGCGGTCCGTGTCGTCGATGGCGTGGATACTGCCATCGATCACGTCAATACGTATGGAACGAAGCATTCCGAGGCGATCGTCGCCCAGGATGCCTGTGCCATCGAAGCCTTCCAGCAGCGCGTCGATGCTTCGAGCGTGTATGCGAATGCCTCTACGGCATTCACCGATGGGGGTCAATTCGGATTAGGCGCCGAGATCGGAATCTCCACGCAGAAGCTGCACGTACGCGGCCCGTTCGCGCTCGAGGGTTTGACCTCGTACAAGTATCTCTTGAACGGTGAAGGACAGGTGCGTTCCTAACATGGCTCGTATCGGCATTTTCGGAGGCACCTTCGATCCGATTCATATCGGGCATTTGATGTGCGCCGAGCAGGCGAGGGATGCCTGTGGGCTGGATACGGTCTTATTCGTACCTGTTTCTATACCGGCTGCAACGAAGATCGATCCCGTCCTGGAAACCGATGACCGCATGCACATGTGCAAGCTTGCCATAGCGGGAAACTCGGCATTCGACATCAGCGATGTCGACATCGTGCGAGGCGGCATCACCTACACGGCAGACACGCTTTCCGACCTTCGCGAGGCATATCCAGACGATGAGCTGTTCTTCATCACGGGTTCCGATTCGGCGAAAAGCTTGCCTAAGTGGTATAAACCGAAAACGCTTGCGCGTCTGGCGAGCTTCATCGTAATCGACCGCCCTGGTGCGGAAATGACCGATGACGAGTGCGCTGAGCTTGAAAAGCAGGGCTTTTCCATCATCTCGATCCGCGCTGCACGGGTGGATATCTCCTCGACGGAGATCCGCCGCCTTGTAGCCGAGGGCCGCTCGATCAGGTATCTGTGTCCGTATCCAGTGTGCGCCTATATCCAGAAGAAGGGCTTGTATAAGAGAGGCATCCAATGACCTTCGAGCACTGCGATCCTCTTTCAGATGAGTTCTTCGAGCAAAGGAAAAAAGAACTTGAGCAACGTGTGACCGCGCGCCGTTATAACCACAGCTTAGGCGTGGTCGATGCGTGCGTGATGCTTGCGCACACGTATGGAATCGATGAACGCAAGGCGCGCCTTGCCGGGATTTTACATGATTGGGATAAATGCTATGACGATGACGGCATCAGGAGACGTGCGCATGAGGTCGCCCTCGACGTCGATGCCGAGGTGTTGGACATGGCACCTCAAGCCCTGCATGGAATGACCGCAGCCCTTGCCCTTGCGCGCGATTATCCAGAAATCCCCGAAGATGTGATTCAAGCCATCTCTCGTCATACCGTCGCATCTGTGGACATGCAGCCGCTTGATATGGCGCTCTATGTCGCTGACGCGATAGAGGTGAACAGAGATCCCAAGAAACTTGGAGTGCAGGTGGAACAGCTGCGCGGGATGGTAGGGAAGGAAACGCTCGAAAAGCTGTTCTTCGAAACCTATCGCTTTTGGACTATTTTGCTTTTGAACCGCACCTCGTCGCTTCATCCTGATACCATTACCGTATGGAACGAATATGCCAATCGGTTCAAACCGTGCGGCAAGAAGAGCTTTAAGGAAATGCGAAAGGAACTTACATGACCCGCATAAATGAAATCGTTGCCGGTAGCGCCGAATCTACTCCTAAGGAGGAAGCAAGCTCGCGGGAATGCGCGCTCATCGCCGCGCGCGCTGCGTGCAGTAAGAAGGCGACCGATATCATGATCCAAGACGTGCGGGAGCTCGTAAGCGTGACCGATTACTTCGTCATCGCCACTGCTGCGAACAACCGTCAGGTTGCTGCCATCATCGACGCAATCGAAGAAGCGGAGCGCAAGGAAGGCGGCGTGAAGCCTTTGCATACCGAAGGCACGAATGACGGTATCTGGGCGTTATTGGATTACGGATCATTCGTCGTGCATGTTTTCCAGCCTGAGGCACGTGATTTCTACCAGCTCGAGGAGTTGTGGAACGAAGCGCCCATCATCGACCTCTCTTTAGAGGACGGTTTTGCAGACGCGCAGTACAGCGACCGCATCGCAGCGCTCCTTACGCGATAAGCCCATTTTCCATATCGTTTTCAATGCGGCACCGCCCATCGTTGCATCGCGGTGTGCTTATTCGTGCTTTTCTCCACAAATAGCGAAGTGCCAGCAATAAGAGGAGACACTTATGCGATAATACTTTGTTGGCGCATTTGCCCATAAGAATCGTAAAAAATGGAGGAAGTTTCGTGAAAACAACAATGGAGGCCTTGGAAGGCAATCGCTGCAAGGTAACTGTCACGGTTGAGTCCAAGGAGATCGACGCACGTATCAAGAAGGCATATAAGGATGCCGCATACAAGTATAATTTCCCGGGTTTCCGCAAGGGCAAGGCCCCTCGGCCCGTCATCGATAACGCGTTAGGGCCGGAAGCCATTCGGGCACAGGTTACCGACGATGTCATCAATGACACGTACCCCCAGTCCTTCGAAGATGTGAACCTGTATCCTGTCGGACAGCTTGAGCCCGACCCCGAGAACGGTCTTGTTGAGCGCGGCAAGGACTACACCTACGTCTACGAGATCGACACCAAGCCCGAGTTCGAGCTTAATAGTTACGACCCCGTCGAAGTCGCATTGCCGCAGCATGCCGCTACGGAAGGCGAGATCGCCGATCAGCTCGATGCTTTGACCGAGCACTATTATCACTATGATCCCGCACCTGCCAACACCAAGGTCAAGGCCGACTCTACGGTAAGCCTCAAAGTCGTTGCAACCGACGATAAGGGCGAGAACCTCCCGTACGTCTCTGAGGAATCCATGCAATACACCATCGGATCCGGTCTGTATCCGGCCTCTTTCGATGAGGAGCTGATGGGTCTGAAGAAAGGCGATACGAAGCAGTTCGCCATCGATGTCCCCGAAGAGCCGACCGCTTACACCGCTGGTCTTAACGGCAAGACCGAGAAGATCCATCTCGACATCGAGGTCTTGAGCCTGCTCAAGAAGATCAAGCCAGAGCTTACGGACGAGTGGGTCAAGGATACCTTCGGTTTCGAGACGGCTGCCGAGCTGCGCGAGCGCGTCATCGAGTCCATCGAGCAGCAGAAGGAAGACATCATTCCGCGCCTGAAGGAAAACAACTGCCTGCGCGTTTTGTGCGAGCGTCTCGAGGGTGAGCCTCCTGAAGATATGGTTACCGATAACGAGTCGGAAATCTTAAAGGACTTCTTCAAGCGTTTGCAGGACCAGGCCATCACTTTCGATGCCTATCTCATGCAGGCTGGCATCGATGCCACCCAGTTCAGGGAGGACATCAAGCGCCAGGCGACCGATATGGCCAAGGAGGATCTCGCGCTTGATGCCGTGGCCCGCAACCTTGGCATCGAGATCACGGAAGACGATGTCGTCGCCGAATTCGAGAAGTCCGGCGCAACGGATCCGAAGGCGCTCTACGAGGAGTGGAAGAACGGCGGACGTCTGTATCTGGTCCGTGCAGGTCTTGCGCGTCAGAAGGCGCTCGATCATGTTGTCGAGAACGCCGTGGTCACCGAATATGGTGATGACGCCGGTGAAGATGACGTGAAGTTCGTCACCGACCGCAGCGCCTCCAAGGAAGATTCCGACAAAGCTGCTGAGACCGAATAGCCAAATGCATCGCCAAAAGCGCTCATGCGCTTTTGGCGGGAGCCGAGCCTGCCCAAGCATCCATCCCGGATGGTTTCGCAGGCTCGTTATACACATGTAAGGGATTAACACCGAGAAGCAGCTGCAGAAAACGGCTGCTGGAAGTGAGGCACATATGGATAATCAGGTACGTCAAGCATTGATCCCGTACGTCATCGAGCAGAGTCCGCGCGGCGAGCGCTCGTTTGACATCTATTCCCGCTTGCTCAACGATCGCATCGTGTTCTTGGGCGAGCAGATCGACGATGCTGTTGCGAATTCCGTAGTCGCGCAGCTTCTCCATCTGGAGAACACCGATCCGGATAAGGACATCTCGCTCTACATCAATTCGCCGGGCGGTTCCGTAACCGCCGGCCTTGCCATCCTCGATACGATGAACTTCATCAAGTGCGATGTGTCGACGGTGTGCATCGGCGAGTGCGCATCCATGGCCGCCGTGCTCCTGTCCGCTGGCGCGAAGGGGAAGCGTTTCTGCCTCCCGAACTCCATGGTGCTCATCCATCAACCGATGGGTCAGGCGCAGGGTCAGCAAACCGAGATCGCCATCGTCGCTGATTTCATGCTCAAGACACGTCAGCGTCTCAATAAGATCCTTGCCGACAATACCGGCCAGACTCTTGAGACGATTCAGCGCGACACCGAGCGCGACAACTACATGACCGCCGAAGAGGCGCTTGCCTATGGTTTGGTCGATCAGATCACTTCAAGCCATGGCGCCCCTGCCGAGGAGAAGAGCGAATAAGGCATGTCCAAGAAATCCGACGACGGCTTCAACCGTAATCCCAAGTCCATCGTCTGCGCCTTCTGCGGCAAGAACGCCAATGAAGTCGCTGCGATGATATCGGGCCCCAACGGCATCAACATTTGCGACGAGTGCGTGTCCATCTGCGCCGATGCCATGATGACCGATTTGGGGATGGGTCTTCGCACGCCTTCCGATTATGGCTATCGCGATTCGGAAGCGCATGCGAAAAAGCAACGCTACGGAACGGTTGTCGCCCATAATGCAGACGGGACCATCAATCCCGAGCAGATCCTTGCCAACCTGCCGACGCCCCATGAGCTCTACGAGCGCCTTTCCGAGCATGTCGTCGGGCAGGAGAAGGCAAAGCGTGCGCTTTCGGTCGCCGTCTACAACCATTACAAGCGCATCAGCTTAGGCGTTGCGACCGACGATGATGATGTCGAGCTCGCAAAGAGCAACATCCTGCTTTTAGGTCCTACGGGTTCGGGCAAGACGCTTTTGGCGCAAACGCTCGCCCGTACCCTGCAAGTGCCGTTCGCCATTGCCGATGCCACGACGCTCACCGAAGCGGGATACGTGGGTGAGGATGTGGAGAACATCCTTCTTAAGCTCATCACCGCAGCGGATTTCGATATCCCGAGTGCCGAGATCGGCATCGTGTATGTGGATGAGATCGATAAGATCGCACGCAAAGCCGAGAACCTTTCCATCACGCGCGATGTGTCGGGCGAGGGTGTGCAGCAGGCGCTCTTGAAGATCGTCGAGGGCACGGAAGCAAGCGTTCCGCCGCAAGGTGGCCGCAAGCATCCCCAGCAGGAGCTCATCCATATCAACACTACGAACATCCTATTCATCCTAGGCGGCGCATTCGTCGGGTTATCCGACATCATCGCGCAGCGCGTGGGCAAGCATGGGCTTGGATTCAACGTAGAGCTTCCCGAGAGCAAGAAGCAGGCCGAGGCGGAGCTTCTCGAGCAGGTGCTTCCCGAGGACCTGAACAAGTACGGCATGATTCCCGAGTTCGTGGGCAGGATCCCCGTCATCACGGCGCTTTGCGAACTTTCGGAAGAGGATTTGGTCCGTATCCTGACCGAGCCGAAGAACGCGCTCGTCAAGCAATACAGGAAGCTTTTCGCGTTCGAAGACGCAGAGCTTACTTTCCAACGTCGTGCGCTCGAGGCGATCGCACACGAGGCTGCCGAACACGGCACTGGTGCGAGAGGCCTTCGCAGCATCTGCGAGCGCGTCTTGCAAGATGTCATGTACGATCTCCCGGAAACGCCGGGCAAGAAGAGCGTGACCGTGCGTGCAAGCGACGTGAAAGGCGAGACAAAACCGAAGATCAAGCTCATCGCATAAGTATAAAGGAGCAGGTTTTATGGCCGAAGACAAGAAGATCGAATACGATTTCGCAGCGCATGAGCGCCCGCTTTTCCAGGCATGGAAGGACGCGGGCTATTTCCAGCGTTCCAAAGGCTTTGGAAAGCATGCCGGCGAGTCCTACACGATCGTGATCCCACCGCCGAACGTCACCGGCGTTTTGCATATGGGCCATGCTCTCAATGACACCATCCAGGATACGTGCATCCGCCGTGCGCGCATGCGCGGTTTCCAGACTCGCTGGATATTGGGAACCGACCATGCCGGTATCGCTACGCAGACCAAGGTCGACAAGCATCTTGCCGAACAGGGCATCAACCGCCGTGAGATCGGACGCGAGGCTTTCATCGAGGCTTGCCAGGAATGGCGTCTCCAATACGGTACGACCATCGTGAACCAGATTTCGATGATGGGCTGCTCATGCGATTACGAAGACGAGCAGTTCACGATGTCCGAGGAGTTCAGCCAAGCTGTCCGCAAGGTCTTCGTCGATTGGTACCACGATGATCTTATCTATCGCGGAAAGCGCATCGTGAATTGGTGCCCGAGCTGCACGACGGCCATTGCTGATGACGAGGCCGAGTACGAAGACGAGAAAGGCCACTTGTGGTATTTGCGCTATCCGTTGACCGAGCCGGTTGACGGCATGGATTACATCGTGGTCGCAACCACGCGTCCCGAGACCATGCTTGGCGACACCGGCGTTGCCGTGAGCCCGCAAGACGAACGCTACAAGCATCTTATCGGCAAGACCGTCATGCTTCCCATCGTGAATCGCGAGATCCCCATCTTCGCCGATTTCTACGTGGATAAGGAATTCGGAACGGGCTGCGTGAAGGTCACGCCTGCCCATGATCCGAACGACTACGCCATGGGGGAGCGTCACGACCTCCCGCGCGTCAACATCTTCGATGAGACCGCGCATGTTGTGGAAGGCTATGGGGATTTGTCCGGTATGGACCGCGATGAGGCGCGCGAAGCGGTTGTAGCGAAGTTCGAAGAGATGGGCTTGCTCGACCATATCGAGGACCACGATCATTCGGTCATGCATTGCTATCGCTGCCACAACAAACTCGAACCATGGCTTTCCGAGCAATGGTTCGTCGCGGTTGATGAATTGAAACGTCGTGCGGCAGAAGTTGTCGAGGATGGGACGATCCAGTTCTTCCCGGCACGGTGGAGCCAGGTGTATCTCGACTGGATCGCGAACCTGAAGGATTGGTGCATCTCGCGTCAATTGTGGTGGGGCCATAGAATCCCCATGTTCTACTGCGATGAGTGCGGCTGGCAAGATGCGAGCCTCGAGGATATCGATACATGCCCCGTATGCGGTGCTAAGGTTCGTCAGGACGATGATGTGCTCGACACGTGGTTCTCGTCGCAACTGTGGCCCTTCGCAACGCAGAAGTGGGCGCAGCTCGGTAATGAATCGCCGGATTTGGTGAAGCATTATCCGACGCAGGTGCTTTCCACGGCGCGAGACATCATGGGTCTGTGGGTTGCACGCATGGTGATGTCGTCGCTGTATTGCACTCATCAGATCCCGTTCTATCACGTGCTCATCCATCCGACGGTCATGGGTGCCGACGGCAAGCCGATGTCGAAGAGCCGCGGAAACGGCGTCGATCCAGTCGAGCTGATGAAGAACTATGGTGCCGATGGCATGCGTTTCGGATTGTTGATGCAGGTCACAGGCGCACAGGCTATGCGTTTTGATTATCAGAAGATCGAGAGCAGCCGCAATTTCGCGAACAAGATCAGAAACGCAGCGCGTTTCGTAATGATGCATCTTGACGGCTATACGCCTGGTGAGCCGAAGCTGACCACGCCTGCCGACATGTGCATTTTCAGCCGTCTTACGGCGCTGATCAAAGATGTCGATGCCGCATTCGAAACCTATGATTTCGGGGAGATAACGAGGAGCCTGTACACGTTCTTCTGGAACGAGTTCTGCGATTGGTACATCGAGTTCTCGAAAAGCCGCCTTTCCGCGGACAACGATCCCGAGGATCGTTTGAACTGCCAGCGTAATCTGGTATTCATCCTCGACCAATCGATCCGCCTGCTTCACCCCATCATGCCGTTCGTAACGGAAGAGATATACCAGCAGCTTCCTTGCGAGAAGGATTCCCCGTACCTGATCGGTGCGGTGTGGCCTGATGCCGAGGATTTCGAGAAGTATTGCAATACGTCGGCAGAGCGCTCAATCGAACTGGTCTGCCAGGTCATCGGCGCGATCCGTTCTTCCCGTGCCCGCTATGGCATTTCTCCGAAGACGCCGCTCGATGTGGTCGTAAAGGCGAATGATGCCGATGTCGAGCTGCTGAATTCCGAAAAGGCCTTAGTCGAGTCGATTGGTGCTGCGCGTTTAAGCGCTGCGGCCGATGCGAGCAAGCCGGCTGAGTCGAGCGCTGTGCTTTCCGCTGGCGTAGAGGTGTATGTATGCCTGAGCGGATTGGTCGATTTCGAAGCGGAGCGTGCACGCCTTTCCAAGGAGCGCGCGAAGGTCGATGCCGATGTGGCGAAGCTTACCAAGAAGCTTTCGAATGAGGGCTTCCTGGCGAAGGCGGCACCCGAGATCATCGAGAAGGATCGCGGTAAGCTCGCCGATTTGACGGACAGGCTCGCGCGCATCGATGAGCAACTGGAAAACCTGTAAGAAAGGGTTTTGATATACTGTTCTGTTGGTTTCTACGATGAAGGTTTCAGCACTAGCGGAGAAAGCATCGTAAGGTTTCGCAAGCGTGAATGCGACTTGCACGAGAAGAAGATGAGGTTAGCATGAGCGAATTGTTCTCGACATTATGGACACCACAACTGCAGACAGCCGTGACGGTCATCGTGATCTTCCTTGTCATCTTGTATGTCCTCTCAATCATCTGGGTCATCAAGGATGCCTATCAGCGTACCGATAAATGGGTGATGTGGGGAATCATCGCCCTGATTCCGTTACTGGGCCTGCTTGCATACTGCATGTTGCGCCCGCCGCTATACAAGATCGACCAGGAGGAGCAAACGCTCGAAATCGAGATGAAGAAGCGCGAGCTTCTCAAATACGGCGAATGCGCTGCATGCGGCTATCCCATCGAGGCAGATTTCGTTTTGTGCCCGCATTGCCATACGCAGCTGAAGAACCTGTGCCCGACATGCCATCATGCACTCGAGCCAGAATGGAGCATCTGCCCATATTGCGCTACGAAGATCAGGGCAGACCGTTAGAGGCGCCGCATTCACGACATAAAGCTCGTTAGAAAAAGCCGCAGCATGAAGGTTGGCGCGGCTTAGGAATAACTGCAGGTGGTTTGTATCCACCCGGCAAGAAAGGAATGAAGATGAACATCACACTTCCAGACGGATCGATCAAACAGGTCGAGCAGGGGGCAACGATCGCCGACGTAGCGGCGTCCATCGGAGCTGGCTTGGCCAAGGCTGCCATCGGCGGCAAGATCAACTGCGCATATGCTGATCTTGATACTGTTGTTCCCGAAGGCGCAACAGTTGAGATCATCACCCAGAAATCGCCTGATGCACGTCAGATCCTGTGCCACTCTTGCGCCCACGTGCTCGCAGAAGCAGTGCAAATCCTGTACCCCGGCGTGCAGATCGGCTATGGTCCCGCAACGGAGGACGGGTTCTATTACGATTTCGCGCTTCCGTCTCCGCTCTCCACTGAGGATTTCCCGGCCATCGAGGCAAAGATGGCTGAGATCATCGCCAAAGATGAGCCTTTCGTGCGCGAGGTTGTTTCCCGGGAGGAAGCTGCTGGTCTGTTCATCAATCAGCGTCTGAAGGTCGAGCATCTGCACGAGCTCGACTCCGATGCAGAGATCATCGTTCGCCGCCACGGAGACTTCATCGACCTTTGCAATGGCCCGCATATCCCGAGTGCTGGTCTTATCGGCGCGTTCAAGCTCATGAAGGTTGCAGGCGCCTACTGGAAAGGCGATGCTTCGCGTGAGCAGCTCACCCGTGTATACGGTACCGCGTTCTTCAAGAAGAAGGACTTGGATGAATACCTGCACAATCTTGAGGAAGCCGAGAAGCGCGACCATCGTAAACTCGGTCGTGAGCTGGGCATTTACACCATGGATCCCATGGCTGGCGTCGGTTTGCCCCTCTATCTTCCCAAGGGTGCGCGCATCATCCGCACCTTGCAGGAATGGCTGCGCCGCGATCTGTACGCCCGCGGTTATGAAGAGGTCATCACGCCCCATATCTACAATGCCGAGGTATGGAAGACGTCGGGCCACTATGGTTACTATCACGACAACATGTACTTCTTCAACATCAACGAGGGCGACGCCGACAATCCGCGTTATTCCGAGTACGGCGTCAAGCCGATGAACTGCCCCGGTCATGTAATGCTGTACAAGAACGATCTGCATTCGTATAGAGACCTGCCGTTGCGCTACTTTGAGTTCGGCACGGTATATCGCCACGAGATGAGCGGCGTCGTGCATGGCCTTTTGCGCGCTCGCGGCTTCACGCAAGATGATGCCCACGTGTTCTGCACACGTGAGCAGCTGGTCGACGAGGTGCTTGCCATCCTCGATTTGGTCGACCATATCATGTCGACCTTCGGTTTCGAGTACTCCGCAGAGATCTCGACCCGTCCTGAGAAGAGCATCGGTACGGATGATATGTGGGAGCATGCGACGAACGTGCTCAAGGATGCATGTGCTCGCCATGGCCTTGCATACGATATCAACGAGGGTGACGGTGCGTTCTACGGTCCGAAGATCGACATCAAGGTCAAGGATGCGATTGGGCGCACGTGGCAGTGCTCGACCGTGCAGGTTGACTTCAACCTGCCTGAGCGCTTCGGCTTGACCTATCGTACTGAAGACAACACCGAGGAGCGTCCGTGGATGCTTCATCGTGCGATTTTCGGCTCCATTGAGCGCTTCCTGGGCATCTTAATCGAGCATTACGCAGGTGCATTGCCCTTATGGCTCGCACCCGTCCAAGTTGCCGTGCTCCCGCTTGCTGACCGCCACAACGATGCCGCCGAGGAGCTCGCGGCAACCTTGCGCGCGGCAGGCGGACGCGTAGACGTGTATGCCCAAAATGAGCCGATGCGCGTTAAAATCGCCAAGGCCCAATCCCAGCGCATCCCGTACATGGTCGTCCTCGGCGACAAAGAAATCGAGAATGGCACTATCAGCGTCCGAAGCCGTCATGAAGGCGACCAGGGTTCGTGGCCGGTAGAGAAGCTGGTCGACATCCTAGCGGAAGCTGCCCTGTAAGAAACGATCGAAGACATACGGAAGGGACATAACCATGGGAAGAATCATGAACAACGCCAACGACCCCGAGATCTTGGCCTCTTCGGCTCCTGAGCCGAAAATCGCTCCGCAAAGCGTTGTTGGAAAAGTCACCTCGGCGGATTTCGAGGAGAAGGTCCTGAACGCGAAGGGCAAGGTTCTTGTCGATTTCTCCGCAATCTGGTGCGGTCCGTGCCATGCGCTTGCTCCGGTTCTCGAGGAAGTCGCCCAAGAGCACAAGGATGAGGTAAAGATCTATTCGTGCAATATCGACGAATGCCGCGATTTGGCAGGTCGTTACAGCGTGTATGCCGTTCCGACGATGATATTGTTCGAGGATGGCAAGGAGACCAATTCGACAACGGGTGCCATTCCGAAGTCCTACGTAGAGCGTTTCCTCGGTCTTTAGCTGCATAATAACCTGATATCACGTTGCCCGCTGCGCGATAGAGCGCTGCGGGCAATGCTTCGGTAAGGCCACGATTCTGAAAGGCATATCAAACGATGCAAGAACCCGATATGTATGCGAAGTTGCAAAAAATCATCGAATCATATGAAGAGCTCCAAGCGAAGATGGGCGATCCAGACGTTTTGTCCAACCAGCGCGAGTACAACCGTTTAGCAAAGGAGTATGCCGATCAAGGTCCGCTCGTTGCCAAAGCACGCGAATTCGTGTCTGCTGTTGACGATCTGGCCGAGGCGAAGGAGATGCTCTCGGATGCTGAGATGAAGGAATTCGCGCAAGAGGAGATAGCTGATATCGAGTCGCGACTTCCTGGCCTTGAGGAGGACATCAAGTACATGCTGATCCCCTCGGATCCCGCTGATGATAAGGACATCATCGTAGAGATCCGCGCTGCCGCTGGTGGCGATGAGGCTGCCATCTTCGCGGGAGACCTTTATAAGATGTACGAGCGATTCGCCTCCGAGCGCAAATGGAAAACCGAGACGCTCGATGTGTCGCCCTCAGAGGCTGGCGGATACAAGGAGATCCAATTCAAGGTCAAGGGCGATCATGTGTATTCCGTCATGAAATTCGAGAGCGGCGTACATCGCGTGCAGCGTGTTCCTAAGACCGAGAGCCAAGGGCGCATCCATACCTCTACTGCCACGGTAGCCGTGCTTCCGGAAGCCGATGAGGTTGAGGTTGAGATCAATGACGGTGATTTGCGTATCGATGTGTATCGCGCAGGTGGTCCGGGTGGTCAGTGCGTTAACACGACCGATAGTGCCGTGCGCATCACGCATCTTCCAACAGGTTTGGTAGTTCAATCCCAAGATCAGAAATCCCAGCTTCAGAACAAGATCGCTGCCATGGCCGTGCTTCGCGCACGCCTGTACGAGAAGATGCTCGCCGAGCAGCAGGCCGCCGAAGGTGCCGAGAGATTGGCGCAAATCGGTTCGGGTGATCGTGCGGAGAAGATCCGCACCTACAATGCACCGCAAGATCGTGTGACTGACCACCGCATCGGCTATAACGGCACGTATAACGGCGTATTGCTCGGTGCAGGCGGTGCTGGCCTTTCTGAGCTCATCACCGCGCTTCAGGCTGCCGATCGTGCCCAGAAGCTCGAAGCGGCCATTTAAGAGCGCAGGTGGGGTCTCGCATTCGCTTATGGCGCAATCGAATGACATATGGACGATCAAGGCAGCCCTTGATTGGACGATGGGGTATTTAGAGCGGAAGGGCGATGAGAATCCACGCGTTTCGACTCAGAAGCTCATCGCACATGCCTGCGGCTTATCCCGCATCGAGCTGTATACCAACCTCGATCGGCCTCTCAGCTTGGAGGAGCGTGACCGCTTGCGCGACTATGTGAAGAGGCGCGCAGGAGGGGAGCCCTTACAATACATCATCGGAGAGGTTGGCTTCCGCTTCCTCTCAATCGAGGTAGCTCGAGGAGTCTTGATCCCGCGTCCCGAGACCGAGGTGCTTGTGAGCGAGCTCATGACGAACCTACCAGACGAAGAAGAGGGAGCGGTTCTTCGTATCGTCGATGTCGGTACGGGCAGCGGATGCATCGCTTGTTCAATTGCTTCAGAGCGATCAGATACCCATCTCTATGCGCTAGACATCGCGCCTGAGGCGCTCGCACTATGCGAGAAGAATGCGATTAGGTGCGGTGTTGATAATCGCGTTACCGTGATCGAAAGCGATATGCTTTCTGGGCTTGACGAGGCGCTTATCGGAGAGATGGATGCAATCATAAGCAATCCGCCGTATATTCCGACATCCCTTATCGACACGATACCGCATGAGGTTGCAGGCTTCGAACCGCACCTTGCGCTTGATGGGGGAGCCGATGGCCTTGATGCTTTCCGCACCCTCCTCGATCAGGCATGGGCATATTTGAAGCCTCAAGGCGTGCTTGCCGTCGAACTATTCGAAGAAAGCCTCGATGAGGCTTCACAGCTTGCCTATGAGAAGGGCTTCTCCGATGTGCGCATCGCATACGACCTTACTGAAAGGCCGCGTATTTTGGTAGCCCGTTGCGCAAAATAAGGCGTTTTGTCTCGTATCCTTGCCGTTTCCAGGCAACCTGATGTCCCGAAAAACTATCTGTAATGCGTGAAAAGCGCTATCATTAAGCTTTGGACAAATATGCTTGCACAATGAAGGTGCGGCGATAAATCGAAGATGTTAGGAGTTCACATGACCCGTATCTACAACTTTTCCGCTGGTCCCGCGGTCCTTCCCGAGGAAGTCCTCGCTGAGGCTGCCGAGGAAATGCTCGATTACCGCGGATGCGGTATGTCCGTTATGGAGATGAGCCATCGCTCGGCGGCGTTCGATACGATTATCAATGAGGCCCAAGCGGATATCCGCGATCTCATGGGCATCCCCGAGAACTACCACGTACTGTTCATCCAGGGTGGTGCGACGACGCAGTTCGCTATGATCCCGATGAACCTTATGCAGAACAAGGTTGCCGACTACATCGTGAGCGGCTCGTGGTCTAAGAAGGCCTATAAGGAGGCGCAGCTTTTCGGTAAGGCGAACCTGCTTGCGTCAAGCGAGGATAAGACCTTCAGCTATGTGCCCGATGTCCATTCCATCAAGGTATCTGATGATGCCGATTATGTGTACATCTGCCAGAACGAGACCATCTACGGAACGCTCTATCATGAGCTTCCCGATACGAATGGAAAGCCGCTCGTTGCCGATGTTTCCTCGTGCTTCCTCTCCGAGCCCGTTGACGTGGAGAAGTACGGCGTCATCTATGGCGGTGTGCAGAAGAACGTTGGCCCTGCAGGTATGGCCATCGTCATCATCCGCAAGGATCTGGTGCGCGAGGATCTTTTGTTCCCGACGCCGATCATGCTGCGTTATGACACCTACACCAAGAACAACAGCATGTACAACACGCCGCCGTGCTACACGATTTACATCTGCGGCAAGGTCTTCAAGTGGCTGAAGGCCCAGGGTGGTCTGGAAGCGATGCGGGAGCGCAACGTCTCGAAGGCGAACCTTCTGTACGATTTCCTCGATTCCAGCAAGCTGTTCAAGTCCACGGTCGACCCGAAGGACCGCTCCATCATGAACATCCCGTTTGTCACAGGTTCGGCCGAGCTCGATGCCGAGTTCATCGCGGCAGCGAAGGCAGCCGGCATGGAGAACCTCAAGGGCCATCGCAGCGTAGGCGGCATGCGTGCAAGCATCTACAATGCCATGCCTCGCGCGGGTGTTGAGAAGCTCGTCGAATTCATGGAGGATTTCGAGAAGAAGCACGCATAAGACTGTACAGGCCCGTCCATCCGAAGGAACACGACCCCATGACGCAATCACGTGCACATAACAGACAATCGCGCCTGCGCGAACCAGCTCCGCTCCTGACTGGAGCGCAGGCGGTCATCGCATCGCTTGAGGCGGAGGGTGTCGAGCTGGTATTCGGCTACCCTGGTGGATCGGTGCTTGCGATCTACGATGCGTTGTATGCATCGCCGATTACGCACATCACCGCACGTCATGAGCAGGGTGCCGTGCATGAGGCCGATGGCTATGCGCGTGCAACCGGCAAGGTGGGCGTGGTTTTGGTCACAAGCGGTCCTGGTGCATCGAACACGGTCACCGGCATCGCAACGGCTTACATGGATAGCGTGCCGCTCGTCATCGTGACGGGACAGGTGCCGACTACGATGATCGGTACGGATGCTTTCCAGGAATCCGACATCATGGGCATGTCGATGCCTGTGGTCAAGCATAGCTTCCTCGTGAAATCGGCGGCATTGCTGCCTGAGACCTTCCGCGCAGCCTTCCATATCGCGCGCACGGGCCGTCCGGGTCCCGTGCTGATTGACATCCCGAGTGATGTGGCGGCGCAGACGCTGGAGTTTTCGTATCCTTCGCATATCGATCTTCCTTCGTACAAACCCACGTACAAAGGCAATGCGCGGCAGATAAAGCAGGCTGTCGCGATGCTTTCGGGTGCAAGCCGGCCGGTCATCTTGGCTGGAGGCGGTATCGTCTCATCTGGCGCGCGTGCAGAGCTGCATGATCTTGCGCACGCGCTCAACGCCCCTGTGGTGACCACTTTGATGGGCAAGGGCGCCTTACCCGAAGACGATTCATTGTGCTTTGGCTTTGCTGGCATGCACGGCTCGAAGTTCGCGAATCAGGCCTTGTGCGAAGCCGATGTGCTTTTGGCATGCGGAACGCGTTTCAGCGACCGCGTGACAGGCAAACCCGAGTGCTTCGCGAAAGATGCCCGCATCATCCATATCGATATCGATCCCGCTGAAATCGGCAAGGTCATCCCCGTAGACGTACCCATCGTCGGCGATGTGCGCATCGTGCTTGCAGCACTCATCGAGCGCCTCGAAAAGGAGGAGATTGCTCTTGACACGGGTGCATGGCTTGAACATTTGAGGCAGCTTAAGGCGCGGTATCCCTTCGAGCGGGGTACCACGGCTCTCGAAGGCGGGTTGTCGCCCGAACTCGTGTGCGCGAAGCTCTCGCAGCGGCTTGACCCGCTCGCAAGCATCGTTACCACCGAGGTTGGCCAACACCAGATGTGGGCCGCACAGCTTATCGAGCGCGATGTGCCGCGTTCCTTCATCACGAGTGGTGGTCTAGGCACCATGGGCTTTGGGTTCCCTGCGGCTATCGGTGCGGCGCTCGGCCGTCCCGATAAGCAAATCGTCTGCATCGCCGGTGACGGCTCCTTCCAGATGTGCGAACAGGAGATGGCGACTGCGATTGCCAATAATACCCAGGTCAAAGTGCTAATCCTCGATAATCGGAGCCTTGGCATGGTGCGCCAACAGCAGGAGCTGTTCTGCGGAGGGCGCTACATCGCAACCAAGCTCGATGCGGTTCCCGATTTCGTGAAGCTTGCCGAGGCTTACGGCTGGCAAGCCGCACGCGTGGCAGACCCCGACGATCTCGATGAGGCACTTGACGATTTGCTCGCATGCAAGGGCCCTGCCTTGCTCGATGTGATGGTGGTCCGCGACCACAACGTGTATCCCATGGTGGTGCCCGGTGCGTGCCTTGATGAGGCGCTCGGTGTGCTCGATACGGCTTTGACCGCGGATGGCGAAGGGGAGGCATAAGCGATGAGACACGTTCTTTCCGCCCGCGTTGAGAACAAGCCGGGCGTGCTGCAACGCATCACCGGACTCATCTCGCGTCGTGGATTCAACATTGAATCGCTTTCTGTCGGTCCGACGCAGGACCCCGCGTGGTCGTGCCTGGTTGCGGTCGTTGAAGCCGACAACATCTCTTACGAGCAGATCACCAAGCAGCTTAACAAGCTCGTGAGCGTGCTGACGGTGACCGACCTTACGAAGAAGGATCCCATCGAGCATGAGCTCGTGTTGTTCAAGATCAATGCCGAGCCCGATAAGCTTGCCGAGATCACCCAGATCACATCTGTATTCAATGCTTCCATCGTCGATGTGGGCAAGAAGCGCCTGACTATCGAAGCGGTGGGCGATGCGGCGACGCTCGAGCGCCTGCAAGGCCTGCTCGATGCCTACGGCATCGTCGAGGTCGTCCGTTCGGGTCGCGTTGCAACAGCACGGAATCCAGTGTAGTCCCACGATGCGGCTTGTTGCCGCTTTCGCGTAAGGCATCCCATCATGGCAATCTATCCCACAATCGATTCTGCACGTACGGCGAAGCATGACTTCGGTGCGCTTATCGTCGATGTGGAGCCCTTATCTCCCGCGGACGATGCGGGCTTTACGCCTGGTTGCATCATCACGACGGTCGATGGCGAACCTTTGCGCGATATCATCGATTGGCGTTGGCATACTGCCGACGATGTCATTTCGGTAGGGTATATCGACCTCGATGGCGATACGGGCGAGGTGACGCTCGAGCGGGGTGAGGGAAGTGGCTTCGGGCTTTCCTTTGAAGGCGTCGTGTTCGATGGCGTGCGTCAATGTAGAAACGCGTGCACGTTCTGCTTCATGCACCAATTGCCGCGCGGCATGCGGGACTCGCTGTATGTGCGCGATGATGATTATCGATTGAGCTTTTTGAGCGGAACCTTCGTTACCTTGACGAATATGACACCCGAAGATGAGCAGCGCATCGTGGATATGCGCCTTTCCCCCTTAAGGATGTCGCTCCATGCGGTCGATGATGGCGTGCGTGCGCGTCTGATTGGAAAGCATGCCAAGCATGGCATCGATTCGCTTGAGCGCCTTTTGTCGTGCGGTATCGAATTCCACGTTCAAATCGTGCTTCTTCCTGGGGAAAACGATGGGGAAGTGCTTAAAGAGACTCTTGCGTGGGCATACGATAGACCGGGCATCTTGGATGTGTGCATCGTTCCCTTAGGATACACATCCCATCAGATGAAGTTCACCACAAGTTTCAACGATAGGGATGCGGCCTTGGCAGTACTGGAATTGCTCGAGCCCTTCCAAATGAGGGCTTTGGAGGAGAGGGGCCATGCATGGGCTTTCGCGGCGGATGAGTTCTACCGAAATGCCTATCAGGAGGACATCCTTGTGCATCTTCCGAAAGCTTCGTTCTACGGTGATTTCTCCATGTTCGAGGACGGCGTAGGCATTATTCGCACTTTCGTCGATGATTGGACGGAAGCTTTCGAGAAGGGCGAATATGCAGACTGCCTCAGTGCGCTTGATGCCACCGATACGCATCTGTTTTACGTGACCGGGTTCGCGATGGAACCGTACTTCTCACAGCTAGTCGCCGAAAGCCCGCTGAGAGCGCGTCTGCATCCGCTGGCTGTACGCAATGACTATTTCGGGGGAAACGTCGATGTGACGGGGCTTTTGTGCGGGTGCGATATCGTGCATGCGATACAGGATGTGCTTTCCAGAATGTCATCCGATTCAAAGCCGCATTGCATGTTCGCGATTCCCAATGTTGTCTTCAACGATGATGGTCTTACGCTCGATGGGTTCGCTGTGCAGGATTTGCAAAACGCTGCAGGCGCCCGCATCGCTGTGGTATCCTGCAACGCGTCCGATTATCTTAAAGAATTGACCTGCTGTCTTTTCGCACAGGAGTAGATATGTCATTACCGATTATTGCAGTTGTTGGGCGTCCGAATGTTGGCAAGTCGACGCTTGTGAACCGTATCGCGCAGGCTGATGAGGCCATCGTGCATGAAATGCGCGGCGTGACGCGCGACCGCTCATACCATGATGCCGACTGGAATGGCGTGAGCTTCAGGCTCATCGATACGGGCGGAATCGAGATGGGCGACGATGACGCCTTCCAGGGCTCCATCCGCAATCAGGCATTCGAGGCAACCAAAGAGGCCGACGTCATCATTTTCCTCGTTGATGCTAAAGCTGGCATCAATGCCGATGACGAGGAGGTCGCCCGCATCCTTCGCAAGAGCGAAAAGCCTGTCATGCTCGTCGTCAACAAGATGGATACGCCAGGTCGAGAGGACGAGATGTGGGAGTTCTATCAGCTTGGTCTCGGCGATCCATGGCCCGTCTCGGCAACGCATGGCAACGGCACAGGGGACCTGCTCGACGAGGTCGTAGCGCATCTTCGCCGTTTGGGGCTCGATCAGGAACCCGAACCCGAGGAACCTTCCATTAACATCGCCATCATCGGTCGTCCGAATGCTGGCAAATCCTCGCTTACGAACAAGATGACCGATAACGATCGCAGCATCGTAAGCGACGTGGCTGGAACGACACGCGATGCCATCGATACGCTCGTCGAGCATAACGGCACGCGCTATACCATCGTCGATACGGCTGGTCTTCGCCGTAAGAGCCAGATTGACGAAGATGTCGAGTATTACGGGTTCGTCCGCGCCATGCGCGCCATAGACCGCGCAGATGTCGCGATACTCGTCATCGACTCCACTCTCGGATTGACCGACCAAGACCAACGCGTCGCCAGCTTCGCAGCAGAACGCGGATGCGCGATGGTGATCGTGCTCAACAAGTGGGATTTGATCGAGGGTCCGGATAAGAAGGCAGAGATCCGCGAACGCATACATGATAGGCTCATGTTCGTCGGGTATGCTCCTGTGGTGGCGATCTCGGCTCTGACAGGCAAGAACGTCGAGCGTATCTGGAAGCTGGTCGACGAGGCATACGCGCATTTCTCTGGAACGATCTCCACAAGCAAGCTCAATGCTTGGTTGACCGAGGTCAGGGAGAGCGGTGTCACTGTGACTAAAGGCAAGCGCGTTTTGCGCATGAAATACGTGACACAGACATCGACGTGCCCGCCGCATTTCACATTCTTCGTCAACCGCCCCGACATCGTAACCGACAATTACCGCCGATTCCTCGAAAACCGCCTTCGCAAGAGCTTCGATTTGACAGGAACTCCGATATCGATGAAATTTAAGAAGAAGGATTAACGCGGGCGCGAGGCGCATTCGCGAGTTGTAAGGGGAGGATTGCAGGCTATGTCGCTTCCTATTGCATGCATAATCGTTTTCGTCGTGGCGTATCTTTTGGGTTCCATTTCGTGGGGACTTGTGATTTCCCGCGTCTTCTATCATGTCGATTTGCGCGAGCATGGTTCAGGCAACATCGGCGCCACGAACGCGGTTCGCGTACTCGGCAAGGTCGGCTATGTCGTCTTCGTTCTCGACTTCGTAAAAGGCGTCTTGTCCGGATTAGCTGCGAAAATCGTTTCTTCGTATGTTGCGGGTGGAGCGGGCCTAACTTCATGGGAGATCGAAGCGATGCTTTTGGGTATCTCTCTTCTCGCATGCATGTGGGGCCATGTGTTCAATCCTTGGCTTCATTTCAAGGGTGGAAAGGGCATCGCTGTTGCCGGAGGATGCCTGCTCATGGTGTTCGGTATCTGGGGATGTTTGGCTGAAATCGCTGTTTTCGGCATCGTTGCGCTTACAACCCGCTATATTTCGGCTGGCTCGATTTCCGCTGCGGTCCTATGCCCGTTCGTCTCGCTTTTCATGTATGTTATCCAAACACCGGCCGGCTCATCACCGAGCTGGGTGAACTTGCTTTGTTGTCTCGTGGCTGCTGCGACGGCTATTTGGGCGCATAGGGGCAACATCCAAAGGCTTAGAAGCGGTACGGAGAATCGGATGGGTTCGAAGAAAGACCGCATCACCAAGCAATAAGCTATACGGACAATCGAATACTATTGTTTTTCGGAACCATTTGAGGCTCTTGCACGCTCAAACGAAACGAGATGCTGATGCTGTCGAGCTTGCTTGCCGGTTCCACGGGGGCGTCCTTGAGCGTTGACGACGCGATGAACGGGTATGAGCAATTCCGTTGGCACCGAGGATACCGCGCTTCCGACGGCGCGCACCGATTCGGGTTTTCCAATCGTCTTTGCGATTTGCGTAGCGGTCATAGTTGATCCGTAGGGGATGTCTCGGATAGCCCTCCATACCATCTCGGAGAACGCGCTTCCGTGCACATCGAGTGGCAAATCGAAAGTGCGGCGTTTTCCTGCAAAATACTCTTGGATTTGGGTGGCGGCCTCGTTGGTAAGCGCGCATGGGGCGCATTTCGCATCAGCGATAGGCGTATTGCCAAACGCAAGTGCCGTGATTCCGGAGTCGCTTGCTGCGATGGTCACGAGCCCAACACGGCTGTTGTACGAGAAGTAGGTGAGCGTACGTCCCATGTTCCCTCCGCGATGTTTAGCTTCTGCTAACAAAGACCATCTTACTTCATTTTTGAGTCTGGGGGAGTGCGAAGTAGACTACAATACGAAGTGACTATCATCTAGCTCGAAAAGAGGAAGCCGTGTTTTCTCCCATTGCGATCGCACCATCGATTCTATCGGCCGATTTCATGAATCTCCAACATGATATCGATGTGCTTCGATGCGGTGGGGCACGCTATGTTCACGTCGACGTCATGGACGGCCATTTCGTTCCGAATCTCACAATGGGCGTTCCCTTGGTCAAACAGCTCAAGAAAACGTCGGGAATGCCGCTTGACGTGCACCTGATGATCGATAACCCCTTACGTCAGATTCCTTGGTTCATCGATGCTGGGGCTGATATCGTGACTGTTCATGCTGAGGCGCTTTCAGATAACGGCGAGCTTGATAAGGCAATCTCGCTGATTGCTGATTTGGGTGCATATCCTTCGGTCGCCATCAAGCCGAAAACTCCCGTATCCGTTATCGAGAACGTGATCGAACGCTTGCACATGGTGCTTGTCATGAGCGTTGAGCCCGGATTCTCGGGGCAATCGTACATCGAAGGAAGCGAGGACAAGGTAGCCGAGGTCGTAGCTATAGCACGCAAAGCGGGTGTCTCTCCGCTTATCGAGGTTGACGGCGGCATCGGTGTTAAGACCGCACCGCTCGTTTGCGCCCGAGGGGCTGATGTGCTCGTAGCAGGCAATGCCGTGTGCGCGGCCTCAGATCCCGCTTCGGCAATCGCTGAGATCACTGCCGTTGCCGAACAGGCCCGTATGTCGGCGTTGGAAAAACTCAAGGCCTGATGGGGGCATCGAGCGCGATGGCTGCAGGGAAAGCGAAGTATTCATACCTCGACTATGCGGCGACTGCGCCTTTGTGCGAAGAGGCCGCAAATGCCATGGCGCCGTATTTTGCGGCTGGTCCGGCAAACATGCAGTCTTCTGCGAACGCTAATTCTTTGCATACGCCTGGAAGGAACGCTTTCAATGCACTTGAACAGGCGCGTCGCGATATCTCACGTGCAATCGGGGCAAGAAAACCCGATGAGCTCATCTTCACATCCGGCGCAACCGAGGCGGATAACCTTGCGCTTTTCGGATTGGCGCATGCAGCTGTCGAGCAGAGAAAGAAGCAGGGGCGTGCTCCGTCCTCACCGAGAATCATCTCTACTGAAATCGAGCATGATGCTGTTCTCAATCCTGCCAAGCGTCTCTCTCGTGAAGGTTTCGATGTGGTGTTCCTTCGTCCTACACGTCATGGTTTCATCACCGAGGAAGCGCTCCAGGACGCTTTGACATCAGACACTGTTTTGGTCTCCATTCAGACTGCCAATGCGGAAATCGGCAGCATTCAAAGGATAGCCGCTCTCGCAGCGCATGCGCATGCGGCAGGTGCCGTGTTCCATACGGACGCGACGCAAGCGCTTGGGAAAATACCGTTCAACGTCACAAAGCTCGATGTCGATGCAGCGAGTTTCTCTTCACATAAAGTGTACGGTCCCAAAGGTGTTGGCGCTCTTTATGTGCGAACACGTACTCCCATTTCCGCGCAGATGCTCGGTGGGGGTCAAGAATCTGCGCGCCGCAGCGGTACACAGAATGTTCCGGGTGTGGTGGGTTTCGCCGCCGCAGTGTGCGCCACATGCGATTCGCTGGACGCGGAAAACGCACGCCTTACTGCCCTGCGCGACCATCTGTATGCTCGCATAGACGAAATCGAAGGCGTGAATGCGACTGTTGGGGTAGGACGTGAAGGGGAATCGTTCATGCCGGGTATCGTGCACCTTCTGGTCGATGGCTTCGAAAGCGAGACCTTGATATTGCGGCTTGATGCGAAAGGCTTTGCGGTTTCAGGGGGGTCGGCATGCGCGAGCCATTCGCTCGAGCCGAGCCATGTTCTTTTATCAATGGGCGTTTCCCGAAACGCTGCGCTTGGGGCATTGCGCATTTCGTTCGGCAGGTATACAACAATAGATGAACTCGATGCGTTTGCAGACGCTCTAAATGCATGCATCCATTCCGCGTAGGCCATGCAAATGGGCTGATACGGTTCGTGTAGAGGAGGTTGATATGGGGTTCTTCACAAACCGAATCAAGGGGTTAGCCAAAAGGAGCAACACCTCGATTGTTCCAAAGAAGGAGATCATCGACACGATCGGCGCGCTCGAGCAAGCGCTGCTCGCCAATTTCCCCGCGGAGGATGCCGAGGAATGGGATCGTACTGGTCTTGTCGTCGGCGATCGCTCAGAGCACCTCGAAGGCGTCGCTGTTGCCTTAGACCCGACGCTTTCTGCCGTTAGGGCTGCAGCGAACGCCCAAGCGAACCTCCTTGTAACCCACCATCCATTATTCATCGAGCCTCCGAGTTTGTTCACTCCTGCCGAGTCGGGGCAAATCGATGCAGGTCCTGTGGTCTGGCAAGCTATTCGAGACGGTATCGCCATCATGAGTTTCCATACTGCGCTTGATTCGAGTGTGCTGGGCAACCACATGCTCCCAAAGATGCTCAGCCTTGAGGTTACGGGGTTGATTCACGCTCTTGACCATGATGAGAATAAAGGCTACGGGACGCTCTGTGCTTTCTCGAAGCGCGAAGATGGCATGACGCTCGGGCAACTCGGTGCACGTTGCCTGTCTGTCTTCGGGCGCCCGCCGCGGGTCTGGGGCGATTTCACGAAGAAGCTTCATACGGTTGGCACATGCAATGGTAGCGTGAACAGCATCGTTGGAGAGTGCGCGGCTTCAGGCATCGATTGCCTCATTTGCGGCGAAATCGGCTATCACCATGCCCTCGAGCTTTCACAGGCGGGTATCTGTGTCATCGAGCTTGGCCACGATGTCAGCGAGCTTCCTTTCATCGCGACGCTTGCTGCTACGATCGAGCATGTCGGAGTCGACAAAAAGCGCATTACCTTGCTCGATCAGAGCACGAACTGGTCAAATCCGGAATCGATTCGTATTTAGGGGAGTTCTATGTACGCATCTCGCGAAGATCTCATCAATCTGATTGCACTTTCGAAGGCTGATCGGGTCGCTCTTGCCGCGCAGAAGAAACTCGATGAATTGCCGCAACGCTCGCAAATCCTCGCTGCACGGAAGAAGCGCGCTTCGATTCTTGAGAAGCAGCAAAGCGTCGCTGAGATGCGAAAATCGGCCGAGCGGGAATTCGCGAAGATCTCCGACGAGGATGCCATGCTCGCTGATAAGCAGTCTGCTGTGCAGGCGACTATCAATTCGGTTCATGGAGATTTCAGAAGCGTTGAAGCGCACACGAAAGAGCTCAACGGTCTCCAGAAGCGCCGCTCCGCCCTCGATGCTCAGCTCGAGCAGGTTGATGCGCGGCTTGAGAAGATCAAAGCCGTCGAAGCCCAAATCGAGACTATACTCTCGCAGATTCAAGCGGAAGAGGATGCGGCTGTTGAGAGCTTCCGAGCAGAAGGAGGGGAGCTGAAGGCAAAGGTTGCCTCGGCGCAAGCTTCGGCCGCGCAATATGCTTCGACGCTGCCTGACGAATTGACGAAGCTGTACGAGAAGACGGCCAAGAAGTGCGCTGGTGTCGCACTTGGCGTGCTCGAGGGCAATAAATGCTCCGTGTGCCGTTCATCGATCGATGAGTCGCACCTCATCGACTTAAGAGCCTCCAAGCCGTTAGGCGTTTGCCCATCGTGCAAGCGTTTGCTCATCATCGATCCTCCGATTGAGCGATAAAGGGGTTCATACACCCCGAGGCTGAAAAGGCATCAGATTAAAAACATGCCATAAACGCACAAAGGCTCGCAATTGCGAGCCTATCGTTTGGTGCTTGTTTATGGAAGTGTGAACTAGGCGCGGACGACCTTGCCGGCCTTCAGGCACTTCGTGCAGATGTTAGCCTTACGGACGACGCCGTTGGCATCCTTGATGGTAACCTTCTGAACGTTCGGGCGGAACGTGCGGTTAGAGACGCGATGAGAATGGCTGATGCTGCGACCCGCAACAGGAGCCTTACCGCAAACTTCGCAAACCTTCGACATTTCTATCAACTCCAACTATGTATTGCGATCTTGATCAATACGCTTGTGAACAAAAAAGCCTGAACACTATAGCACAGTTTCCATCCCGCTTACAAGGATTTTTCATGCAATATCGCGAAAGAGCATCACAGGCTCGCTTACACGGTTTTGTACATGCGCTATACTTGTTCGCGCTGGTTTCCCAAAGGAGACCACTTAAGTACGAAAGGATGCATATGGCTACGCATGTTTCTGGCGATTTGCACATCGCCAACGATGTCCTCGCTGATATTGCAGGCAACGCCGCTATGGAATGCTACGGCGTGGTGGGCATGGCAGCGCCGAACGTCGCCGACTCGGTTCAGAAGATCCTCCCATCTTCGCGTTTGCGCCGCGGTGTCGTCATCACGACGACCGAGAAGGGCGTCCATATCGATATGTACGTCATCATCGGCTACGGCACATCTCTAAGCGTCGTTTCCAAAAACCTAACCGATGCGGTCACCTTTGCGTTGCGTGAGTACACGCGCGTTGAGATCGATGGCATCGATATCCATGTCCAGGGCGTTAAGGTACGCTAAGGAAGAAACGGCAGTTATGCCGAATATAGAAGTTGTAAAGCACGAAAACGTGCCTTTTGTAGTGTTCTAGCAGCGAAAGAGCTTTTTCATGGCTGACTCATATAACAAATACAGTGTAATCAACGCGGTTGCGGCGGCAAGCAAGTTGCTTTCCGAGCGTAAGGAAGAGATTAATCGCCTCAACGTTTTCCCTGTGCCAGACGGCGATACGGGAACGAACATGTCCTTGACGCTCGAGAGCGTGGTAGAGCATCTTGCGAAGCTTCCCATAGGCGCAACCTCAAAGGATGCCCGCAAGGCCATCACCTCAGGCGCGCTCATGGGCGCTCGCGGCAATTCCGGCGTCATCACATCCCAGATCCTTCGTGGCCTGTGCGAGGGAAGCGAGGGCTTCGATACCTTTGATCTCGATTGTTTCGATTCCGCCATGTCTCGTGCCGAGGAAGTTGCGTTCCAAGCGGTTCGCAAGCCTGTCGAAGGAACGATCCTTACGGTGCTCCACGATGCAGCTGCAGCATGCCATTACGCGAAGAAGAAGCGCATGTCTTTAGATGAGGCGCTCGAGCACGTCGCGAATGAGGCTTTCGCCTCGGTGCAGCGCACGCCCGATCTTTTGCCGGTTCTCAAGGAGAACAACGTTGTCGATGCAGGCGGTTTCGGCCTTGCCATCCTTCTTTCGGGCATCGTCGCGAGCCTGACTGGTCAGGAGGGTCTTGCTGCTGACGAACTGAGCTTCGCGCGTACGCAGGCGCCAAAGGTCGAGATCGAGCAGATCAACGACTGGGCAGGTTCGAAGTACCGTTACTGCAATGAGTTCCTCGTCGATTCGGATACGCTCGACAAGGATGAGGCGCTCGATTTCCTTTCTACCATGGGCGATTGCGAGCTCTGCGTCGGTTCTAATCCTAAATTCAAGGTCCATGTCCATTCCAATACGCCCGACAAGGTCCTCGCGTATTTCTTGGAGCGTGGCCAGATCAGCGAAGTGTTCATCCATAACATGCAGCTGCAGAGCGAGGAGCGCAACGATAAGCTTGCTGCCGAACAACAAGGCGCACATAAGGCCATCGGCTTCGTCGCTGTCGCGGCGGGCGAGGGCAATGCGAACATCCTGAAGAGCTTAGGCGTGGATGTGGTCGTTTCCGGCGGTCAGACGATGAATCCGTCGACGAAGGATCTTCTCGATGCCGCCATGAGCGTTAACGCCGATGCGGTCATCATCCTTCCGAACAACTCCAACATCATCATGGCTGCGCAGTCTGCGGCAGAGCTTGCCACTATGCCGTGCGCCGTCGTCCCCACGAAGAGCCTACCAGCTGCTTTCACGGCTATGTTCAATACGAGCCAAGACGTCGATCTCGATACGAATGTTGCGACCATGACGGAATCCCTGGAATTCATCAGGACGGCCGAGGTTACCACGGCCATCAAGGATTCACACGACGCACACGACAACCCGATTGCCGAAGGCGACGTCATCGGCATTTCTGATGGTGCAATCGAAGCGGTTGGTTCGAGCTTAGAGGAAGTCGTCATGGAATTGCTCGACGTGATGGATGCGGACGATGCAGATACCATGACCCTGCTTGCTGGAGAAGACTTGAGTGAGGATGACCTCGAAGAGCTCGTAGGGATCATCGAAGAGGCCTACGAGAATCTCGATATCGATGCTCATCGCGGTGATCAGCCCTTGTATCCTGTGCTGTTCGGTCTCGAATAGCCGTTCTATAGCGTAAAACGGAGCTGTATGGCTGAGGCACCGTGCGATAGGTTGAGTTCAACGCTCATGCTCGACGAGCCTGTGAGCAGCGTGCGCCAAGTCAGCGCACAGCGCGCTACCGCGCTTGCATCCCTGGGTATCAAAACGGTCCGTGACCTTGTCTTTCATTTTCCGAGGAGGTATGTGGACCTCTCTTCAGTTGAGACCATCGCATCGGCTTCAATAGGTCAGTCGTGCACGGTGGCCGGCATCATCCATCATGTGCAGCTCAAGACCCCCAAACCCCGCTTTCAGCTCGTCGAGATCCATATCGTCGATGAAACATCCATCCTTATCGTAACCGCATTCCGCCAACCGTGGCTTGCGCGATCTTTGCATGAGGGCATGCGTGTTGCCATTGCGGGCACCGTCGAGTTCTCGTTTGGATACAAGCGTATGACGAATCCCGTCATCCAGGTGCTCGACGAGAGTGATGGCGCATCGGGTATGATCATCTCTGTTCATCCTGCATGCGAGAAAGTATCTGCAACGCTCATGCGCAGGCTCATAAAGAACGCTCTCGAAGAGGTGAGCGGGCTCATAGATCCAATACCTGTCGATCTGCGTTTGCGATTCCGTCTGATGAGTCGTCAGAATGCGCTTCGGGCAATCCATTTCCCGACCAGTATGGATGAAGCGCGCGCCGCACGTCGCCGTCTCGCTTTCGAGCAGCTTCTGATCCTTGAGCTCATGCTCATGCGAGAAAGCATGCAGCGCAGTCTCAAGGGTACGGCTTGCGCGCACGTGATCGACGGACCGCACCTGCAGGCGTTTTCCGAGGCGCTCCCATTCGAGTTGACATTAGACCAACAGGAGGCGCTTGCATCCATCCTTTCCCATATGGGGTCGCCGCGTGTGGCGAACCATTTGGTCTTAGGTGATGTCGGCACAGGCAAGACGGTGCTTGCGGGATTCGCGATAGCGGCGGCGGCAGATACGGGGACGCAGGCTTTGTTCATGGCTCCGACGGAATTGCTCGCTCGTCAGCACGCCCAGAGCATGGGGCCGCTTTTCGATAAGGCGGGCATCATGTGGGAGGTGCTGTGTGGCTCAACGAGCCAAAACGAGCGCGATGCCATCCTCGCGAAGCTCGCGGCGGGAACGATCGATGTGCTGATCGGCACGCATGCCCTGCTCGAGGATTCCGTTGTCGCATGCGCATGCACCTTGGTCATCATCGACGAGCAGCAACGTTTCGGCGTGGATCAACGCGAATGCCTTCTTTCGAAAGGGGAGGCCCCCGATGCGCTCTATCTGACGGCGACGCCCATCCCGCGTACGCTTGCGTTGGCTCTCTATGGCGATCTTACGCTTTCCTATCTCAAGATGCGGCCCCATAACCAAGCAAACCGGTCTACGAAGGTATTGCGCCGCGCTGATCAGGGGATAGCGTTTGATGCAGCGCGCGAGGCTCTTTCCCGTGGAGAGCAGGTGTACGTGGTATGCCCGCTGATCGGGCAATCATCTTCGGAAAACGCTTCACCCAAGGGCCGTTCGGGCAAAAAAGATGTTGAGGAGACGTCGTCGTTCGATGAGGATACATACGAGTTTTCAGACATTAGCATCGAAACGGATAACGACTATGGTGAAGTAGACCTTATCGCTGCCGAAAAGGAAGCAGCCCATCTTCAGTCAGGTGTTTTCATCGATTACAAGGTCGGTCTTTTGCATGGACGCATGAGCGCAGAGAAAAAGCAGCAGGTGATGGATGCGTTCCGCGCGGGCGAAGTCCAGATCCTCGTTTCTACGACAGTCATCGAGGTTGGCATGGATGTCGAGGCTGCAACGGTCATGATCGTCCAGGATGCTGATCGTTTCGGTTTAAGCCAGCTCCATCAACTCAGAGGCCGTGTTGGTCGCGGTAGCCTTCCTGGCCAGATGTTCCTGATATCAGCTTCCCAGGCTCCTTCCGCGCTCGAGCGTTTGAGTGCTATGGAGCGTACGGAGGACGGTTTCGAGTTAGCAGGATATGATTTGTCCCTGAGAAGGGAAGGCGATATCCTCGGTAATCGCCAACATGGTGCCACCATGCTCAGCTTGGTGAAAGTCACACGCGATGGAGCGATGATCGAGGCCGCCCATGACGCTGCAGCTGCGATGCTCGAAGATGATCCTCTTCTTACGTTGCCAGAACATGCTCCGCTTGCTCGGGAGCTTCGCCTCATGTTCAAGGACGCCCACGTCCGCCAAGGAGGATAAAGGTGCGTATCATCGCTGGACAATGGCGAGGAAGGACGCTTGTCGCACCTCAAGGCGATACGACGCGTCCAACTACCGATCGTGTTCGGGAGTCGTTGATGAGCTCGCTTGCGAGCGCGCGGGGCGGTTTCGAGGATGCGATAGTCCTCGATGCGTTCGCCGGCTCCGGGGCCCTTGGTCTCGAGGCCTTGTCCCGCGGCGCTTCTTTTGTGCAATTCTTCGAGCGAGACGGCAAGGCGGCGAAGGCGCTTTCCTGCAACCTTAAGGCGTTCGGAGTCGGTGCAGACCGCGCGTCTCTTGCGAAACGGGATGTTCTTTCCTATCCGCCCATATCTCCGCGTATGCCATTCGACCTGGTCATGCTCGATCCTCCGTATGCGCTCGAGCCCAAGAAGATCGCGGATTTCCTGTTGCAGCTCGATGCGGCTGGAGCACTCGCATCTGATGTCGTCGTTTCCTATGAACACGCACGTTCAATTGATATAATGCCTTACGTTCAGACGTGCTTTCCGCGCCTGAGACACTATAAGCATAAGGAAGCAGGCAAAGTTGCCTTCGATATATTCGGAAAGGATGACGATGATGAAGCGAGCTCTCACTCCGGGGACATTTGACCCGATTACCAACGGCCATATCGACGTCATCACCCGCGCAGCCCAGCTATTCGACGAGGTCATCGTCGCCGTTGCCCGTTCCGAGGGAAAGCATCCGCTGTTCTCGCTCGAGGAGCGTGTCGAGCTCGCCCGCGAGGCGACGAAGCATCTTCCCAACGTCCGTGTCGAGCCGTTTACGGGATTGCTCGTCGATTTTGCGCAGCAGATGGAGGCATCGGTTCTCGTTAAGGGTCTGCGTGCTATCACCGATTTCGAATACGAATTCCAGATGACCGCACTCAATTACCAGCTTGATTCCGAACTTGAGACGATTTTCATCATGTCGCCGCCCGAGTACATGTATCTCTCTTCATCGATTGTCCGCGAGCTTGCAAGCTTCAACGCCGATTGCAGCGCTTTCGTTCCCGAGTGCGTCCGCGTAGCGCTTCGGGAGAAGCTAAGTTAAAAGACGAAAGATCCGCTGGTTAGCAAGGCGTTCTCTTGCATGTATGTGAGTTTATTCGTGCAAAATGTGTCTTTTTGCTCGATATGCAGGCGTTTTTTGTGTTGAATGGGCGATATGTGGCAAATTCTGCTGCTCTTCAGTCGATTACGTGTTACTATTTTGTGGATTATGTAGGCGGTACGTTTCAGTACGCTTTAAATAGTGCGCAATGGGAGGAACACAATGGACGAAACTGGAGTATTAGGACTGCTTGAGGAGCTTTCCATTTTGCTCGAGGAGGCCAAGCCGGCCTTTAATAAGAAGAACCTGCGTCAGGTCGACGTTGATGCTGCTTTCGAGATCATCGACGAGATCCGCGACATCTTCCCGGTCGAGTTCTCCCAGGCCCGTCAAATCGTGCGCGAGCGTCAAAGCCTGCTCGATGATGCTGAGGCTGAAGCGAACCGCATGATCGAGGATGCTCGCAGCCAGGCAATGACGATTGCGAG
This sequence comes from Eggerthellaceae bacterium, assembly GCA_015062605.1. Taxonomy (GTDB): domain Bacteria; phylum Actinomycetota; class Coriobacteriia; order Coriobacteriales; family Eggerthellaceae; genus SIG42. Next base: position 18,137 of record SUUI01000007.1, on the reverse strand, counting down.
CGAGCAGGAGATCGTCCGCATTTCCCAACAGCAAGCTGATGCGCTTATCGCCGATGCTCGCGAGCTCGAGCGTCAGACGCGTGCTGGTGCAGAGGATTATGCCGACGAGGTGTTCGGCCATGTCGAGCAATCCCTCGATACGCTGCTTTCCAATGTGCGTCGTTGCCGCGATCGCCTGAATGCGAACCTGCGCTCAACTCGATAATATGGCTTCACAAGCACGAATTCAGATTCCCAACGAGCTCTTCGCGCCAGCGGAGAGCTTGCATTTTGAGGGAGAGCTCGATCTTGCCGAGTTGCAAGCGGGTCCGGATACGTACGCCTTCTCTTCACCTGTTACATGGTCGGCCGAAATAAGCAACGTCGGCGATGCGCTGCTGGTCACCGGCTTTGCTCAGGGGAGCGCGCGCACATCCTGCTCCCGTTGCTTAGTCGATACCGATTACGAGCTCTTTGGCGAGCTTGAAGGCTATTTCATCATCGAGAAGGATGCCGGCGCGCCGAGTGATATGGAAGCCGATGAATTCGAGTATCTTGGCGATGACTCGATCATCGACATGGAGCCAATCGTCATCGCGGCATTGCTTATGGATGTCCCGATGCAGCCTCTGTGCAGTGATGATTGCAAAGGTCTGTGTCCGATATGCGGTTGCAATTTGAATACAGAGACATGTGCGTGTGCGAACCTTGATGCCGGTAAGCCTGTAGCGGCTGATAATCCCTTTTCTGTCTTAAGCGGTTATCGATTTGATGAGGATTAATTCGGCGTACGGTTGTTCAAGTCGATTTAAATGCTTGCGGTGAGCTCGATTCTTTGATAAACTACCGTTTCGCGTCTTAACGAAGCAACGATATGAGTCCGAGCAGATGAACGAATACGCTCGGTTAAAGAAGGAGAATAGTCATGGCAGTTCCTAAACAACGCAAGGGTCGTATGTCTACTCGTGCCCGTCGTAGCGCAAACGATCGCATCGCTGCGCCGTCTCGTTCCATTTGCCCGCAGTGCGGCGAGGTGAAGCTTCCTCATCGCGTGTGCCCGAACTGCGGCTACTATAAGGATCGCGAAGTCCTCGAGACCGAGTAAGCATTTTTCTCAAGAAGAAGGAAGGCCTCTCGCATTAGCTGCGAGGGGTCTTTTTTTATGGTTTAAGACCGCGTGGTAGGGAATAGGTGCGCATTTGTCCGCATCGTTAGAATTGTGCTTTCGAGGCAGACAATAAAGCGCAATGATTTGCGATTCTGGGTGCGAAATCCATGGTGGTTTGGACTATAATACAAATACCTATGTCTAGCTGAATGTGCTCTGTCACATATGCTCAGATGCGGATAATGGAAAGCGGTTCAACGAGGAGTCTTGCATGTCCGAAAGAGTGGTCATTGCGGTTGATGCGATGGGTGGCGATTTCGCGCCCGATGTTGTCTTGAATGGTTGCGCGCTTGCTCTCGAGTCCAACAAGGATCTCGAGATTGCACTGTGCGGTCCCTCTGACATCGTAGAACCTTTCTCGAGCGCCCATGAGCGCTGCATCGCATATCCGGCATCTGAGGTCATCGCCATGGGCGAGCATCCTGCGCATGCGGTCCGCAGGAAAAAGGATTCCTCCATCGTGGTCGGCTGCCGTCTGGTGAAGGAAGGTGAAGCGCACGGATTCTTCTCAGCCGGCTCCACGGGGGCCTGCCTTGCTGCAGCAACGCTGGTTATCGGTCGCTGCAAGGGCATCTCTCGCCCCATGCTCGCTACAATCGTCCCTTCGCCGAGTGGTGATGTGCTTTTGTGCGATGTCGGTGCGAACGCCGATTGCAAGCCTGCATACCTTGTGCAGTTCGCTCAGATGGCTGTCACCTACGCGCAGGCGATCATGCATATCGAGGATCCCCGTGTTGCGCTCCTGAATATCGGTTCCGAGGACGCAAAGGGTTCCTCATTTGCACAGGAATGTTTCGCGGCGCTTAAGGAAGCGATTCCTCAATTCGTTGGCAACGCGGAACCTGGTGATGTGCTTTCCGCAAAATACGACGTGTTCGTCACGGACGGTTGGACGGGCAATATCTGCCTCAAGACGGTCGAAGGAACCGCGAAGACCTTGTTCAAGGCCGTCAAATCAGCCATGCTCGCTTCGACGAAGGGCAAAATCGGCGGGCTCCTTCTCAAGGATGACCTTAAGAAGCTTGCAGCTTCCCTTTCTGCCGACACGCATGGCGGTGCTCCGCTTTTGGGCGTGAATGGCGCATGCATCGTGGGACACGGGTCATCGAATGAGACCGCTATAAAGAATGGCATTCTCGCTACGGCTTCGCTTGTGAGCAATGAAGTGGTTGCCACCATCGCCGCCTCTGCAGCCCGCATGAAGGCCGAGGCCGACGGCAAAGCCAAAGCATAGGATATGAAGGAAACATCGTCAGGAGACACGTAAGGAGGTGAACATTGATGAAGCTTTCCGAAGAGCAGGAGCGAAAGTTGGCGCTCGCACAAGAGATCATCGGATACGAGTTCCGTGATAAGAGCTTCCTGCTTTCGGCGATCACGCATCCTTCTGCAGTTGAAGGGCTGCCACGCAGGTACTCCTACGAAAGGCTGGAGTTTCTGGGTGACAGCGTGTTAGGCGCAATCGTCGCCGCAGAGGCCTTCAATGCATATCATGATCTCGATGAAGGAGGCTTGACTCGCATCAAGGTGGCGCTCGTATCGGGCGCGAGCCTTTCCGACGTATCGGCGCAACTAGGTTTCGCCGACGTCATCGTATTCGGTTCATCGGAAGCGGGCACGGGTCGCCGCGGCCTTCATTCCGCTCTTGAGAACGTATACGAGGCGGTAGTAGCAGCATTGTTCTTGGATGGGGGTACATTGACGGCTCGTCAGTTCGTCATGCGCACGCTGATTCCGCGCATGAACGCTGACATGGCCAAGGAGCCCGAGAATCCGAAGAGCGCTTTGCAAGAGAAGCTTCAAGAAGACGGCATCACGCCGACGTACAAGCTTGTTGAAACCCAGGGCCCGCCGCATGACCGTACGTTCGTTGCGCAAGTATTCGCAGGTTCACAGGGTTTGGCTCAGGGCACAGGCCGCACAAAGAAGGAGGCGGAGAGCCAAGCAGCTAAATCGACTCTTGCGCGCCTCGGTGAATTCATCGACTTGATTACGAACGCCGACCCCGAGAAGCGCGCTGCTGCAAAGCGTGCCAAGGAGGAGAAGGCCGCTGCCGCAAAGCGTGCCAAGGAGGAGAAGGCCGCTGCAGCGCAGCGCGCCAAAGAAGAGAAGGCTGCTGCTGCGCAAAAGGCCAAGGAAGAGAAGGCCGCTGCAGCGCAAAAGGCCAAGGAAGAGAAGGCACGACGCAAAGCGGAAGGCTCCGGTGGCGTCTTCGCATGGCTTTTGGACACGCAAGAATACCAAGAGACGCCTCAGGTCGCAGAATTGCCCGCACCCGACGGAAGCTACGAGCTTCCTGACGAAGCATACGATTCTTCAGATGAGGAGTATTTCCTGAGCGAGGAAGGATCCGCATATCTCGAAAATCTTGCCATGAGCGCGCAAGACGCAGAGCACGTCATCGACGCCGAAACGGTTTCGGATGGCGAGACTCCCGAGATGCCCGAAGAGATCGCGGCTGATGTGAATAATGAGATATCCGAAGCAGAAGGCTTCGCTAAAGATATTGACGACGAGGAGCCTGCTCGCTGATGTACCTGAAATCGTTAGTGCTTAAAGGATTCAAGTCGTTCGCCGATCGAAGCGTTCTCACATTGGAGCCTGGGATAACAGCCGTTGTAGGACCTAACGGATCCGGTAAATCGAATATTTCAGATGCAGTTCTGTGGGTTTTGGGCGAACGCAATGCTAAGAATCTTCGCGGTCAAGTGATGGAAGATGTCATCTTCGCTGGTTCGAGCAAGCGAAGAAGCGTCAATGTCGCGGAAGTGACGCTCGTGCTCGACAACTCTGACGGAGCGCTTCCTGTTGATTACGATGAGGTTTCCATCACGAGGCGGATGTACCGTAACGGCGAAAGCGAGTATCTCATCAACGGAACGCTTGCGCGTCGTATGGATATCCTCGATATATTGCACGACTCCGGCCTCGGCACCGGTACGCATTCCATCATCTCGCAAGGGCACCTGGATTCCATCCTCCAGTCGAAACCCGAGGACCGCCGAGCTTTGATCGAAGAAGCCGCCGGCGTGCTTAAGCATAAGCAGCGGAAGGCGAAAAGCCAGCGTAAGCTTGAGCAAATGGACCAGCACCTGGCACGCGTCAATGACGTTGTCGCTGAGGTGAAGCGCCAGCTCGGGCCTTTGGAACGTAAAGCGAAGCGCGCGCTTGCCTATAAGGGCGTAAGCGCGGAACTCGCCGATCTTACTTTAAAGCTTGCCGTCGATGATCTGCGCATCTTGCAGGTGCAATACGAAGAATGCAATGCGCTCGAGCGCGACTTGATCGCCGAGCTCGAGAAAAACCGGGAGCGCATCGAAGCCGCTGAACAGCACGCTGAGAAACTGCAAAAGCAGATTACCCAGGATTCGAATGATGTTATGGCCGTTGTGCGCACATCCCAGCATCTAGGATCGTACGTGCAAGGCCTTGAGGCGAACCTCGCGCTCCTTAATCAGTCATCAAGCAATGCGAAAAGCCGTTCCGATGAATCCAAGGCACGGCATCTTTCCTTGAAAGCACGCGTCGATCAGCAAGCGAGTGAGCTTTCCCGCATCGATGAGGAACTCGACTCCATCAAAAAGGCGTATGAACAGGCTAGCATTGTGCAAGATGACGCTGCTCGCGCGTATGAGGAGCAGCGGGCGCTGTGTCAGGAGCTCCAAAGGCGCGTTTCCGATGTGGAAGCGCAGCGCACCGTGCTCTCATCCAAACTCGAGCAAGTGGATAGACAGCTCGCTTCGCATCGCGAATCGCTTGCCGCAGGATCGGGGAAGGCAGCGACTTTAGAAGCACGCATCGCCGATTTTGAGTCGTCGCTTGAGGCGATAACCAAGCAGGTCGAAGAGTGCACTTCTCGCCGCGATGAGCTCATCGAGCAGCATGGACAATGCTTGTCCCGAACTGCTGCCGCCCAAGAAGCCGTTGAGGCAGCTAAAAAGTCATGTGATGAGGCGAGGGCGGATCATGCGTCTGCGCGCGAAAGCGTGCAAGTGCTTAGCGCCGAGCTAGCTGGCATCGAGGAACTCGAGCGCACACTCGCCTCGGCGTCGGGTGCAGCATATAGCTGGGTTTCTGGGCAAGACAACGAGACATTCGGTGCTCCTGCTCCGCTTTCTCGTCTCATCCATGCGCCGAAGGAATTAGAACCGCTTATCGAGCGTTTGCTCGCGGACGATATAACCTCGCTTCTTGTCGACGATGCAGATCGTGTGAGAGCGCTAGGCAGGGCTCTCAAAGAAAGGGGAGACGCCGGCTCGGTTACCCTGGTGTTGCGAGACGATGTCGCGTTAACGTCGAAGACTGCGAAGGATGCCATGGACTATGATGAGGCATATCTTCTCATTGATCGAATCGACGTCGATGCGAAAGCTAAGCGTGCTGCAGAAGCGCTCTTGGGTGATGTGGTCGTTTGTCGAAGCGCTGATGAGGCATTGAAGATGCATGAGAGCGCGAAAGCGCCTGCTCGCTTCGCAACAGCCGACGGATTCGTGGTATTCCCATCGGGTAAAGTCTATCTAGGCACGCCCGAGCAAAGCAATTCGGGTGGCGCTCTCGAGCGCGGTCGACGCTTCAATGAAGTGAAAGGCCTTCTTGAGAGAGCTTATGCGGCAGAAGAAGAAGCCGCTGCTCTCGAGGAGAGGCAGGACCAAAACCTCTCCGCAAAACAGGATGAGAGTCTTGCTGCCGAGAAGACGGCAGCTCAGGTGCTCGGCAACTTAAGTGCTGCACGCATGGATGTGAATGCTGCACGCGAAAGGCAAGCCGCTCTTGAAAGGGATTTATCCGATGCTCGTGAGGCATTAGCATATGCAAAGGAAACGCTTTTAGCTTCGAAACCTCGTGTCGATGAGCTCTCTCTTTCCTCCGAAGAGCTTGAGAAGCGTTTGCGCGATGTTGCGCTCGAACTTGAGCGTGCCCACAGCGCTTCCGACCCCGCGCGTGAACGAGAGCAAGAGCTTGCCGATGCCCTTGTGGATGCCCGCCTCGAAGCTGCGACGCTCGCCGAGCGTTTGCGTCATATCACGCAGGCTCGCGTGTCGCTTGAAGGTCAGTACTCCGAGAGCAAACGCCTGTCAGAAGATAGCCTGATCAACGCGCAGCGTTATGATCTTGCATCTTTGTATGCTGCACCGATCATCGCAAGCCTTTCGGATGTGATACGAAACGCTCGCGCCCGTCATGAGTCACTCGAGCAATCGGTCTCCGCGGCGCAGGAGTCTTCGGTGCTTTTGAATGAGCGGCAATCCGAGGCTCGCTCGGTATCGCGCGCGGCACATGATGCATTCGATGTGACGAATGCCCGTCTTTCCGACGTACGCGTCGAGAAGGGACGCCTCGAGCTTAAGGTGCAGGGTGCTGTCAATTCGATCGTGCATGACTGCTCAACCTCGATCGAGGCAGCGCTCGAGCTTGAGCCGCTTAATAATCGTGAAGAAGTCGAATTGACCGCTGCGCGTTTGCGTAATCGAATCGCTAAGATGGGAACCATCAATCCCGATGCGGCGTCCGAATTCGAACAGCTCAAAGAGCGTTACGATTACCTTTCGTCTCAGCTTTCAGATCTGTATGCGGCTCGTTCCTCGCTTTCAAAGATCGATCGCGTCATAGAGGCTCGCATGAAGGACGATTTCGCGACTACGTTCGTTCAGGTGAACGAGAACTTCCAGGAGATCTTCGCCATCCTGTTCCCGGGAGGCCAAGCTCATCTCTCGCTTGCGGATCCGGACGATATGGAAACAACAGGCGTTGAAGTCACCGCACAGCCTTATGGCAAGCGCGTCATGAAAATGTCGCTTATGAGCGGCGGCGAGAAGTCCTTGGTAGCGCTTGCGCTCATGTTCGCGGTATATAGAATCAGAAGCGCGCCGTTCTATATCTTGGATGAGGTCGAGGCAGCGCTTGACGATACGAACCTCCGTCGCCTCATCTCGTATCTTGAGGAATTGCGAGAATCCACGCAGCTCGTCATGATCACCCATCAACGCCGTACCATGGAGATGGCCGATGTTCTGTTCGGCGTATCCATGCAATCCGATGGTATCAGCAAGGTTATCAGCCAGCGACTCGACCGCGCTCTGCGTTACGCGGAGTAGGTCGCACGCATAAGGAGGAAACGTGGGCTTTTTCGACAAGATCAGCGAGGGCCTGAGCCGCTCGCGCACGAAGTTCGTTGAATCGATGAACGTCCTGCTTGATCGCGGGCCACAACTTGATGACGACTTTTGGGATGACTTGGAGGAAACGCTCATCCTCGCCGATATGAGGCCGCTTACTGCTTCGTATATCGTCCATTCGCTTCAGGAAACAGCCACGCGCAAGGCTTTACCAGATGCTTACGCCGTGCTTGATTCGCTCAGTGAAACCATCGCCTCGTCGTTCACGACGGGAGGCGAAGAAATCCTCGGTGGAGAACCGGCATGCGTGCTCTTTGTCGGTATCAACGGTACGGGAAAGACCACGACAGTCGGAAAATTAGCCAAGGAAGCCGTCGATAACGGTCGAAGCGTAATTCTGGGGAGCGCGGATACGTTCCGCGCAGCTGCCATCGAGCAACTCGATGTATGGGCGAAGCGCGCTGGCGTCGAAGTGGTCACACGTGAACGCGGAAGCGACCCTGCAAGCGTGTGCTACGCGACTATTGAACGGGCTGAGGAGCTTGGAAGCGAGCTCATTCTCATCGATACGGCTGGCCGTCTCCATACTTCCGCTGACTTGATGCGCGAACTGCAAAAGGTCGTCCAGGTGGTTAGGAAGCGCTCCAAGCTGCCTGTCTACGTAGTACTCGTCATCGATGCGACCACTGGCCAGAACGGCTTAACCCAAGCGAAGGAGTTCAATAAGGAACTCGATCTGGATGCGCTTATCATCACGAAGCTCGACGGCACGGCTAAGGGCGGCATCGCGCTTGCCGTTTCTCGCGAGTTGATGTTGCCGATCATCAAGATCGGTGTCGGTGAGGGTATCGACGATCTGAAGGATTTCGATCCGAACGATTTCGCGCGCGCATTGATAGGGGATTTCGATTCCCGTACAGATGTAAATGCCGACTAGCCAAGCGCAATAAGAAACGATAAGGAGTTTTTCATGTTAGAGAGCCTTTCCGAACGATTGCAAGGCATTTTTTCTGGCCTGCGCGGCAAAGGCCGCTTGAATGAGGAAGACATTAACTTCGCCATGCGGGAGATCCGCATCGCTCTTCTTGAGGCCGATGTTAATTTCAAAGTGGTCAAATCATTCATCGCTAAGACGAAGGAGCGCTGCCTTACCGTCGAGGTCTTAGAATCGTTGACTCCCGCGCAAAACGTCATAAAGGTCGTGCTCGACGAACTCACAGAGCTTCTTGGCCGAAGCGATTCCAAGCTCGTTTTGGGGAGCCGCATCCCCGGCGTCATCATGCTCGTCGGCCTTCAAGGCTCGGGTAAAACCACTGCTGCAGCGAAGCTCGCATATCGTTTGAAAGAGCAGGGACATGTCCCGTTGCTCGCGGCATGCGACGTCTATCGTCCTGCTGCTGCGGATCAGCTCGAAACACTCGGTTCCGAGATCGGTGTCAAAGTCTTCCGCGGCGATGGCAAAGATCCCGTGGGAATCGCGAAGGCAAGCATTCAAGAGGCCATCGATACCTTACGCGATGTGGTCATCATCGATACGGCGGGTCGCTTGCATGTCGATGAGGAGATGATGGAGGAAGCACAGTCCATCAAGGATGCTACGAAACCCGACCAGGTGCTTATGGTCGTCGATGCGATGACGGGCCAAGATGTCGTCAACGTGGTGACGGCTTTTTCAGAGCGTGTCGACTTCGATGGCGTGATCATGTCTAAGATGGATGGCGACGCACGAGGTGGCGGTGCGCTTTCCATCCGCGAAGTGACTGGCAAGCCGATCAAGTTCATCTCTTCAGGTGAGAAACCCGATTCACTTGAGGAATTCCATCCCGATCGCATGGCGAAGCGAATCCTCGGTATGGGCGACATGGTGAGCCTTATCGAGACAGCTGCGAAGCTCAAACAAGATCAAGAGGATGAAGAGGAAGCCGAACGCCTTTTGCGCGCGAGGTTGACGCTCGACGATTTTCTCGAGATGCAGAAGAAGATCAACAAGATCGGTGGCGTTTCGAAGCTGATCTCCGCATTGCCTGGCGGCGATCGCGCCTTAAGCAGGGGCGAAGTCGATGAGCATGCTATCGATGACATGGTCGTCATCATCAATTCCATGACGAAGGAGGAGCGCCAGAAGCCGGAGATCTTGAACGGTTCCCGCCGTGCAAGGATCGCCCGCGGGGCGGGCGTTCAGGTGAGTGATGTGAACCAGCTCATCAAGAAATTCAATGAGACGAAGAAGATGATGAAGAAGATGATGCCGGCGTTCGGCGAGGCCGGCGGTCGCGGTAAGAAAGGCAAGAAAAAGAAGAGGAGAGGTTCGCGAGGAATGCTAGGTGGCGGCATGAGCATGTCCGACTTGCGCAAGATCCAGGATATGATCGATTCCCAGTAGGGGTATGTTCGCCCGATTTATGTACATTAGCGAAAGGCTTCTTGAAAAAAGCATTTCGTGGACCTATACTATATAGTTGCTGTTTTCAGAGGGAAAGGGTTCCCTCGTAAGAGATATCAAAAGGAGTTCACCTTCATGGCTGTTAAGATCCGCCTTGCACGTCACGGTGCAAAGAAGCGTCCGTATTATCGTGTTGTCGTTGCTGATGCTCGCGCTCGCCGCGATGGTCGTTTTATCGAAGAAGTCGGTCGCTACAATCCCTGCACCGACCCTGCTTTCGTTTCCCTTGATATGGAGAAGGTCGATGCTTGGCTCGAAAATGGTGCCCAGCCGACTGACACCGTTGCCCGTCTGATCGAGCAGGCTCGCAAGGAAGCATAAAGCCATGCAAGATCTGCCTGCCGAAATTGGCGGTTTAGTAGAAGCCATCGTGCGCCCGCTCCTCGACTATCCGGATGATTTCCAGATGACATATGAGGAAGAAGCGGATGCCACGATTTACGTCGAGCTCCGTGTTAATCCCGAGGATGCTGGCAAAGTCATCGGCCGTCAGGGTCGTTTGATCAAGGCGATTCGCACTCTTGCTCGCGCTTCTGCTTCGCGTGAAGGGTATCATGCCGAAGTCGAGCTGCTTGATTAAATGCAAGCATGGGCTGACGTTGCGCTTCTGACGAAAACGAAGACCCAAATCGGAGGGTTCGTTGTGCGTTGCACAACGGGCCTTTCTTTTTTCCTTGAAGAGGGGATGGAGCTTCGCTTCGTCCCGCCTCGTATCGATTGCCCGCGCTCTGCGCGCATCATTTCGATAGAGGGAATACACGACATGTCCGCATCGGTCACGTTCGATTCGTTTACAACCATGCAGCAGATGATCAATATGGTCGGTTCGCATTGCCTAATCGATACGGATGAGCTTTCAAGCGATGCTCTCGAAAGCGCTGGGCTTCTGCTTCTCGGCTTCACGATTGTCGACGATGGTTTCGGGGAGCTCGGTAGCGTAACCGATGTCGTATCCAATCCTGCGCAGGATCTCCTCGTGATCGATTGCCCTGCTATGGGGAAAAGCGATGTTTTGATTCCCTATGTGGACGAGTTCGTAACAGGCATCGATGAGGATGCGCATATCGTCTATACTGCGATTCCCAAGGGTCTGTTGGAGCTATAGAAGGTTATCGTATGCGGATTGAAGCCCTGACAACGTTTCCAGAGATGTTCGATTCCGTGATGAACACGTCGATGATGCGCATTGCGCAAGAGAAGGGCCTGCTCGAGTTTCACACGCACGACCTCCGAGATTGGACGCATGACAGGCATCGTACGACCGATGATGACCCGTATGGCGGAGGACACGGTCTCATTATGAAATGCGAGCCCATTTTCGAGGCGTACGATGAGCTGTTCGCGGATTCTGATCCCTACGTCATCTTCCTCGCTCCTACGGGTGAACGTTTCACGGATGAGGTAGCAAGCGAGCTATCGGAAAAGGAGCATCTTGCCTTTATCTGTGGTCACTATGAGGGCATAGATGAGCGTGCGTACACGCTTGCCGATCGCGTGCTTTCCATCGGCGATTACGTTCTTACAAGCGGCGAGCTTGCGAGCATGGTCGTCATCGATGCGGTTGTCCGAAAGATCGATGGAGTTTTAGGGGACTCCCTCGGCCCCATCGAGGAGAGTTTTTCCGGAAATCTGCTCGAGTACCCTCAATACACACGGCCCGCAAGCTATCGTGGGCTCGATGTGCCCGAGGTGTTGTTGTCGGGCAATCATGCCGCCATCGACAAATGGCGTCGCGAGATGAGTCTTGCCCGCACGGCACAGCTTCGTCCAGACCTATTAGAAGGCGCGGATTTGAGCGCCGCTGACTGTGTTTTTCTGCAAAACTTGGAGCACCGATAAAAGCTCACAATCCCAAGCGTTATTATGCAAACTAGGAGTTTTATGCGCTGAGTTCGCACCAGCATTTTTGGCGTGAACTGTTTCGATGAAAGGATTGGTGCTCGCATGGATCAAGGGCAGCACGCCGTGCCACCCGAACGATCCCGCGCTCGCGGCATCCTCGAATTCTTATTATTGATTGCAGGCGTCTTATTCGTCGTCTGGCTTCTTCATGTCTTCATCTTCCAACCGTATCGCATACCCTCCGGTTCCATGGAGACCACCATCATGACCGACGACATGGTGCTTGCTGAGAAGGTTAGCTATTATTTGCGCGATCCCCAGCCGGGAGATATCGTCGTCTTCGATGATATGAATGTCGAAGGGCGCCATCTCATTAAACGCTGCATCGCAGTTGGCGGTCAAACGGTTGATCTTATCGATGGCAAGGTCGTTGTTGACGGCGTGGCGCTCGATGAGCCCTATACTAACGATCGTCCCACATATCCGCTGAACTCGAGGACGGTGACCTATCCGTACACGGTTCCCGAAGGATATATTTGGGTGATGGGTGATAATCGTACCAACTCACAGGATTCACGATACTTTGGCGCCATCAGCCTCGATTCCGTCATTGGGCGTGGCGCCTTCGTGTATTGGCCGATAGAAAACGCCGGCGTATTGAAATAGGGAATGCATGCGGAGAGCCTGGTTTTCCGTATACACGATAAGAGGGAAAGGAAATAGAGTACGAGATGCCGAACCAAGAGTTGATTGAGAACAAAACGGCACTGCCTCCAACATTCCAAGATGTGATCTTGAGGTTGGAGCAGTACTGGGCCGACCTCGGCTGCGTCGTTTTGCAACCGTATGACAATGAAGTCGGAGCGGGCACGTTCCATACCGCTACGACGCTCCGTTCGCTTGGGCCCGGGGCATGGCGCACGGCCTACGTGCAGCCGTCCCGCCGTCCGACTGATGGACGTTATGGCGAGAACCCCAACCGCCTGCAACACTACTATCAGTTCCAGGTCATCCTGAAGCCTTCGCCCGATGATGTGCAGGAACTCTATCTTGATAGTCTGCGCGCTATCGGCATCAAGGTCGAAGAGCACGATGTGCGTTTCGTCGAGGATGACTGGGAAAGCCCCACGCTCGGCGCATGGGGCCTTGGCTGGGAAGTATGGATCGATGGAATGGAAGTGACGCAATTCACGTACTTCCAGCAGGTTGGAGGTTTCGAATGCCGTCCTGTTCCTGCCGAAATCACCTATGGTCTCGAGCGTCTTACCATGTACATCCAAGGCGTCGATTCCGTGTACGACATCGTTTGGAGCCGTTCCGATGACGGTCTAACCTTCACGTATGGCGATGTGTTCTTGGAGAACGAGCGCGAGTTCTCAGCTTACAACTTCGAAGTCGCGGACACCGATTTCCTTTTCGGTGAGTTCGACCGCTACGAGGCTGAGTGCAACCGCGTGCTCGAGGCGGGTCTTCCGCTGCCTGCGTATGATTACGTCCTGAAGTGCTCGCATGCTTTCAATCTCTTAGATGCGCGTGGTGTCATTTCTGCCACGGAGCGCATGGGGTACATCCTGCGCGTACGCACGATCGCTAAGGCTTGCTGTGCAAGCTATCTGGAGCATGTGGTCAACAAAGAGCTTGCTTCCTGCGAAGGGGAGGAGGCCTCAAATGACTAAGAAGACGCTTGCTTTCGAAATCGGTACCGAGGAGATCCCGGCATTCGATCTGCACGATGCTATCGATCAGGTCCAGAAGCTTGCTGAAACTTCGTTTGCGAAAAACAACATCGAGTACGATAGCGTGATCGTTCGCACGACACCAAGGCGCATCATCATGCTTGCGAAAGATGTCGCTGACGAGACGAGTGCAAAGCACGAAGAATTCCGCGGTCCCGCGTGCCGCATTGCGTTCGACGCAGATGGTAATCCGACGAAGGCTGCTGCAGGCTTCGCACGTGGCAAGGGCGTAGCTGTCGAGGACCTCATCCGCCGCGAAGATAATGGTGCGGAATACGTGTTCGCATGTGTTGATACGCCGGCAGTACCGACGATCGATCTGTTGCCAGACATCCTTTTGGGTGTCATCAACGGCATCCAGTGGCCTAAATCGCAACGTTGGGGCAACACGAACGAACAGTTCAGCCGTCCGGTACGTTGGCTATTTGCCATGCTCGATGGCGATGTTATTCCGATTCAGTATGCCGGCCTTACGTCAAGCAACCTCACCTACGGTCATCGCTTCTTGGCCCCTGGTCCCTTCGAAGTGCCTGAGGCAAAGGAACTGCTTAAGACCATCAAGGGAGCATTTGTAACCCCAAACGAGGAATGTCGCGAGCGCGATATCCGCGAGCAGGTTGCCGCCATAGAGGAGAAGACAGGTCTTGTTGCCGAGCTACCGGCGAAAACGATGGCCGAGGTTGTGAACCTGTGCGAGTATCCGACCGCCATGGTCGGCACCTTCGACGAGCTGTTCTTGGAGGTCCCGAAAGAAATCACCGTAGACGCCATGCTCGTCCATCAGCGTTATTTCCCACTATTCAACGCAGACGGCAGTCTTGCGAACAAGTTCATCATCACCTCGAATGGCGACCCGGCGTTCGCTGAAAACATCATCGACGGCAATCAACGTGTCGTCGCCGCCCGTCTCTATGACGCGAAGTTCTTCTATGATGAGGACCGAAAGCAACCGCTCGAGGCCTATGTGGATCGCCTCGATGAAGTCGTGTTCCAGGAAGCGCTCGGCACTATGCGGGCAAAGGCGAATCGCATGGTCGCACTGGCTGGCAAGCTTGCAGATATGGCCGGCTTCGACGAAGCGAATACTCAGGATGCGAAACGCGCTGCACTGCTCGCAAAGGCCGACCTTGTTACAAGCGCGGTTGTGGAGTTCACATCGGTGCAAGGCATCATGGGCTCGTATTATGCCGCCGCAAGCGGGGAGACCGCTCAGGTGGCCCAAGCCATCGCCGACCATTATCGTCCGCGTTTCGCAGGCGATGAGCTGCCCGCCTCTTCGGTTGGGCGCATTGTCGCAACCGCGGATAAGATCGATACGATCTGCGGCCTGTTCGCAGTCGGTCAGGCCCCGACCGGTTCGTCTGACCCCTTCGCGCTTCGTCGCGCAGCTATCGGCATCATCGCGATGCTCGAAGCTGGCTTGGGCATTTCGCTTTCGCAGGCTGTCGACGATGCTCTCGCCATTTATGAGGAAGGCGGCCTCGAATTCGATCGCGATGCTACGTATGCGCAGGTCATCGACTTCTTTATCACGCGCACGAAGGTCATGTTGCGTGATGGCGGTTGCTCGCCCGATACGGTCGATGCCGTGCTTGCAACCGGTATCGAAGAGCCTGCAACCATCATCGCACGTGCTCGTGCACTCGAGCAGGCGCGTACGGAGAATCCGGACACCTTCGAGGATCTTGCGACCGCATATGCACGCGCGAACAACCTTCGCGATGCGGCGTGCGGTACCGACGTGAATGAAAGCCTGCTCTGCGACGTTGAGATAGATCTTCTGAATGCTATCGCAAAAGCGGAGAAGGCGATTTCTGACGATTTAGCTTCGGATGCGTACGCAAGCGCGCTCGACGAGTTAGCTGCGCTTCGCAAGCCGATAGATACCTTCTTCGATAGCTTGATGGTCATGGATGAGGATTTGTCCATTCGTGCAAATCGCATGAAGTTGCTGAATAGATTCGTTGCCGTCTTCGCGCATGTTGCCGACTTTGGCAAGATGGCGAAAACGGCATAGTTCGTATGGTGTAAGATTGGGTTGTTTATTAGTTTGACTGGAATGGAAACCATAGCGTAAAGGAGAGTAAGGTGGCTGATCAAGTCAAGCGTGTCTATGCATTCGGCAGGGATGCACAGGGCAACAATGTAACCGAGGGCAATACCGATATGAAGATGATCCTGGGAGGGAAGGGCGCCAACTTGGCTGAGATGGCCAACATCGGTCTTCCGGTTCCCGGAGGCTTCACGATCACCTGTCAAACGTGCATGGAGTACGCGAATGCCGACAATACTTGGCCGGAAGGCGCTTTGGACGAAATCAAAGCATATCGCGAGGATCTCGAAGCCCGTATGGGTAAGAAGATCGGCGACTCGGAAGACCCACTGCTCGTTTCCGTTCGCTCTGGTGCACCGATGTCGATGCCCGGCATGATGGACACGGTCTTGAACCTCGGTTTGAACGACGAATCGATCAAAGGCCTCATCAAGCAGACCGAGAATCCGCGCTTCGCGTGGGACTCCTATCGCCGTTTCATTCAGATGTTCTCCAACGTCGTCATGGGTGTCGATGGTGACAAGTTCGAGCATGCCATCACCACCCTCAAGGAAGCGCGCGGCGCCGCTTCCGATACGGATTTGTCCGCATCAGACCTCGAAGAGCTCGTCGGATCGTTCAAGGCTATCTTCTCCGAGAACGTGAGCGCTGAAGAGTATCCGCAACTCGTTGTCGACGGGGCGGTGCAATTCCCGCAAGATCCGATGGATCAGCTGAAGCTCGCTATCGAAGCCGTGTTCGGCAGCTGGAACAACCCGCGTGCCACGTTGTATCGCAAGCAGAACAAGATCGCCGATGATCTTGGCACCGCTGTCAACGTGCAGTGCATGGTTTTCGGCAACAAGGGCGACACGTCCGCTACGGGTGTTGCGTTCACGCGTAACGCTGCCGATGGCACGAAGGAATACTATGGCGACTATCTGGTCAATGCACAGGGCGAGGATGTTGTAGCCGGTATCCGTAACACCAGCCCGATCGCAGAGCTCAAGAGCACTCCGGGTCTTGAAGCTGCAGGTCAAGAGCTCGAGGATATTTTCGTTCTTCTCGAGAACCATTTCCGTGACATGATGGACATCGAGTTCACCATCGAGCAGGGCAAGCTCTACATGCTTCAGACGCGTGTCGGCAAACGTACCGCTGCCGCTGCTTTGAAGATCGCCATCGACATGGAGAGGGAAGGCCTGATCTCCAAGGAAGAGGCTGTGACCCGCGTCGATCCCGAAGCGCTCGATCAGTTGCTTCATCCACAGTTCGATAAGAATGCCGATTATGATGTTCTGGCCCGTGGCTTGAATGCAAGCCCGGGTGCTGCAGTCGGCGAGGCGGTCTTCTCCGCCGCCGATGCTGTTGCTGCTTCCGAGGCTGGACGTAAGGTCGTATTGGTACGTTGGGAAACCACGCCTGACGACCTCGCAGGCATGATCGCTGCCGAGGGCATCCTGACCTCCCATGGCGGCAAGACCAGCCATGCGGCTGTTATCGCCCGTGGCATGGGCGCTCCGTGCGTCTGCGGCGTCGAAGCTCTCAAGATCGATGCCGAGAAGAAGCAGGCTGCCGTTACCGGTACTGATATCGTCATCAAGGAAGGCGATATGATCTCCATCGACGGTACCACCGGTATTGTCGTCTTGGGTGCAGTCGAGCTCGTTCAGCCAGAGCTTACCGGCGATCTCGATACGATTCTCGAGTGGGCAGATGAGTTCCGCACCATGGGTGTCCGTGCGAATGCCGACAACCCCGAAGACGCTCAGCTTTCCCGCGACTTCGGTGCAGGCGGCATCGGTTTGTGCCGCACCGAGCACATGTTCTTGGGCGACCGCAAGCAAATTATTCAGTCGTTCATCCTCAACGAAGATGAGGACATTCGCAAGAAGGCGACTGATGACCTCTTCGAGGCCCAGACCGGTGATTTCTATGGTATGTTCAAGGCAATGGATGGCCTGCCTGTTATCGTGCGTCTGCTTGATCCGCCGCTGCATGAGTTCCTCGAGAACGGCCGCTCCATCGAAGTTAAGATCGCCCGCATGGAAGAGCAGGGTGCCGATCCCGAAGTGATCGAAGCCCATCGTGAATTCATGGAGAAGTGCGACAGCTTCGCCGAGCAGAATCCGATGCTGGGTCTTCGCGGTTGCCGTCTCGGCATCGTGTACCCGGTATTGCCCGAGATGCAGGTTCGCGCCATCTCTACGGCATGCGCCAAGCTTCTCAAGGAAGGTTTCGATCCAAAACCCGAGATCATGATTCCGCTTGTATCCACTGTCAACGAGCTTGCTTTGCTCCGCGAAACCGCTGAGAGCGTTATCGCCGAGGTTTCCGAGGAATATGCTATCGGTTTGAATATCCCGATTGGCACGATGATCGAGCTTCCGCGCGCTGCCGTCACTGCTGACGAGATCGCTACGCAAGCCGATTTCTTCAGTTTCGGTACCAACGACCTTACGCAGACTACGTTCGGCTTCAGCCGCGACGACGTCGAAGCTGAGTTCATTCCGCAGTACCTTGAGAAGAAGCTTCTGCCGTACAACCCGTTCGCGACCATCGATCCCGGTGTTGCGAAGCTCGTTAAGATGGGTGTTGAGCTCGGTCACGAGGGTAATCCGGATATCGTATGCGGCGTCTGTGGTGAGCATGGCGGCGATCCCGATTCCGTTAAGATGTTTAGTGAGATCGGCATCGACTATGTCAGCTGCTCTCCGTATCGCGTCCCGTTGGCCCGTCTCGCGGCCGCCCAGGCAGCGCTTAAGCATTCTGGTCCCGCCGACAAGTAAACGTACAGCACATGGTTCTATTTGCGGGCTCC
>SUUI01000018.1 GCA_015062605.1 Eggerthellaceae bacterium | reverse complement strand
GAGTGCATTCAGGGAGAGGGCGGCGTGAACGTCCTAACCGAGGAATTCGTTGCCTGCGCATCGCAGTTTACGCGCGAACGGGACATGATACTCATCATCGATGAGGTGCAAACCGGTAACGGCCGCACGGGGGATTTGTATTCATATATGGGCTACGGCATCGTGCCGGACGTCATTACGACCGCGAAGGGTTTAGGCGCGGGTCTGCCGATCGGTGCTTGCCTGATGTGGCCGAAGGTGGAAGACGTTATCCAGCCAGGCGATCATGGCTCGACGTTCGGCGGTAATCCCGTTTGCTGCGCCGGTGCCTTAAGTGTGCTCGAGCGTCTGACCGATGAGTTCCTCGCCGACGTGCGCGCCAAGAGCGCGCATATCCGCGAGCGCCTAGAGGGTGCTGAAGGAATAGAGGGCGTTTCGGGTGCGGGCCTCATGATCGGCGTCTCGACGGTCAAGCCTGCGTCTGATGTGGTGAAGGCGTGTATCGATGGCGGTGTGCTCTGCTTGACCGCGAAGGATAAGGTACGCTTGCTTCCGCCGCTTAACATCCCTGATGAGGTGCTCGATAAAGCACTTGATGTCATCTTGGAGGCGTGCAGGTAGAGTCTTGCCGATTCGCTGTTTGCGTATGTGAATAACTGGAGTGTTTCGATGCTGCAAGGTCATGCGATAATCACGGGAATCCTCGTCGTCGCCCTGTTGGCTGCGGCGTTCGTGTTCTACTTCCTTTTGCAGGGGTATTCAACCCTGGCGATCGTTTGCCTGGTCGCAGCGATCGTGGTTGCGATCCTCGGGTTCGCGACGGCGATCATCGGTAAGATCGTGGGCATCCTGGTCGTCATCGTCATCGCACTACTGTTGGTTGCAGAAGTACCCATCATAGCTTCCTCGTCGGGCAATTCGGACTATACGCAACGATATGCGATCGTGCTCGGTGCGAAAGTGAATGGCACATATCCGTCGAATGCGCTGCTCTATCGGACCCAAGGCGCTCTTGATTATTTGGAGCGTAATCCCAACAGCATAGCGGTCGTGTCGGGTGGCCAGAACGATGACGAGCGGATTTCGGAGGCGGCTTGCATGCGGACGTGGCTCATCGATCACGGTATCGAAAGCGACCGCATCGTCATGGAGGAGAATTCCTTCTCGACGAAGGAGAACCTCTCGAACAGCTTCGCCCTCATACGTTCGATGGGCGGCGATCCATCGAAGGACGTGGCGGTAGTTTCGAGCGCATATCATCTGTATCGCGCCACGTTGATAGCGGAGGATATGGGCGCGAGTGTGAAAACCGTTTCCTGCGAATGCGGTGTCTTACCCTTGACCATCAATTACTACATACGTGAATCCGTTGCCGTTTGGGCATGCTGGCTGCACGCCTCGGGACTGTAGCAATCTGAAAAAACTTATTGTGTGCTGAACGGTTCGAACTGCGCTGCATAAGCTTTCGGGACAACGATCGAAAGCTTTGTACCGGCTTCCGTGTATTCTTCGCTAAGCACGCGGCAGCGTTCATGGGCCACGGAGACCAGATCGCCTTTGTTATAGGGGATGAGTACGCTAAGCGCCGTATCGCTTTCTGCGGCGGCGTGCGCGATGGCCTCTATCAGCATTTCGATGCCTTCGCCGGTCTGCGCCGAGACGAAGAGCGCTTCGGGGAAAAGGGCCCGCATCTGTTCCAGTTCGTCTTCATCGAGCAGATCGCATTTGTTGAAAACGACGATGCGCTTGATGCCCTGCGCGCCGATTTGTCTCAAAACTTCATCGACGGCATCCATCTGCAACATGAACTGCGGCGATGAGCAGTCGGTGACCTGCAAGATCAAATCGCTGCCTGTAATCTCATCAAGCGTTGATTTGAACGCTTCCACGAGCGTAGTAGGAAGCTTTTGTATGAAACCAACCGTGTCGGTGATGGTGATCTCCCTGCCTTGCGGCAGCTCGAATTTCCTTGTTGTGGAGTCCAAAGTAGCGAATAGCTTGTCGTAGCTTAAAACATCCGCGTCCGTAAGGAGGTTTAGAAGGCTCGATTTGCCGGCGTTGGTGTAGCCTGCGAGCGATACTTTGTACATGCCGCTTGCATAGCGGCTCTCTCGTTGCGTCGCACGCACTTCGGCAAGGTGGGAAAGCTCGCGCTTGATGGACGCTATGCGGTTTCTCACGATGCGGCGGTCGACTTCAAGCTGGCTCTCTCCTTCGCCGAAGCGGGAACCGACGCCGCCGCCCATATGCCCAGATGCCAGATGTGCCCACATGCCGCGAAGACGGGGGAGCAGGTACTGGTTCTGCGCGAGTTTCACCTGCAGACTGCCTTCTTTAGAGGTAGCGTGCAAGGCGAAGATGTCGAGAATCAACGCGGTTCGGTCGATGATCTTGACGGATTTGTCCACAACGCGCTCGAGGTTGCTTTGCTGGGTCGGGGAGAGCTCATCGTCGAAGATGATCAAGTCCGCTTCCGTATCGCGTGCGAGCTGCGCGATTTCGTCGGCCTTGCCTTTACCGACGAAGGTGCGCGGGTTGGGCGTCGATAGCTTCTGAGTCGTGATGGCGACCGTCTCCGCACCGGCAGTGTCGGCTAATCGTTCGAGCTCGGCAAGCGATGAAGCGAGGCTCCATTTCTGATTGGGCCGATCGATTCCGACGAGTACGGCACGTTCGATAGGCTGCTCGTTATGTGCGTAGTATTGGCGCATGGCATCTAGACCCTTCGCGTTAGCAGCTCATGGGAAGTTGCCTCGATGGAGGAGCGCGTATGTCGGCTGGTGAGCTTGAGGATGGTTTCAAGCGCGTAATTAAGCGAAGTGCTCAATTTGTCGAATTCTGCCTGCGCTTGCTTTTTCGGCTCAAGAACCAGCGTGGCGTTCGATGCGGGATCTTCGGGCAGGTCGGTTTCCAAAAGAAGCCTTCCTTTGGGGATTGCGCGAACGTATTCGGGACCGCGCTTCGTTTTAAGCGAGCATTCTCCAACCGAGAAATAGCATCCGAGTTTGATGGCGCGGGCAAGCTCGTCAGACGATCCCGAGAACCAATGCATGATGCACGAGCACGTCTCGAGGCAACGCGTCTTCTCAATCAGGTCGAGGCAAGCGTTTGCTGCATGCACACTGTGTATCGTTATAACTTTTCCGCCAAGCTCGGCGCATGCTGCAAGGATTCTTTCGAAACTGTGGAGCTGCGCGTCTTTCGCATGGGCATGTCTGGGGGAGAAGTCCAATCCGACTTCTCCCACGTAGCTCGTTCCCTCGATAGTCGAAAGAAGCTTTTCTGTCATCGTTTCCGCGGCTTTTTCATCCGCGTCGATTTTCCAAGGATGGAGTCCTGTGGCGATGCGGATGTGAGGAACGCTTCCGTAAAAGGTGCATGCTAAGGCATAATCATCCGGCGTCACCGTTGCTGATAAGACCTGCAGGTCGGAATCACCGATCAGCTGAGCGAACGTGACAGGGTCAGCCGAGAAGCTCGCATGGCAATGCAGGTCGTACATGGCTAGCTCCCGTCGATCCCGAGAAGCGCTCTTATGACGTATCCAGCAAGCATCTCGCCAGCGATTGGCGGTGTGAAGGATGTGGTACCAAGCACTGGCCCATCTGGCCCGAAGGGCGTCTCGGGCGAGAACAACACGGTTAGGCGCTCGATACCCGCCTTGCGGCATCGCGATCGCATCGAGCGGCACAATGGGCAATCGTGCGTTTCGAATAAGTCGGCGAACCCTAAGAGCTCAGGATGCAGTTTGCGTGCTGTGCCCATGCAGCTTACCAGGGGGATGCCATGCTCTTGCGCCCATAATGCGAGCGCGATCTTGGCGGACGCATCGTCGATGGCATCCACGATGAAATCCACCTCTCCTGCGCGCTCGAATATCGCCTCTATCGTATCGGGGTTTATGCGCTCATCGATTAAGATGACGTCTATATCGGGATCAATACGCTTTACGAGCTTTTGCGCCGCATCGGTTTTCCTTAAGCCGACAGTGTCCATGAATGCGATGGCTTGGCGATTGAGGTTGCTTATCTCGACTTCGTCGCAGTCGATGAGGACAAGCGTGCCGATGCCTCCGCGTGCAAGCGATACCGCGCATGCACCGCCCACACCGCCAAGGCCGGCGACGAGCACACGCGACGCCTGGAGTTTTTCGAGCCCCGTGGTTCCGATGAGCGCTTCGGTGCGTTCATGCCTAGCTTGCGTCGCCATCACGTTTCCCTTGCGCTCATGAGTTACTGCTCGATGCCAAGCGCCTTGCGCAGCGCCTGCTTTACCGAGGCCACGGAATAGAGACTTCCGAATGCGCACACGATGCCTTCCCTGCCAGCTATCTCGCGTGCTAAAACGACAGCATCTTCGAACCCTTGCGTGTGGCGCACGTCTGCGGCATCTCCGTGTGCGTGCGCGATGGTTTCAATGGCTTTTCCGAGGTCATCTGCCGAAAGCGCACGCGAATTCGGTGGCGTGACGCATACGAATGCGCTGCCAAGCGGAACGATCGATTCGAGCATGCCCGGATAATCCTTATCGGCGAGGATACCGATGACGAAGACGGGTTTGCACCCGGGAAGCACTTCGGCAAGCGTTTGAGCCATGACCTGGGCGCCTTGCGGATTGTGCCCGCCATCGACGATGAACAAAGGATGGGTCGAGCACACCTCGAAGCGTGCTGGCCATACCGTTTCCGCTATGCCGCGCTCGATGACCTCATCCGTTAGGTTCCATCCGAGCATGCGTAGCGTATGCAGCGCATCGATGGCAAGCGTTGCGTTACTCGGCTGATAATTGCCAATAAGCTGTGTATGGTAGGTCGTGCCGCGATAGGTGAATTCCCGTAGCGAACTCGCTTGCGGCCTCCCATTTCGGGGAGAGCCTTCCTTGTCCTTCAAAAGACCGCGCAAGTCAAGCGGCTCGATGGTAAGTTGCTCGAAATCGGCGATCTGCAGCGTGGCGCCCTTCTCTGCGCATACGCGCTCGATGACCTCGATCGCTTCAGGCTCTTGCGGCCAGCTGATAACGTGCGTGCCGGGCTTGATGATTCCTGCCTTCTCGAAGGCGATCTTCGCGAGTGTATCGCCTAGAATAGCAGTGTGATCGAGCCCCAAGCGGCAGATGACGCACACATCGGGGGAGACGATGACATTGGTCGCGTCGAAGCGTCCGCCCAAACCGACCTCGGCGACCACGATGTCGCAATCCTGGCGTGCGAAATGCTCGAAGGCAACAGCGCACATAAGCTCGAACTCGGTCGGATGGTCGTCCATCGCCTCTGCCTGCTCGCGCACGGCCAAGGTGACGTCGGTCAAATTATCAAGGGGGATATTCTCGCCGTTAACGCGGATGCGCTCCTCGAAGCGTTCGATGTATGGGCTGGTGAAAAGTCCTGTCTTGTACCCAGCTTCCTGAAGCGTTGTCGCGATGTAGGTGCATACCGAGCCCTTGCCGTTCGTGCCTGCGACATGGACGAACCGAAGCTTATCCTGCGGACGTCCCAAGCGCTCGAGCAATTCCTCGATGCGTTCGAGACCCAGTTCGACCTGCTGCCAACGCGGGGTGTTGATATAGGCGATGGGATCGAAATCGCTGATTTCCGCCATGATGACTCCTTTTGGTTTTCCGATCCTTACACGAACACGCCGCCCGTGAAACTGATGGTGTTCTTGCCGTGGTTGTACGGGATGCCTGCCGCCATGCAGACTTCGGTGACGACGAAGCCGGCCGCCTCCAAAGAGACGGTCATCTTATCGGGGAAGCGGCATGGGGCATCTGGATAGGTGCAGGGATTGCACATGCAGCACGATCCAGCGCCGAGGAAGTATGGTTGGAGCCCGTCTGTGCATTCGAGCCCAGCGTTGCGGACTGCTTCGGCGAACTTACGATACCTTTTATCGTGCAGCATGCCGGATTCCTCTATCGTCTCGAAATCGAAGCTGTCCTCCATCTGCCCGATTGTCTGGACGACAATGCCCATACGGCGTTTCTGGATATGCTCCTGATAGGATTCGATTGGGTCGCAGGCTGGCGGACACGACCACGAATGGCCGTATCGATGGCATCGATTCGCCGCGCACATGTCGCGTACTTCAGGGCGAACGGAGAGCGCTTCTGTAGCAACGCGGCCCGTGCATTCGAAGCCGATCTCTTGGGCGATGCTTTCAATTGCTGCAAGCGTTGATTCGAGCGTGGCATCCGGTTCCATGACAGCTCCCTTCGAGGAAGAAACGATATGAGAACGCACTGACCTGATAATTATACCATCCATGATGACGAGCGAACCAAACGGCCAGGTTGAGCAAATCGTCTCAAGAAAAAATAATCGGTTGCGCAAAAAAATTATATTTTCCCCAAAAAAAGTCATATACTAGGCATATTCCCAGATAATCACATATAAAAATGCAAGTGGTATTTGAAGGAGGAATACGTGGACGAGCCTTTGTTCAATATGGAACAGGCTACGGAGATGATCGAGTCATTCGGGGTAGTGAGCGGTCTAGGCACTACCATATTCGTCCCTGACTTCAACACCAATACCGTTAAGGTCCTGTATACCGACAATTCATGTGCGGGGAAGTGCTCTCGTTGCGTTCATCACGAAGAGGATGCGATGAACGCTTGGGGAGATGCATGCCAGAAGACGCACTGCACTGCAGCGGAGTTCTCAGAGCGGTTCGCAGGCAGGTATTTCTACCAGTGCATAGAGGATCGCTTGTTCTTTGCGACGCCGATTGTCATCGATGGGCTCATGGTCGCTGCGATCACCATTGGGCCGGTGAACATCTTCGAGCCCGATGATGCTGCTTCAGAAAGCACGGATGCGCAGTTGGATCCATTTCCCGTGTGCAGTCCCAAGCGCGTTCAGGATCTTGCGAATCTCTTAAGCGCATGCGGCATCAGCATCGGCGACAGCACGCAAAGCAATTTGCAGCTCATGCGCCAGATCAACATGACGCAGCAGCGTCAGATCCATGCGTCCATCCAAGCCACTAAGCAAAACCCCCTTTCCGATTATCCCATCGAGTTGGAGAATCGCTTGGTGAAGGCCATCGAAGATGCGGATGTCGTCACGGCCCGCAGCGCGCTGAATGAGCTTTTGGGGACCGTTTCGGCATATTACCTTTCGCAGGGTGTCAAGATCGATGGCGTCGTTAACGACCTCATGGTCGTTTGTTCGCGCGCAGCGCTCAATGCAGGAGTCATGGGAACCCAGGTCATCGAGGCTTTGAATGCCTATCGTTCCGAATTGTCCCGCTTGAAGAAGAGCGATCAGATCTGTTTCTGCATGCAGCGTTTCGTCGAACGTATGGCGTTCATGGTGTCGCGTCTGCGCGATGTCAATTACGAGGACGATATTTATCGCGCAATCGGATATATCCGTTCGAATTACAACAAGAAGATCATGCTGAACGATGTCGCGAACGCGGTCGGTTTCTCGCCAGCGTATTTCTCGCGCCTTTTCAAGAAGAAGGTCGGTTCCAACTTCAACACGTATCTCAACACAGTCCGCATCGAAGCGGCGAAGAACAGCCTGCTTTCGACCGACCTGACCGTTGCGGAAATCGCAAGCCTGTCGGGCTTCGAGGACGTGAGTTATTTCACACGGATTTTCAAGCGGCAAGTGGGTGTCGCACCAGGCCGTTTCAGGGCTCGCCGCGGGCAAGTCGGCAAGTCGAAAGGACGCAGTCGGTAAGGCTTTTTTCCCTGCGTGTTCAGGAGAAAACCGAATAGTTCAAAAAGAGATAAATTTCTTCATTTTCAGTGAATTTCTCTTTTTATATTATGATTTACCAAAGGCGATGTTAAGGAGCGTCGCATAGTCTTGTGATGGAGGGGCCATCACCCAATGGAATGGAAGGAGTTTCCTATGTCCAATTTGGAAGATCTGCGTTCGGCGGTTGAGCGCGGAAAGAAGAAGCTGGCTTTGCCCGCACTGCAGGCTTGCCTCGACGAGGGTATCGACCCTCAAACCATCCTCGATGAAGGCCTCATCGCTGCGATGGACGTCGTTGGCGACAAGTTCTCCAAGAACGAGGTGTTCGTCCCCGAGATGCTCGTTGCTGCACGTACCATGTCTGCTTGCACCGATGTTTTGAAGCCGATCCTGGCTGGCGCCGGTGGCGGCACCACCCTCGGCAAGGCTGTTATCGGCACGGTTGCCGGCGACATGCACGACATCGGCAAGAACCTTGTCCGCATGCTCGTTGAGTCCAAGGGCTTCGAGATCGAGGATCTTGGCGTCGATGTTCCGGTCGAGACCTTTGTCAATTACCTCAAGGACAATCCGGATTGCAAGTACGTCTTCATCTCCGCATTGCTGACCACCACGATGCCGGCCATGAAGGCAACCGTTGAGGCAATCAACGAGTCCGGTCTCCGCGACAACGTCGTCATCTTCGTCGGTGGCGCGCCTGTCACGGATGCGTTTGCCGAGGAAATTGGTGCTGACTACTACACCAACGACGCTGGCGAGTGCGCTGCTAAGGCTGCTGAGGTTGCTCGCGCATAGTATTGCACTGAAATCCGACGCCCTGGAAAACCAGGGCGTCGGTACGTTAAAAGAAAAAGGGCGGCTGGTTCCAACGCCGCTCTTTTCTTGGGAAGAGGGGAGCGCGTCGCTATAACGATCCGCTCCGAGTTTTTCTAAGACGCATAGAGTTAAAACAAGAAGAAGAGCTGATGAAAGGAGAAATCAGCGCACATGGAAACACTGAAGAACACGTTCCGCGAGGCCATCGAAGCAGGTGAATTCGTCATCACGTGTGAGACGATTCCCGGTCGCGGTGCGGTCGAGGTAAGCCAAGAAAAGGCTTTGCAGGACGCTCGCGAGCTGTGGGCGACGGGTCGTGTACATGCGATTTCGATCACCGACAACCCTGGTGGCAATCCTGCGCTTCTCGCCGATAGCTTCGGAATGGATATGGTTGCCGAGGGCATCGTCCCGCTGGTCCATCTGACTTGCAAGGATCGCAATCGCAACCAATTCGAGAGCCAGTTCTATGCCATGCAGCGTCACGGTGTGCAGAATCTTTTATGCATGACAGGTGACTATCCTGGAACCGGTTGGTACGGTAAGCCGCGTCCGGTCTTCGACCTTGATCCGGTCACCGTGCTGCAGATGATCGGTTCGATGAATGATGGCATGGGCTACCCGGGTATGAAGGGCGATGTCGTTCGCACGGAAGCCGCTGAGTTTTTCCCTGGTGCGGTCGTTTCTCCGTTCAAGTGGACCGAAGCAGAGACCATGACGCAGCTGTATAAGCTGAAGAAAAAGGTCCAGGCCGGTGCCAACTACATCATCAGCCAGGTCGGCTTCAGCGCACGCAAGCTGCAGGAGATGCTGTGGCTTATGGAGGACAATAATCTCAACGTCCCGCTGATCGCCAACATCTACATCATCAACGCCGGTCACGGTGGAGCCATGAACCGCGGTAACATCCCTGGATGCGATGTCACCGACGAGTTCCTCGCTGTTTTGAAGGAAGAGCGCGACAATTCTGATGATAAGGGCAAGGAAGCCCGTCTCGTCCGCGCTGCCAAGATGATCGCCATCGCCAAGGGTCTCGGCTGCGGCGGCGTGCACATCGGTGGTCTCAATGTGACGGCTGACTGCGTGAACCACGTGCTCGACATGGTGGAGGAATTCGCACCCGAGTGGCAAAAACACCTCGATGCCATGAGCTTCCCGCAGAAGGGCTGCTTCTACTACTATAAGGAAGATCCCGAGACCGGCCTTAACATCCGCGAGGAGAATCCGCGTACCGAGGATTACTTCGACGAGGTCAAGAAGGGCAAGTACAAGCTGTCCCGTTTCGCACATCACAACGTTTTCATGCCTAACAAGGGTGTCAACGGCATCTTCGTGAGCCGCGAGAAGAATCTCGAGAAGAAGAAGGGCCGCAACCGCAAGCATGGTCTCGAGCATCTCGGCAAGGTCTGGATGTACGACTGCATGGACTGCGGTGACTGCGGTCTGTATGCCGTTGCATACACGTGCCCGATGGTGCACTGTCCCAAGTGCCAGCGTAACGGGCCCTGCGGTGGTAGCAAGGATGGCTGGTGCGAGGTCTATCCGGGCGAGATGCGCTGTATCTGGTTCAAGGCCTACCATCGTCTGAAGCATTACGGCGAGCAGGATACGCTGCAAAGCTACATCGTCCCGCCGAATGATTGGAAGAACTTCGGAAAGAGCCCGTGGGGCGCGAATGCAACCGGACTCGACGGCTATGCGCGTCGCGAATGGATGCCGGGTATTGAACCCGACACGGAAGCCAAAGAGGGCCCCAAGCCTTCTAAGGAAGCTCCGAAGAAGTACTAGGAAACAAAGGATTTAGGAGATAACAGGCGAAAGCCTGCTCGAATAGAAAAACCAACTGATTGAAAGGGTTTGAAAAAATGGCTGATTACAAGACCGATATCGAAATCGCTCAGGAGACCGAGCTGAAGCACATCAAGGAGATCGCTGCTGCTGCCGGTATCGACGACAAGTATCTTGAGCAGTATGGCAACTACAAAGCCAAGGTTGACTTCTCCCTGCTCACTGACAATGCCGATGAGCCCGATGGCAAGCTCATCCTCGTGACCGCTATCACCCCGACGCCGGCTGGCGAGGGCAAGACCACCACGTCCGTCGGTCTGTCCGATGGTCTGAACAAGATCGGCAAGAAGGTCATGATCGCTCTCCGCGAGCCTTCCTTGGGTCCGGTCTTCGGCATCAAGGGCGGCGCTGCTGGCGGCGGCTATGCACAGGTCGTCCCGATGGAGGACATCAACTTGCACTTCACTGGCGACTTCCATGCTATCGGTGCTGCCAACAACCTGCTTGCTGCCATGCTTGACAACCACATCCAGCAGGGCAATGCGCTCGGCATCGACCCGAAGACCATCACTTGGAAGCGCGCAGTCGACATGAACGACCGCCAGCTCCGT
This sequence comes from Eggerthellaceae bacterium, assembly GCA_015062605.1. Taxonomy (GTDB): domain Bacteria; phylum Actinomycetota; class Coriobacteriia; order Coriobacteriales; family Eggerthellaceae; genus SIG42. The sequence goes on along the minus strand of SUUI01000018.1, from coordinate 12,961 downwards.
CACATCGTCGATGGTCTCGGCGGCAAGGCCCAGGGCGTTCCGCGTGAGGACGGCTTCGACATCACGGTTGCCTCCGAAGTCATGGCCATCTTCTGCCTCGCGAACTCCATCGAGGACCTCAAGGCCCGCATTTCCCGCATCATCGTTGCCTATACCTATGACGGCAAGCCGGTCACCGCTGCCGACCTGAAGGCACAGGGTGCTATGACCGCTCTGCTCAAGGATGCTTTGAAGCCGAATCTGGTTCAGACGCTCGAGCACACCCCGGCGTTCGTCCATGGTGGTCCGTTCGCGAACATCGCCCATGGTTGCAACTCCGTCCTCGCAACCCGCACTGCTCTGAAGCTTGCTGATTACGTCGTCACCGAGGCTGGCTTCGGTGCTGACCTTGGCGCCGAGAAGTTCCTCGACATCAAGTGCCGTTTCGCAGGCATCAAGCCCTCCGCTGTCGTCGTCGTTGCTACTGTCCGCGCTCTCAAGATGCACGGCGGTCTGCCGAAGAACGATCTTGGCCATGAGGATCTCGAGGCTCTCGAGAAGGGTCTGCCGAACCTGCTCCAGCATGTTGAGAACCTCACCACCGTCTTCAAGCTTCCGGTTGTCGTCGCCATCAATGCGTTCCCGACCGACACCCAGGCCGAGCTCGAGCTCGTCCAGGCCAAGTGCAAGGAGCTCGGTGTCAACGCCGTTCTCGCCGAGCATTGGGCGAAGGGTGGCGCAGGTGCTGTCGCTCTGGCTGAGGAAGTCGTCCGTGTCTGCGAGCAGCCGAACGAATTCGAGTTCTGCTATGACACCGACATGTCCATCATGGAGAAGCTCGAGGCCATCTGCAAGCGCATCTATCATGCTGACGGCGTCCAGCTGGTCGGCAATGCCGTCAAGCAGATCAAGCAGCTCGAGGATCTCGGCTTCACCAACACTCCGATCTGCATGGCAAAGACCCAGTACAGCTTCTCTGACGACCAGACGCTGCTCGGTGCACCGCGCAACTTCACGGTCCAGGTCCGCAACCTCAAGATCTCCGCTGGTGCTGGCTTCATCGTTGCCCTTACCGGCGATATCATGACCATGCCTGGCCTGCCGAAGGTTCCGTCGGCTGAGAAGATCGACGTTGACGAGAACGGCAAGATCACCGGTCTGTTCTAATCAAGCTTTTCCAAAAGGGAGGTTCGACATCAAGAGCCTCCCTTTTACCATGTATGTGACCACTATGACGATAAGGAGTTTCGAAGTGGAATCATCGACGAAACTGAGCTGTGAGGATTTCGTTGCAGTACTCGCCACGAAGGCACCGGTTCCCGGTGGCGGTGGTGCGGCTGCACTTGTCGGTTCCATCGGCATGGCGCTCGGCAACATGGTCGGCTCTCTGACTGTTGGCAAGAAGAAATACGCCGATGTGGAAGCTGACATCATCGCGTTGAACGAGAAGGCCGATGCGCTCGAGAAGCGTTTGCTCGAGCTCGTTGCGAAGGATGCCGAGGTTTTCGAGCCGCTTTCGAAGGCCTATGGTCTTCCGAAGGATACCCCCGAGCAGCAGGCTCATAAGGCTGAGGTCATGGCCGTCTGCCTCGAGCAGTGCTGCGCTGTCCCCATGGGCATCATGGAGGCATGCTGCGAGTCCATCGATTTGTGTGAGGAATATGCCGCAAAGGGTTCTGCCCTCGCCATCAGCGATGCCGGTTGCGGCGTGATTTGCCTTAAGTCCGCATTGCAGGCTGCCAGCTTGAACGTCTTCATCAATACGAAGGCTATGGCCGACCGCGAGCGTGCTGAAGAACTGAATGTGAAGGCTAACGCGATGCTTGACGAGTATTGTGCGAAGGCCGATGCGATCTACCAAGCCGTGTTGGCGCGCTTGGTCTAAGAACAGGAGGATTTAATGGCTGAACTATTGAAAGGCGCACCGGTTGCCGCCGCTTTAGCCGAGCGTGCCGCCGCTGATGTCGAGGCCTGCAAGGCTAAAGGCGTTGTCCCTTGTCTGGCCATCCTGCGTGTAGGAGAGCGCGATGACGACCTGTCTTACGAGCGTGGCGCTACGAAGCGCTGTGCGGCTGCTGGCGTTGAGGTGAAAAACGTCGTGCTTCCCGCCGATGTCGATCAGGACACCATGATGGCCGCCATCGCCGACCTGAACGCTGACGAAGCGGTTCACGGCGTGCTCATGTTCCGTCCGCTGCCCAAGCAGCTTAACGAGGAGGCGTGCTGCGAAGCGCTTGCAGCGTGTAAGGACGTCGATGCGGCGACGATCGCATCGCTTGCCCATGTGTTCACGGGTAAGGGCGAAGGTTATGCTCCCTGCACCGCTCAGGCATGCATGGAGATTCTTTCCCACTACGGTATCGATCCCAAGGGCAAGCGCGCTGCCGTTATCGGCCGCAGCCTGGTCATCGGTAAACCGGTGAGCATGATGCTCATGGGCGCCAACGCCACGGTCACCACCTGCCACACCAAGACGGTCGATATGCCATCCATCACCCGAGAAGCCGACATCGTCGTCGTTGCGGCAGGTCGCATGGAGACCATCGGTGCCGAGTATTTCAAGCCGGGTCAAACCGTCATCGACGTGGGCATCGGTTGGAACGAGGAAAAGGGCAAGCTGTGCGGTGATGTGAAGTTCGACGAGGTCGAGCCGATCGTCGATGCCATCACGCCTGTTCCCGGCGGTGTGGGATCGGTTACGACGGCCGTTCTCGTGAGCCATGTCGTTGAGGCTGCGAAACAGGTCGCTGGACTGTAGGAATCCTGCGTGGCAGCGTAAACGCTGCTGCGCTGAATAGATTGTTCACCCATTCGGAAAGGATTATCAATGGAAAACCTTGAGAACATGATTATTATTGGCGAGAAGATCAACGGTTTCGTTCCGCGTACGTGCAAGGCCATCGAGGAGCATGACGAGGAGTACATCAAGGAAATCGCTCTCAAGCAGGCTGAGGCTGGCGCAGACTACATCGACTGCTCTCCGGCAACCACGTCTGGCATCGGCGACACGCTCGAGTACATGGAGTGGCTCGTGGGCCTCATCCAGGAAGTCACCGACACCCCGATCGCTCTCGACAGCCCCAACGTCGACCTGCTTCTTGAGGCCATGAAGCTCTGCAAGGCTCCTGGCATCATCAACTCCGCATCTCTGTGCGAAGGCAAGTGCGATAAGGTGTTCCCGGTCATCGCAGGCACCCAATGGGGTTGCGTTATCATGCTCGATGACGATGTCCGCGGCATCCCGTCCGACGCTGAGGGTCGTGTCGACAACTTCAAGAAGGTTCTTGAGAAGGCCAAGGAATATGGTGTAAAGCCCGAGCAGCTGTATTTCGATCCGCTGGTTGAGACCCTTGGCGCCAACGAAGAGGCATTCTTGACCTTCGGTGAGGTTTGCCGTCAGATCAAGGCGACCGAGCCTCGTTGCCACATCACCTCCGGTCTGTCGAACATCTCCTTCCAGATGCCTGTTCGCAAGATGATCAACATGGCCTTCATGTGCCTCTCTATGCAGGCGGGCATGGATTCCGCTATCGTTGATCCGCTGAATCGCGACATGATGGGCATCATCTTCGCCACCAACGCACTGCTTGGCGAAGACGAGTTCTGCATGGATTACATCACGGGTTATCGCGAGGGTTGCTTCGGTCCCGTTCAGCAGTAATTCCTGAGGCAAGTTGCAATTGACGTATTGCGGGCGCTTCCTTCAAAGGGGCGCCCGCAAACAGCGTTCATGCAGTAAAGCGGCATGAAGCAACGTTGGTTTGCCAGATGCTCGAACCGGCGATGCTACGTGCCGCTTGTGCACAGTCGCGCATGTGACGCAATGTTGAAGATATGAGCACGCATAAGGCAGCTCAATGTTGAAAGGAGTATTTCGATGGCCTTGGAGGCATCAGAGATACAAGCGCTTCGCCCCGACGCACTCGGTCCTGCCGATATCGAGGCGAAAGCAGAAACGCTCGGCGTGACGAAAGCCGAGATGCCAAAGGGCAAGGCATTCGTCCTTGCCATCGCAGCAGGCATGTTCATCGGTATGGGCGGCATGTTCATGCTTCTTGTGAAATCCGATGCGACGTTTAGCTTCGCAACGAGCCAGCTTCTCGGCGGCCTCGTGTTCGCACTTGGTCTGTTCTTGGTCGTCGCTGCAGGTGCGGAACTGTTCACGGGCAACTGCCTGATGATTTGCGGTCGTCTTTCCGGCAAATACGGTTGGAAGAAGATGCTCATGAGCTGGTTGGTCGTCTTCGTCGGGAACCTCGTCGGCTCGCTGATCATGGTCGGCATCCTGTATTTTGCGAACTATGCGGGTAATAACGGTGGTGCTGTCGGCAATGCGATGATTACCGTTGCCGCAAGCAAGATCGACCAGGCATGGGGCGTTCTGTGCCTCAAGGGCCTCATGTGCAACTTCCTCGTTTGCCTGGCTGTATGGATTTCGTTCGGCGCCCGTACCATCGTCGATAAGTTCTTCAGCGTGCTTCTTCCGATCATGGCCTTCGTTGCCTGCGGTTTCGAGCACTGCGTTGCAAACATGTTTTTCCTGCCGATGGGTCTGTTCATGAAGCTTTCTGGCTTCGCGTACACTGGCGCAGCGAATATCGATGCGCTTAACCTTGGGGGAGTGCTGTATAACATTTCTGCTGCAACAGTCGGAAACATCATCGGCGGAGCGATATTTGTTGGTATCCTGTACTGGGTAGCATACGCAAAGAAAAAGAAGGGGTAACCATGGCCGACGTCTATGAAGGGCATGCAATCAACAAGACAGGTGTGACCGACCAGATCGATCAGCCGCGAGCTGAAGCCGCCGTTCGCGAGCTATTGGCCGCAATCGGCGAGGATCCCGATAGGGAAGGTTTGCTCGAAACGCCTGCACGTGTTGCGCGCATGTACGCAGAGCTTCTGTATGGTATGTTCGAGGAGCCGCAAGCCCACTTGCTCAAGCAGTTCCATGAGAGCAATCACGAAGAGATGGTCATCGTGAAGGACATTCCGTTCTCAAGCATGTGCGAGCATCACCTGCTGCCTTTCGTCGGCGTTGCGCATGTGGCGTATATCCCGCGTCAAGGAAGGGTAACCGGCCTTTCGAAAGTTGCTCGCGTCGTTGAGGGCTTCTCTCATCGTTTACAGCTCCAAGAGCGCTTGACTTCGCAGATTGCCGATGCATTCGTCGAGCATCTTGATGTGCGCGGTGTGCTGGTCGTCGTCGAGGCAGAGCATATGTGCATGACGATCCGCGGCATCAAGAAACCAGGGTCCACTACGGTGACATCTGCTGTCCGCGGTTCGATGAAGACCGATATCAAGACGCGCGAGGAGGCTCTAAGGCTGATAGGCCGCTGATACTTTTCGCAAACGTTACAAGCGCAAAAGGCCCGTGCATCCACTGAGGAGCACGAGCCTTTTCTGTATAGCCCATCAAATATGCGGTTGAACGCTACAGCGTGCGGAACATAAGCGCATAGGTGCCGGGGCCGCAGTGCGAGCCGATCGTGCAGCTCGCCGTCGCCATGTAGATCTTCTCGAAAGCACCTTCCTTCTCGAGATATGCCTTCATAGCGGGACGCTCGTCCTCTAACGGATTCAATTGCGTCGTGGCGAGGACGCACTCGCTCGGGTCGATGTTCGGATATTGTTTGAGCAAATCTCGCATATAGTGCTTTAGAACGCGTTCCATCTTGCCTCTATAGGTCCTCTGGACCTTCATGGCTCCTTGAGCGCTGTTAGAGACGACAACGCATGGCTTGATGCGCAGCTTCGATGTAGCGAGTGCGGCGATCGAGGAGCAACGTCCGCCTGCTTTCAGAAAATCGCAGGAATCGATGATGAAGCTCGCGCGATAGTTGTTCCTGTTTGCATGCAGCCATGCTTTGATTTCAAGCGCGCTCTTACCCTGCTTGGCCATTCTGCACGCATCAATGACCATCAAACCTGTTGCGGAGCACAGCGTGCATGAATCGACCGGGTAAACGCCCCCAACCTTTTCTGCCGCGAGAACGCAATTCTGATATGAGCTGGTTAGAGAACTGCCAAGTGTGATATGAACGATTTCGCACGGCTCACCGCACGACTCCTTGATCAGGTTGAAAAAGGAAACGTACTCATCGACGTTGACTGCTGCTGTGAGGGGATATGCCCCCGTTCCCTTGAAGCGGGCGAATATCTCCTCGAGCGAAATCGTCACGCCATCGAGATAGTCCTTTCCCTCAAGGATGATGTGGTAGGGGACGAGCGGAACGTTGTATTCCTGCTGAACCTCATCGGGTAGATCGCTTGTGCGATCCGCGCTGATAATGACTCTCATCTCTCTGCTTTCGGTTTGGTTTCTGCCAACAAAACGAGCAAACGTCTCACAAACCAGTTTGCGCACGGGGAATATTATATGAAAAAACGTTCCATGCAAGAGCAAAAAAGTACCCTCTACACTATTTTTTCCAAGGCTTTCCGGGATGATGGTCGTTAAAGTGTGTACTTAACGATCGCATTCGGTTACCGAGTAGCACAGGATATCTGTGTTGTTTTCGCTATATAATTGGCATGTAAGCGTGCTTGGTTTTCAAGGCGAAAGTAGAAATCTTAAATGTGCTATCAGTGCTTCGGATGCGGGAAATGCGCGGGAGTCGTTCCAGACCCCGATAAGAATATGTGCCCCTTATGCCATCGTAACGTCGAGATGGGGCTTCGTTGGTGTCCGTATTGCGGCGCGTATATCCGTCCGAAAACCGGCAGCCTTGCATCCAAGCGCAAGGACGCACGCGAAAAAGCCGCAGCGCAGGTCGCTATATCGGGCGAGACAGTAACGCCAAGGGTGAAGCCTCCCGTTCCCATCAAGCCTTCCTCCCTGGCTTGATTCAAGCGAGCGGGCAGGATTTTCCGATTCGTATCCGCGATTTCCTAAAACATCATGCAGTCGACGTAATACTGGTTGAATTTCAGCTCAGTCGACAGTTCGACGTATTCGGCAAGCTGCGCGATGGTCTTTTCCTGCTTACGCGCATGGCTGTTGATGAGAAGCGCCGTCGCTCCCTCGATGGCGGTGTTACCGATGCTTCTCGCGCGGTTTTTCAGTTCTTCTGGGAACAGGCCGATGATGGCTGCCGATTCGATATCAAGATAGCTGCCGAATCCTCCGGCGATGACCAGCTCGTCAATAGCATCGAGCGTCGTCTCATACGTGTCGACCAATGTCAGCACGCCTGCGGAAACGGCTGCCTTGGCGAGCTGCACGTTGCGGATGTCCCCTTGAGTCAGGTAGATGTTCTCTGCGAGCTTGAACATCGCGCCCTTCTCACCTTCGAAGATGCGTGCTGCGAGTGCGGCGGGCACGTCATCGTCAAGTTCGTCTGCGGTCGACATGTAGCCGGTTTCATCAACGATTCCTGTCTTGACCAGAATGGCTGTAGCATCGATGATGCCCGTTCCGCAAATGCCGAATGGTTCTGCATCTCCAACGGTGGTGAGGACGATGTCGTTCCCATCGAAGGTCACGCGGTTGATTGCGCCCAAGCGCGCGGGCATGCCGAACGTGATGTTCGCGCCCTCGAATACAGGCCCTGCAGCGGTAGCGCATGTGACCAAGCGATCCTTGTTACCCAGTGCCATCTCGCCATTCGTACCGAGGTCGAGCATCAATCTGAGCTTCGGCGATTCGGTGAGTCTGGTTGCAAGGATGTCTGCGGTGATATCGCCTCCGACATAGCCGCTTAAACATTCCACGAAGTACGTTCGCTCACTCACTCCCTCGATATCGATTTCCTCGCCGAAATAGCTTAAGGGGATGAAGGGGTTTATGCCGATAGGGTCGGGACTGACACCTGCAGCAATGGATTCCATGACGGTATTGCCCGCGAGCGTCGCTCCGACGATGTCCGCAAGGTCGACATCGCATTGGTCGCACAGCATCTTGACCATTTCGGCAAGAGACGAATCGATCAGCTTTGTCATGGCATCGAGCGATCCGGCGACGCTCGCGCTGATACGCGCGATGACATCGGATCCGAAGACGATTTGAGGATTGGGACGGCTGGTTGTAGCGATGCATATTCCCGTTGCCATCTCTATGAGGCGCACGACGACGGTGGTCGTGCCGACATCGATGGCGATACCATAGCCAATATCACTTACGTCAGCATCAAAAGCGCTCGTCGATCCTGTCTCCGAGATGGTCATGGGTTTCGCACGTTCGATCTGCACCATCATGTTTTCGGTGGGGGCTATCTCGCAGGCGAGCTCACTGCGCAGGCCCTTTTCGTCACGCACCCATACGGCGCATTTGCGGCATGTCCCGCGGCCGCCGCAGGGGGCGGCGAAATCGATGCCGGCTTCCTGGATAGCCTGCAAGACGGTGGGACATGAGGTGTTCAGCGGGAATGTCTCGCCTTCCATAATGATGTGAGCAGTCATGGTAATCCTTTCGACAAAGAGATTATAAGGAAAAACAAAGGGGAATGCTGTGCTCATGGCTGGATTGGGTGTTCGGGATATCCAAGTTTTTCAACAAAGAGCGTTCTGTGGTGGAATTTACGTGTCATCAGGGGTGTAGGGGTTTTGTAAGCATATAATGAAAAGTTAGCATGCACGAGAGTGGAGGAATCGTCTTCGTGAAGAAGAAGCTGCTGAACATAGCATTTCTCGTCATAGTTTTCGCATTGACGCTTTGGTCGGTGCTTTACGGGCAAGACCTCGACCAACTCGTCTTGTATCTTGCCGATTACAACAAGTGGTTCTTGATTCCCTCGCTCATCTGCGTTCTGATATTCATTCTCGGGGAGTCGGCGATCTTCTACATCATGTTCAAAGCGGTCGGCATCCAAGTCAAGAAGCTCCACTGCGCGCTCTTCTCGTTCGTCGGATTCTTCTACTGCGCTATCACGCCTTCGGCTTCGGGTGGCCAGCCGATGCAGTTGCTCGCCATGCACAAGGTCGGCATTCCCGCTGCCATCGGAACGGTGATTCTTGCGGTTGTGACCATCACTTATAAGATGGTGCTCGTCATCTTGGGTGCTGTCGTCTTGATCATACGGCCTGCATCTGTCATGGCTTATTTGGAACCGACGATGTGGCTCGTGTATTTGGGCATGGCCCTCAACGTCGTATTCATCGTTCTTCTTTTGTTCGTGGTGTTCCGACCCGGCATTGTTGAGAGATTCGCCGGTTGGTGCCTGCGTACCATCAATCGCTTCCGACCGTTCAAGGACCTGCAAAAGCAGCAGGAGCGCATCGATCGTTTTTGCGCGCAATATGCGGGTACGAGCACATTCATCGCGACTCATGGGCTTTTGATCGCGAAGGTGTTCCTCATCACGGTTGTGCAACGTTGGGCCTTGTTCGTAGTCACGTGGTTGACGTATGCGGCGTTTTCCCTCGGTTTCGACTACTTCTGGCTGACGACGACCTTGCAGGGCATGATCTCGGTTGCGGTCGACATGCTTCCGCTTCCCGGAGGCATGGGGGTGAGCGAGAATATGTTCCTCGTCATCTTCCGCGATATCTTTGGACCCGATAAGGTGCTTGCGGGTATGGTTGTCAGCCGTGGGTTGAGTTATTATATACAGTTGTTGATTTGCGCGGTAATGACTATTGTTGCTTCATTCGTCTTCAAGTCCGAGGCGAAGAAGCGTAATGTGGGTATAACAGCATGAAACGGTTCGTTGGTTTCTATAACTACACGGTTATCCTGACGTTCGTCAGTTTGGTGGTTTCCATCATCGGCATGACGCAGTGCCTGCACGGTAATTACAAGGCGGCAATCCTTTGCTTGATGATCTCGGGTGTGTGCGATGCCTTCGATGGGCGTATCGCCCGTACACGTGAGATAAGCACCGAGGACGAGCGAAACTATGGTATCCAGCTTGACTCGCTGTGCGATGTCGTGTGCTTCGGCGTGTTCCCTGCGATTTTGTGCTACATGCTTGGTTGCCGCGGCGTCATCGGCATCATCTGCGTATGCTTCTTTGCGCTGTGCGCCGTCATCCGCCTGGCGTATTTCAACGTGCTCGAAACGAAGCGCCAGCAAGTCGAGGAGTCGCGTACCGCGAAGTACTATCATGGCCTTCCCGTAACATCGATTGCCGTGATTCTGCCTATAGTGTTCGCCTTCCAGTATTTCGTCCCTGCGCTTCTGTTCTACATCCTCTTGCATTTAATGCTCATTGCGGTTGGCTTCGCGTACATTTTCGACTTCCATATGCCTAAGCCGAATCTGAAGGCTCTCATCATCGTCATGGCGATCTTGGCGTTCTGCGTGTTCGTCGTGTTCGCGCTGACCGAATTCAGACCGCCGCGCTTCACTGTCGACTCGAACCCGATTGTGAGCGCTTTTACGGAGCATGAGGACGCTGCATTCGAAAACGAGGAGGGCGGTCTTTCCGGCATCACCCCTTCGAATCAGAAGAACTCCGATGATTCGCAGGGAGTCATCAAGCCGGATGGTCAACTGCGCCTCCAGGATGACATCGACTGATAGCCAGATGGTGATATCGAATGTCTGACGCTGCGCAACAAATTCAAGCACCGCAGCCCGAGGGCTTTCAGCAGAAAGCGACGCGATTCCTTTACCGTAATCCTGCAGGTCGTTTGCTTTTGCGTGCATTAGTGTGCCCAGGCGTCTCGAAGGCTGCGGGGGCGTTTCTGGATACGAGGCTATCGAAACCGCTTGTCAATCCGTTTATCCGCGCGAACGATATCGATATCTCGCAATTTGAAGGCGTGCCGTTCGGGACTTTCAATGATTGTTTCAGCCGTATCATCAAACCCGAATTGCGCCCGATTGACGATGATCCGCGAGCTCTCGTGAGCCCAGCCGACAGCCGTCTTACGGTGCTTCCCATCACTGCTCACGGGAGGATGGTGCTCAAGGGCACGGCATATACGGCTGCAACGCTTCTGCGCGATGCGGTCCTCGCCAAGCGCTACGAAGACGGCTATGCGTTCATCTTCCGTTTGTCGGTCGATGATTATCATAGGTATTGCTTCCCAGCATCTGGTGTTGTGGGAACGCCGAAAAGAATAGAGGGCGTGCTCCATACGGTGAGTCCGATTGCAAACGAGGAGATGCCTATCTACAAGCAGAATACGCGCGAGTACGTCGAGCTTGATACCGAGGCATTCGGGCAACTGATTCTCATGGAAGTTGGTGCGCTTCTAGTGGGGCGCATCGTGAATCATCCTCTCTCCGGTGCTGTCGAAAAAGGTCAGGAGAAAGGCTATTTCCAGTACGGCGGCTCGACCGTCGTGGTGCTTGCGCAAAAGGATGCGCTTACGGTCGATGAGACGCTCCTCGAGGCGTCAGAGCGTGGCGAGGAAACGCGCGTTCTCTACGGTCAACGCGTTGCGTATTCGCGAAATCTTTAAATAGCTTCTATGCGCGCGTGTATGCCGCCGCGTAGGTTCGGAAGGCCTTGCACGGGGTCGAGATTCCAATCATCTCCGCAAAACAGCACCCCATCGTTGTACAGCACGGCTCCGCTCAGCCCATTGCTCAGTCCTTGCGGGCGCTCAGGTTTCCACCAACCATGCGGTATGCGCAATGTTCCTTGCGGTTGCGCCTTATCTGCAAGCACCTGCATCTCTACGCTGCCGTGACTTGTGGTCACGCGGCACCATGAGCCCGTTTCGAGCTTGCACGCATCGGCGTCTTTCGGATTGACGAAGACGACTGGCTCGGGTAGGCGTGCGCGCAGCGAGGGGATTTGATGGTGGTTCGTGTTGTAAGAGGCATCGTCGCGCGTACCGGCGTAGATGACGAAGGGATAGCGAGATTGATCCCAGTCGGGTTCTGCGTGCTCGATATAGGAGGGGAGCGGATCGCATCCGAGTCTCTCTAACACCGATGAATAGAGTTCGATCTTGCCTGACGGTGTGAGGAACTCCCCTGGTGCTGCGAGCTTTTTGGGGAGCGCTGGTTTCGTATAGGCTTCTGCGTAGGTGACATGCGCATCTTCAAGCACGTAGTCGAAGTATTCGTAATTATCTGCCCACGGAAAGACGTCTTCCATGCCCATGCGGTCAGCTAGGCCTTTGATTACGAAGTACCAATCCTTGCACTCGCCGATTGGTTCTGAGAATCCTTGGTTGAACGTGGCTGCAGGTGCGATATCGATGCCCGGGCCGAGCGTGTCCCGTTCCGTCCAAGCATCGCCAGGGAGAACGTAATCCGCGAGCTGTGCGGTCGGCGTCATCCAATGCTCGTATACGACGACGAGTTCGCATGCGGCAAAGCCGCGTACGGCCTGTTCTTGGTCGGCATAGCTCATGATGGTGTTATTGCCAACGGAGATGAAAGCTTTCACAGGATAGGGCTCTCCTGTCTCCATTGCCTTGAAGACGCTTTGCGGATGCGCGGTTGCGCTGCATGTGGCGATATCGCTCGGGATATCGAGCCCGATAGCCCGATAGGCGTTCTCGTAGCATGCCAATCCGGCAAAGCTCATGAGCGGGTAGCGGTCCATACCGATTTGCTTAGCGCGCTGCTCATGCGGCAATGCCCCGAAATCGGCGATCTCGGTATTGCTCTTCGCTCCGATGCTTGGTCCGAGGGCGAATTCCGATTTCCCCATGAAGCCGCAGATGGAGCGGAGAATCGCCTGCGCACGGATTATGGAAGTCGAGTTCGCCTGCATATCGCCGACGACGCCCCATGGGATGATGGCGGCCTGGGCATGCGCATACATGCGCGCGGTTCTGCGAATGGCTTCAGCATCGATGCCGCAGATTTCTGCAACACGTTCGGGTGGGTATTGCTGCACGCGTTCGGAAAGTTCTGCGAAGCCTATGGTCTGCTCTTCGACGAAATCGTGGTCGTAAAGACCCTCTTCGATGATGACGTTGATCCATGCAAGCAAAAGCGCGGCATCGGTGCCGTAGCGGATGGCGAGATGCTCATCTGCAAGCGCCGCGGTCTTCGTGGTGCGTGGGTCGACGACAATGAGCTTGGCACCACGCTCGCGTGCTGCTTTCAAGTTGTAGAGCTCCCGCGGCCAAC
>SUUI01000006.1 GCA_015062605.1 Eggerthellaceae bacterium | reverse complement strand
GTCGGCACCTTGGTTCATGAGGAGCCGCGCTTGCATCCCGACAACGACAAGCCGCTTGAGGTCGGCAACGTGCTGACAGTCGAGCCAGGCATCTACATCCCCATGGGCTTCGAGCTCTATGCGCCGAACCATGGGCTTAATTTCAGTATCCCTCTGCCGAAGTTCGGCATGAGGCTGGAGGATATGGGCGTCATCACCGAAGATGGATTCGAGGTTTTCACGCAATCGCCGCATGAGGCGGTTATACTAGAGTAGCATTTCAATTAGGGAGTATATGTTCGCGCAGCGCATCAGCTTGCGCCCGACATGATTGATAAGGAGAGGATTCCAATGGCTATTTCAACCGCCGATTTCAAGAACGGCATGTGCATCAACTACAACGGCAAGGCATGCACCATCGTCGAATTCCAGCATGTGAAGCCCGGTAAAGGCGGTGCGTTCGTGCGCACGAAGCTCCGCGACATCCGCACAGGCCGTGTCGTCGAGTACACGTTCAATGCAGGAACCAAGTTCGACGCCATCCGTTTGGAGACCAAGAAGCTCCAGTACCTGTACAACGATGGCGGCGATTACAACCTGATGGATATGGAGACCTATGAGCAGATTTCCATTCCCGCCGATATCGTTGGCGATGCCGCTAAGTGGCTGAAGGAGAACGATGAGGCATCGCTTCTGTATGCAGACGGCGATCTTGTCAGCATCGAGCCGCAGATGTTCGTGGAGCTTGAGGTTGTAGCAACCGATCCGGGCTTCAAGGGCGACACCGTGCAGGGTTCCACGAAGCCGGCTACGCTTGAGACCGGCGTTGTGGTGCAGGTTCCCATGTTCGTCAATGTTGGCGATGTCCTGCAGATCGATACGCGCGACGGTCGTTGCGTGAAGCGCGTGTAAGCTGCCGTCAATAGCAATCGGCGGTAACGCCAAACCATGATGTAATCAAAAAGGAGCCGAAGCGTAATGCTTCGGCTCCTTTCATGTATAGGTGTGCGAGTTATTACTCGGCAGCAGCCTCAGCGGCCTTCTCGGCCTCGACCTCGGCGACAACCTCGTCAACTGCAAGCTCGACCTCGGCGACAGCCTCGGCAACCATTGCCTCGACCTGAGCGTCATCCGTGGCAGCCTCTTCAGCCTTCGGCGCTTCCTCGGCCTTCTTCTTGTCGTTGCGGCGGCGGGCAGGCTTCTCTTCGGCATGGATGCTCTCGTCAACCTCAACCTCGAAGCCGAGCTCTTCGGCGGCAGCCTTCATGGACAGGCTGATGCGACGACGCTCGGGGTTGATGTCCATGACCTTGACCTTGACGATTTGACCGACCTTGACGACCTGGGCAGGCGTCTCGATGTGGCGGCCAGCCATCTCGGAGATGTGCACGAGACCCTCGATGGAGTTGGAGAGCTCGACGAATGCGCCGAACGGGACAACCTTGGTGACCTTGCCATCGACGATGGTGCCGACAGGATACTGCTCGACGAGCTTGACCCACGGATCCTCGGTGGTCTGCTTGAGACCCAAGGAGATGCGCTCACGCTGCAGATCGACGTCGAGAACCTCGACCTCGATCTCGTCGCCGACCTTGACGACCTCGGACGGATGGTTGACATGGTTCCAAGAGAGCTCGGAGATGTGGACCAGACCATCGATACCGCCCAAATCGACGAATGCGCCGAAGTCGACGATGCTCGAAACGGTGCCCTTCAGGCGCATGCCCTTGGAGAGCTTCTCGAGGATCTCGGCACGCTCGTTCTTGCGGCCTTCCTCAAGCAGCACGCGGCGGGAAAGCACGACGTTGTTGCGATTGCGGTCCATTTCGATGACGCGGGCCTCGATCTCGGTGCCCAGATACATATCGAGATCCTTGACGCGACGAAGGTCGACCAAGGATGCGGGGAGGAAGCCGCGCAGACCGATGTCGAGGATAAGTCCGCCCTTGACGACTTCGATGACCTCACCGGTGACAACCTCGCCGGCCTTGAATTTGCTCTCGACGCTGATCCATGCGCGCTCGTACTCTGCACGCTTCTTGGAGAGGATCAGCCTGCCGTCCTTGTCTTCCTTCTGAAGAACGAGTGCTTCGATCTTATCGCCTTCGGAGACGATTTCGGAAGGATCGGCATCTTTGCGGATGGAGAGTTCGCGGACGGGAATAACGCCTTCGCTCTTGAAGCCGATGTCCACGAGGACTTCGTCGTGCTCGATTTTCACGACGGTGCCATCAACGAGGTCGCCCTCGTCAAAGGCGGTGAGCGTGCCGTCGATCATCTGGTTCATCTGCTCATCGGTGATGTCGGTGAAGTCGATGACTGACGTGTTCTTGATCTCGGTCAAAACGGACCCCTTTCATGAGATTCGGGACCCGTCAACATGATTGATTGCCTACATTGATAGCTTACATTACCCATGTCCGTGTGCGCTTGCTTGTGGCCTGCGCGCCGTGCACCAAAACATGTCTCGGGGGCCTACAGTTCCTACTCCTATGCAACCCTTTGCATAGGACACTAAATTATAGCATGCGCAACGATGCAAGCAAGCGGTTTTCACGTGTAATCGGTGTGTTTCGACAAGAATAACGAACACGTGTGTAAGGCAGGTGCTGTTCTATAATGCTTAGGGGCGAAAAATGCCCCTAAAACAGATGAAAAAAGCATGTAAGAAGACAAGAGGATCCGATGGCAAGGAAAGGGCGCATCGCGTTAGGGATGAGCGGCGGCGTGGATAGCGCCGTGAGCGCCGCATTGCTTATGCGCGATGGTTGGGACGTTGTAGGCGTGACATGCTTGTTTACGGACACGCCCGCATCCCATGAGGCGGCACATGATGCATCCCAAGTCGCCCACCGCCTCGGTATTGACCATATCCGCATCGATGCATGCGATCTGTTCGAAGAGCATGTGGCTCATCCGTTCGCATGCGAATACGCCTCAGGGCTCACGCCGAGTCCATGCGTGGGCTGCAATGCCCATGCGAAAGTGCCTTCGCTTATCCGTGCAGCTAACAAGATGGGATGCGATGCGTGGGCGACGGGACATTACGCGCATGTCGTCCGCGTACGATGCGATGGCACAGTCGAAGAAAACGATGCGGCCGAACCGATAGGCGAGGCTGATCGCTTCGCGATACGTGCGGCGACCCAAACAGCTAAAGATCAAAGTTACATGCTCGCGCAGCTTTCCCAAGGACAGCTTGCGAAGCTGGTGCTTCCTTTAGGGGACTTGAGCAAGCAAAAGGTGCGCGAGATTGCGGCGGAGTTGGATCTTCCTGTCGCGCACAAGCCCGAAAGCCAGGATATCTGCTTCGCACCCGAAGGCTATCGCGCCTTCTTGCTGGAGCGCGGAATCGAAGACGCTCCCGGAAAGATCGTGAACGCGGACGGGGATGTCTTAGGTACCCATACGGGTTTAAGCGATTACACCATCGGCCAGCGCAAGGGCATAGGCGTTGCAGCTCGTGAGCCGTATTACGTGATTGGTAAGGATCTCGCCCGCAATGAGCTTATCGTGGGCTTCGCGGACGCCGCAAAGACCACAGGCGTGATCATCGGCGATATCGTATGGCAGGCGATTCCCTCGCTTGGACAGAAGCGCTCCGCAAGCGTAAAACTTCGCTATCGGAGCCGTGCCGCAACGTGTATCATGGAACCTGCCGAGAACGGTACCGCACGCCTGGTTTTAAGCGAGCCTCAAACGCTCACGGCCCCAGGACAATACGCGGTGCTGTATGATTCGGATATAGTTTTAGGCAGCGGAAAGATTTTGGAGGTCGAGCGCGCATGAAGAAGCTTTTCGTCATCGGCGGCATGGGGTCCGGTAAATCCTCGGTAAGCCACATCATCGCTGAGGATGGCATCCCCATCATCGACCTCGATAAGGTCGGCCACAAGATCCACGAGTGGGAAACGGTTAAGGAAGAGATCGCTGCCGAGTTCGGTGCCGATGTGTACGATGAGGACGGCTGCCTGATCCGATCCAAGCTTGCCGACCGTGCTTTCGCAAGTCCTGCCGAGACGCGTAAGCTCAATCGCATCACGATGCCCCGCATCGAGGATGCGTATCGTGACGAGATCGATCGACTTGAGGCAGAGGGTCACAAAGCGGTCGTGGTCGAGTTCTCGACGTTTAGGAATCGCAGCATGTCGCTCGCTGACACGGCCGATGTCGTCATCGCTGTTCTGGCTCCTATCGAGCAGCGTGTCGAACGTGCTGTTGCTGCCGGTTGGGATGAAGAGGATGTGCGCCGCCGCATCGCATTGCAGATATCGGATGCTCAACGCGCCGAAAGCGCTGATGTGACGTTCAATAACGATCGCGATCTCGACGATCTGGCGAACAACGTCCGCGTGTGGTGGAACAATTACAAGAAGACCCTGTAGGCCTATAAAACACGACTTCCAAGTGAACATGACTGCTCTATCCCACCTTCTTAAGCTTCTCCTTGCCGTAACGCTTGTCGTAGGGCTTGCACCTTCGCTTGCGTTCGCCGTCGAAAGCTCCCCAGATCAAGGAGCAACCGATACGGTTGCACTCGATGAAGCGACTGCTGATGAAAAGGACGATTCAATCGATGCGCCAGCTGCCATCGAGGATGCCGATGAGGAAGAGGCCTTGGTTGCAGCCGAAACCTTGCCCTCTGCAACTGAGGAAAAAGTAGCTTCAGTAACAGAAGCCAAGGGGCCTGTTGAGGCTGAGCCGTTCCATTACCAAGCGCATGTCCAGTACTACGGTTGGATGGACCCGGTTGAGTCGGGTGAGCTTGCAGGCACTACGGGCGAGGGTCTTCGCCTCGAGGCGATCACCATCTCGCTTGGCAGCATTGCAGGCTCAGTGGAATACCGTGCGCATGTTTCCAATGTCGGTTGGCAGGATTGGGTCAAAGACGATGAGGTTGCCGGAACGACTGGTCAGGGCAACTACATAGAGTCCATGCAGATCCAGCTTACTGGAGAGGCAGCCGATTCCTATGACATCTACTATCGCGTCCATTCTGCCAACAAAGGCTGGCTCGGATGGGCGAGAAACGGCGAATATGCCGGCACGGCAGGTTATGGCTTGCAGTCCGAAGCGATAGAGATACAACTCGTAGAGAAGGGGGCATCGTTCCCCGCCTACGGTAAGGCGCCAGCTTTCGTGGAGCCATTGGTTTCTTACGAAGCGCATACTTCCAATGGAGGATGGCAACCCCGCAAAAGCGATGGGGACACGGCAGGCATCATCGGTGGTGAAACTCTAGATGCGCTCTATGTCATCAGCGCTTCCTCTACCATCGATGGATCCGTGGTCTCTCAAGGATATGTCGAATTCTCGGGTTGGCAGACAGAAATCTCTGACGATACCTCCGGCGAGATCGGTCAACCAGGCGCCCTGCAAGCGATCCGCCTCTCGCTTGATGGCGAGGTTTCTGGTCTTTATGACATCTACTATCGAACCCATCTTGCAGATAAGGGATGGATGGATTGGGCATCTAATGGCGAGAGCGCCGGCTCGGTTGGCTATGGCAGGCACATAGATGCCGTTCAGGTCGTCATGGTCGAAAAGGGCGGTTCCGCTCCTGGCGCAACCGCAAAACCGTTCGAGGAGAATGCCTCTTTCAACTATCGGGCTCATGTCCAGAACTACGGATGGATGGACCTGGTCGAATCGGGTGAGCTTGCCGGCACCACAGGCGAAGGGCTTCGGCTCGAAGCGCTGAGCATTTCCCTCGGTGAGGCATCTGGCTCTGTCGAGTACCGTGCGCACGTTTCAAACGTCGGCTGGCAGGATTGGGTCAGCGATGGGCAAATCGGCGGGACGACTGGTCAGGGCAATGCCATCGAGGCGCTGCAAATCCAGCTTTCTGGAGAAGCTGCTGATTCCTACGATGTCTACTATCGCGTCCATTCGGCCAACAAAGGATGGCTCGGGTGGGCCAAGAATGGCGAATACGCAGGCACGGCAGGCTATGGCCTGCAGGCCGAGGCGATAGAGATACAGCTCGTTGATAAGGGTGCATCGTTTCCTGACTATGGCAAACAGCAGGCATATGTTGAGCCCTTGGTAACGTATGAGGCGCATGCGCAATACTACGGTTGGATGGGAACTGTCAACGATGGGGAAACCGCCGGTACCGTGGGTGAGGGCTTAGCTCTCGAGGCAATCTGGATAAAGAGCGCATCCGCAACCGTTCCAGGATCTGTCATCTCCCAGGGTTATGTGGAGTTTTCAGGTTGGCAGGATGAGGTCGAGAACGGTACGAGTGGTACGACCGGCCAGTCGAGGGCGCTGCAGGCGTTCAAGCTCTCTCTTGCCGGTGAGATCGCCGATTCCTATGACATCTACTATCGCGCGCATGTCTCCAACGTAGGCTGGATGGACTGGGCCAAAAACGGCGAGCCGGCAGGTTCGGTCGGATATGGCAAGCATCTGGAGGCCTACGAAGTCATCATGGTGCCCAAGGGGCAAGCTGCTCCCGGTGCTACTGACAAGCCGTACGAGGAGAACGCCCTGTTCCATTATCAGGCCTATGTCCAAGGCACTGGTTGGATGTGGCCGGTTGGATCAGGCGTGATGGCAGGGTCCACGGGTAAGTCGCTCCGTCTTGAGGGATTGAGCATCTCGCTTGGTGCGGAATCGGGTTCTGTCGAGTATCGCACGCATGTTGCCAACGTCGGATGGCAGGATTGGGTCAAAGACGAGCAGATCGCCGGCACCCCTGGCGAGGGCAACGCCATCGAGGCCATCCAAATACAGCTTTCTGGCGATGCCGCCGAGAAATATGACATCTACTACCGTCTTCACTCGGCTGGCTTCGGATGGCTCGGGTGGGCCAAAAACGGTGAGTTAGCAGGTACCTCGGGCTGCTCGATGCGCGCTGAGGCCATAGAGATCGAGCTCGTGGATAAGGGCGCACCTGCTCCTGGTTCCACCGACGGGGCTTATCGCGAGCTGTCGTATAGCTACAGCATCAATTCTAAGTGGAAGGGATGGCAAGATCCCGTTTCCGGCGGTAGGACTGCCGGTGAGGGAGGATATCCCATCTATCAGATCGTTCCCACGACCGACCTTACTGGATTTACTGGTGAGATGCAGATATCCGCCCATAGCGCGAACATCGGTTGGCAGGACTGGGTCGGATCAGGCGATATCGCAGGCGTTGAGGGCAACCAGATCGAGGCCATCAAGGTTCGTCTCACAGGCGAGCTCGGCGAGTACTTCGATGTGTATTATCGCGTCCACGCCGAGAACTTCGGCTGGATGGGTTGGACCAAGAACGGCGAGCCTGCAGGCACCTCATCGCTCAGTTACGCTGCCGAAGCCATTCAAATCGAGATCCTTCCTAAATTTGTTGATGGACCAGAGCAGAAGGGGATTGCGTACCGCAGCTGGGTCCTCTCGGATGTCATCGATTCCTTGAACTCCTTCTACGGAAACGGATGGTACGTGTTCGGAACGAACAGGAGTCTTTCGAGCTATGCGAATTGGCTTATCGATGAGGCGATTGCTAATTACACCTACGGTGGTTGCGACGTTGCCTTCGTCATGGTCGACCTGGAGACGGGCGCCGGTGTTGCCTATCGGTCGAACACGATCTATACGAGCTGCTGCACCGTCAAAGCGCCGTATATCGTCTCTCTGAATAAGTATTGGCCGTGGACGCTCGACGAGTCGGAAGACAACATGTACTGGTCGCTTTATAACTCCACGAACGAGACCTATTACGCTCTCATCGATCGATATGGCAAGCAGACCATGAATTGGTTCCTTGATGAAACCGATGCCTATTGCGGATGGTATGCTCCAGAGTACTTCGCTTCGTATACGCCGAAGGATCTCGCGAAGATGTGGTGCGGCATCGCCGATTACCTGCTGGGTGACAATAGCTACAATGCAGCATGGTTAAGAGACCTGCTCAGCGACAATGTGGCTGTCGATATCCCGAGGGCATTATCCGACGCCGATGTGGTTTATGCGAAGGCGGGATGGATCAGCGATGTTCACAACGAGGGTGCGCTTGTCATACGTGATGGCCATCCCTTCGTCATCGCGATCATGTCGAGCTCCAGTCCCTCTGCGGAATATCGCATGAGGGAGATGGCGAGCGCACTTGATTACGCGCATACCGAGCTTATCAGCTAAGAAACAACCAGTTCATCACGCATACGATATGTGGATTTGCGTGCTTTTTCGCATTGATAAGTGCGCACAAGCTACACTTATAACATGTATGCAATCGAGCGGTTCATCTCGGTCATTCTGACCCATCCGAAGAAGGTTGTGACGGCATTTCTCGTCATAGCCGTCATCTCGGCATGCTTGATACCGTTCACGAAGGTCAATTACAACCTCGTCTCGTATCTGCCTCCCGAAGCGCAATCTACCGAGGCGGTCCGCATCATGTCGGAGGAATTCACGGCCGATCTCCCGAACGCCAATGTCATGGTGCGCGATGTTACGATCCCCGAGGCACTTACGGTTAAATCGACGATTGGGAGCATGCATGGCGTAAAAAGCGTCATGTGGCTCGATGATGCGAGCGATACCGCGCTTCCTGTTAGTGCGATCGAACCTGCGCTTCTGGATATGTACTATCATCCAGGTGATGACGATAAGGGGACCGCGCTATTCATGGTGACAGTTGAAGAGGGCAATGAGGAAGAAGACATCGGGCAGATCCGCGGCTATGTCGACTCCTTGGGCGAGGGCAATGCCGTTTCCGGGACGTCGAGCGATTCCGCGCAGATGCAGGCGGCTACGGTCGAGCAAGTGCTTTTGGCATCTGCGATCGTCGGTCCTATCATCATCGTCTTATTGATTCTCTCAACGATGAGCTGGATAGAACCGATTTTGTTCCTTTTGGCTATTGCCATCTCGATCTTCATCAACATGGGTACGAACATCTTTTTAACGAACGTGTCGTTCATCACCGCGTCGGTGAGTCCGATTCTGCAATTGGCGGTATCGCTCGATTATGCGATCTTCTTGTTGCATGAGTTCGCAGCCCAGCGGAAGATCACCTCTGATGTTACCGAGGCGATGGGTAACGCGATGCGCGTGAGTATGTCGACGATTGCGGCGAGCGCCATAACGACGCTGTTTGGTTTCATGGCCCTATCGTTCATGCAGTTTCAAATCGGTGCCGATTTGGGCTTCAATCTTGCTAAGGGCATCATCTTCTCATTCATCACTGTTATCACGTTTTTACCAGCGGTTTCGGTATTGCTCATGCCGCTTATCGACCGCACGCAGCATAAGAAACTCATGCCCGATTTTAAGAATATCGGTTCGCATATCGCGAAGATCCGTATTCCCGTGCTCATTATCGTGCTGATCATGGTCGTGCCGGCGTTTCTGGCCCAGCGCAATCTTGAATTCACATATGGGAACAACTTGCCTGACCTGTCACTTCGCAATGGGGTGGATACGATAGCGATCGAGGAGGAATTCGGTCAGCAGAATGCCATCGTCGTACTGGTCCCGCGCGGCGATGTGGCACGTGAGGCGCTCCTTTCCAAGGACATCGGAGCCCTTCCTCATGTGAAGAGCGTGATGTCGTATGCTCAAAGCGTGGGAACGCCCATACCGACTGCGTTCCTCTCGCAGGATATCGTGGACCAGTTCTATAGCGAGAAGTGGGCGCGCATCATCGCGTATGTTGACACGCCATTCGAAGGCGATGTCGCTTTTGCGCTTGTCGAGAAGATACAGGGCACTGTAGAGAAGTATTACGATGCCTATTACACCGCAGGCCAGCCGGCGAACCTCTACGATATGAGGGCCGTGGTGGCGGTTGATAACGTGCGTGTGAGCTTAATCGCTTTCATCGCCATCTTCTTGGTGGTGCTCATCACGTTCCGCTCGATTGGGCTTCCACTCGTGCTTTTGCTCACCATCGAAAGCGGCATCTGGATCAACCTTGCTATCCCGTATTTCCAGGGAGAGCACATCAACTTCATCGGGTATTTGGTTTTGAATACCGTAGCGCTCGGCGCGACCATCGACTACGGCATATTGCTGACGACCCACTATCTCGCGTGGCGGAAGAGGTGCCCGGCGAAAGAAGCGATACACAAGGCATTGGGGGAGGCTGTCCCCTCAATTCTAGTTTCTGCGCTGACTTTGTCAGGAGCGGGTTTCGCGCTCTCTCTTTCGAGTAAAATCGAAGCCGCAGCAACGATAGGCAGCTTGCTTGCGCGCGGTGCGCTCATGTCGATGGTGCTCGTGACATGCTTGCTGCCTGCATTGTTCGTTTTGTGCGATAGGATCTTGCGAAAGACGACCTATAAGGCGGAATTCTATCAGGGAGAAACAGGTCAAGAAGACTTGGATGTGATAGAGCAGGGCGCAGGAAGCCTGGATGCTCTTGATTCGGGCGGAAAACGCCTGGTTGCGATGGAGGCGAGCAGAAAAAGCTCAGAAGAAGAATCGGGAAGGACCGATCATGAAACCTAAGGTCACAGAGGCGTTCAAAACGCGCTTGCGCACCTTCGGGTTAGGGTCAAGCGGTGCACATGCGAAGCACGCCGACACCCAAAAGTCCGAACAGAGCGGCGCGCTGGCGAACCATACGTGGAAAAACGTAACTCAGGCGGGCATATGCGTTTTGTTGGTCGCATTGCTTGCTTGCGCGTTCGCGTTCGGACAGTCCGCCAACGCCCATGCAGACGATTCCTCTTCCTCAACCATCCCTCAAGTCTCTCCATCGCAAATCTCTTTGAACGAAACCGCCTCCTACGAGAAAGGCGAAGTGGTCTATAGCACGCTTGATTCCCGCGGCAAGCTCGTCGCAACCTATGTCGTCAACCAATTCGATATCAAGACGCCTGGACGTGTTGTCGACTATGGGGCCTACGAGGTGATCAAGAACCTTTCCACCGAAGATAAGCTCGCGCGCCTTGATGGCGCGACCGTTTTCGATGCCACGGATGCTGGCGTGTTCTACTACGAGGGCGACTCGACCTCATTCGATCTACCATGGGACGTCTCGATCGAATACTGGCTCGATGGAGAGTTCTATAGCAATCCAGCTGATTTGGGTGGCAAGTCCGGTGCCTTAGAAATCAAACTAACTACATCGAGGAACGGGAACGTGAACAGTGCGTTTTACGATTGCTTCCTCCAGCAGATAACCTTCACGCTTCCAGGGGATTTATGCACCAACATCGAGGCGGATGCGGGTGCGACCATAGCTTCGGCTGGTAAGGACCGCACGATCGCGTTCACTGCACTACCTGGTCATGATGCGAACTGCACGGTTCGTTGCGATGTGCATGATTTCGAGATGGACGGCATTCAGATAGCGGCACTGCCGTATGAGTCCGCGATATCGATGCCCGATACTTCGTCCGTGACCTCTGGCTTCCAGCAGCTCGTGGATGCCGTAGGGCTTCTTAAGGGTGGTGCCGTTGACCTGTCAAGCGGTACCGAGCAACTCGCGTATGGCACATCTCAGCTCTCTGAGGGTTTGAGCATGCTCGATACCGAACAGATCAAAGAGTATGCGGATGGCATCGCAGATTTGATCGGTTTCCTTCCGACCATGATGGAGGACGAGCAGATCACCGAGGATTCCTTACGGCGCACGGCTGAGCAGCTAAATGCCATCGCGGATTTGATGGATGCCTTAAACGGTCTCGATGATACGACCAAGCAGCTCATCGTCGATCGGATGGAGGCTGCTGGCATCCATATCGATTTCGAGCAAGCGGCAACTGCGTTGCGCATAGTATCGAGGACGCTCGGTGATAATGCTGCGGAGATAGCGAGCATGCTCGAGGAATTCTCCGATCCGGAGAGGATTGCCGAGATCCAAGATCAGGTCAGAGAGCTTTCCAACGGCGTGATCGAGCTCAAGAATGGTGTCGATCAACTTGCCGATGGGGCAGGCCAGCTCGCTGACGGCATGCAGGCATATTCCGATGGCATGAACGAACTCTACGGCGGTGTCTCTGAGCTTCCAGGTCGCATCGCTTCCGAGATCTCCGCGATGACCTCCGAGTTCACATTCCCAACATTCGTTCCGCAATCGTTTGTGGACGGGCGGAACTCCCAGATGAAGAGCGTGCAGTTCGTCATCGAGTCTTCGGGCATCAAGGTACCCGAAGCACCTGCGGATGAGGGCGATGACGAGGAGGAGAAGACAGGTTTCCTCGACCGGTTGATCGCGCTGTTCGTTCCGAAGGCGAATGCGCTTGAAGCATACGCTGATGAGACCGAATCCCAAGCAAAGCAGGTGAAGATCCTGTTCACCCATGATATCCATTCGTATCTCGAACCTACGGAAGGCTATGTGGATGGCGTGGTACGCGAGCATGGCGGTGCTGCGAGATTGGCGACGCTGATTAAGGAGAATTCTGATGACGCGACGATTTATGTGGACGCAGGCGATTTCAGCCAAGGAACCTTGTTCCAAGCAGGCTATGAGACCGACGCATACGAGCTTCGCATCTTAGGCGAGCTCGGGTGCGTGGCTACGACGCTCGGCAATCACGAATGGGATCACGCGGGTAATGGCCTCGCAACCATGCTGCGCTCAGCGCTTGCATCGGGCTCACCGCTTCCTAAGCTCGTGGAGAGCAACCTGGATTTCTCGGGCGAGCTCACCGATGAGCAGCAAAACGTTCAAGCTGCATTCGATGAGTACGGCGTGCTGCCGTATACGGTAGTCGAATCGGGCGGCTTGAGAATCGCCCTGTTCGGCCTATCGGGCAACAGCTCCATTTCGGATTCGCCCACATCCGGCATGAAGTGGATCAACTACGTTGAAGCCGCCAAGACGACGGTTGCTCAGATCAAAGAGAATGAGGAAGTCGATCTGATCGTATGCCTGTCGCATTCGGGTACATCGGGTGATGGCGTAAACGGCGAGGACATCGAACTTGCCAAAGCGGTTCCCGATATCGACTTCATAGTGAGCGGGCATTCGCACACCGCATATCCCGAGGTGGTGAAGGTCGGTGATACCTATATCGGTTCTGCAGGCGAGTATCTGTCTAACCTGGGTTCTATTACGCTTAAGGTTTCCCCTGATGGTACGGTGACGTGCGCGAGTTACAAGCTCATCCCAATCGATGAGTCGGTTGAGCCGGACGCACGGATAGAGGCCGTCATCGCCAACTACAAGAACACTATCCAGCAGACCTATCTTGCGCCCTATGGTGCAAGCTACGATGAAGTCATCGCTCAGAGCACATTCGACTTCATGCCATTATCCGAGATGTATGCGACGCATCAGGAATACCCGATGGGGGACTTGATCGCGGATTCGTACATATATGAGGCGAACGAGGTTGGCGTCGATGACATCGATGTCGCGCTAGTCGGATTGGGTACGATCCGTGGCTCGTTCTTCAAGGGCCCGATCACCACAGCAGATGCATTTGAGATATGCTCGCTTGGTGTTGGTGGCGATGGGAGTGCGGGGCATCCGATCGCGGTCGCCTACATCATGGGCGAGGAGCTCAAGCTCATGTGCGAGCTCGATGCGTCGCTTGGACCTATGGTCAGCTCCATCAAGATGAGCTACTCTGGCCTCGAGTACACCTTCAATGATAAACGTGCGATCTTAGATAAAGTCACCGATGTGCATCTGTTGCGTCCTGATGGTACGAAAGAAGAGATCAAAGACGATGCGCTTTATAAGGTGGCATGCAACATGTATGCTGCCAACATGCTCGGCATGCTCAATGGGTTAACCAACGGCATGCTGAAGATCGAACCGAAATACGAGGATGGCACGCCCATAGAGGACTTCTACTCAAGCGTCCTTACCGATGAGAACGGCAGGGAGATAAAGGAATGGGTGGCGTTCCGCGATTACCTTACGTCGTTCGAGCCAGGCGATAATGGGATTCCGACCATTCCGAGTAAGTACATCGGCACGCAGTACCGTAAGGTGAAAGTCCACATCGGGGGACTCAAAGTGCTCGAGGACGCTGGGCTTACCACCATCGTGCTCAATATCGCAGGGGTGCTTCTCATTGTGATCATCGCGCTTTTAGGTGCACTCGGGCTTCGCATATCACGCCGCCGCGCGGCGAAGAGGCGCGCGAAAGCCGCGGATATGATTCCGGAGAATGCCGAGACTGTTGCCGAGGAGCCGAAGGAACGGACGTGGCGCTGGTAGGCGAGAGGACAAGCTTAACCGAATGCCTTCAAGGCTTTCTTGAGATACTTGTAGTGCGCCACACAGTGCGCATCGGAGGCGACATAATCGTATAGCCCTTCTTTGATCAAGCGCTTCGCGGGTTTCTTCGCATGTCCGAGGCGTCCTCCTGCCACGAAATCCGCAGACGCTTGTAGCTTGCATCCCATGCGGATGAGCTCGCGTGCTAGGTCCGGATTCTCCTGGATCGCGTGATAGCGCTCGGGGTGCGCGATGATGATCTCGAAGCCTAGTGCCTGCAAGTCGAAGATCGACTGCGCGTATTCGCTGTAGTACATGCCTTCGCTGGCAGCAACGTCGAGTTCGAGCAAAAACTGCCCTGTCTCCTTCATGGCGAGCTTGGGATAGTACTTCGGATTGATGAGTGCGAGCATGCGATGTGCCACCTCGAACCCAAGCGTCATGGGAAAACCTTTGGATGCGGTCTTGAACGCCTCGAAAGCCTCAACTGCGATGCGGTAGTTGAAGTTCTTGTTCCTGCAATGCGGCGTGCAGATCATCGACGTGACGCCGACCTCCTGCGCAGCATGAAGCATCGCAAGCGATTCCTCCATGGAGCGGGAACCGTCATCGACGCCGGGAACGATATGGCAGTGGATATCCTTCATGCCCACATTATATCAAGAGAGGTTCGATGTAGGCGAGCGGTGCGACTCTCACCTTGCCGCACTCGCGTGCGGAAAGTCCGGGCTTTGGAACCATCATGGTTATGGTCTCATCTGCGAGGATGCGCGGCGTCGACTGCAAGAACCCGTAGCCGTCCTGCGCGCTCACCCCGCTCGGTACGTCCACGGCGATCGTCGTATGGTGACCGCATAGGCGGTTCGCTAGAAACACCCATGATATGTACGGCTCGCGTGAAAGCCCGCCGCGAAGCCCGCAGCCGAACATCGCATCGACGACGATGAGCGTCCGATCTATAACGCTTCGCACTCCAGAACCGTCCGTATCGAGAAGAATCTGCGCGTTCGAGCTTACCTCTAGGGCTATCTGCGCGCGGACGGCTGCGTCGTGAGCGGGTTGCGCAGAGATTTCTTCGGGAGCCTTCGTGGTTGCGACGCACACAGGGATGCCGGCTGCTGCCAAAAGCTCAGCGGCAACCCAACCGTCGCCGCCGTTGTTGCCGTTGCCGCACAGGACCGTAACGCATGGCTCTCCCGATTCGGCATCGAGGGGCAAAAGCTCTTTTTCGTACGTACCTGCGATAATCTCATTCCAGACCTGCTGCACTCGATGCGCCACGGCCGCGCCAGCTCGGTCCATGAGCTCCGAGAGCGGTGTACCACCGTCCGCGACCGCATGTTCCAGCGCTACGACCTGTTCCACGTCAAGCACAGGTGGCTCGAACTCGTGCGTATGCGTAAAGATCTGCGCGTACGCGTTAGTAAGCTTATCAAGAGAGCATGCCGCATTCGCCGGACTCGTGGACGGGAGCTTTATGGCGTCAATGCCGCAGGCTTCTTTGCATCCGAGCTTGTTATAGAGCTCGAATGCTTTCGCGCCTGTGCAGAACACTGCTTCAATAGGAGCTGCGCTCACGATGGAAGCAAGATCGTTCGGCAATGCGTTCTTTATGCTCGCATCGCTTGCTCCTTTAATCTCGCATGAGGCAAGCACATCCCAGAGCGCGATGTGATGGCGCAGGCAGAAGTCCCGTTTGCGATCATTCGTTGAGGGAACAGGCTCATCGGCAAGACGAGCCATGACACGCCAGAAGCGGTTCTGCGGATGCCCGTAATTGAATCCCAGCTTTCTTGAAGCGGGGCTTGGCATGGAACCGAGCACGAGAACGCGGCTGCGCTCATCGAATACGGGTGGGATGGGGTGGATGATGTGGTCCATCTTTAAGCTAGTCCAGCCAACCCGGACGCTCGATGCGCATCTTCTGCACGCCGCACTTGAAGATGCCGGAATGCTCGGCATGTGCGATGGCGGCACGTGCACGTTCGGGGTCTGCTACGACGGAGCCTGCCATGCAATCGACACCGTAATCGTAGAGAATAGGTGAGGGGACCACGCTCGGACCGACGAGGATGACAGAGCTTTTACCTTGTTTGGCAAGCGAAAGCAACCTTGGCATCGTCTTGTTCGTGAGCGTGATGCCGGTCATGAACGTGTAATCCTGATACGGGATGATGTACTCGCAACCCGGATCGGGCACGTCGTCTCCGTGCGGGTCGCGCTCGAGGATGGTGAGCTCGCATTCATCGGCGAGGCGTTCGATCAAAGGGAAATGCCCGACGATGGTGACCTTCTTGCCACAGCAGAGCTCCTGATACAGGTCGAACGCATCGTTTATGCCCTTGGCTTCGATTTTCATGCCGGCTGCTTCGGCATTCTCAGGGGTGGAATACCATGCATTGAGCGCTGCAACGCCAACACTCGCTTCTTGGAAGTTCCAGCTTGTCGAGAGTGCAGCCAAGTCGCGTAATTCCATGCCAACGATTGAATTGTTCAGCCTGAATGGACCCGAGCCGCCGTGCACATTGAGCCCCATACCGAAACCGCTTTCTGCTTCGACCAACACCCAATGATCGCCGAGAAGGAAATCCTTCACTGCGATGCCTTCAGGCACGCCGGAAACGAGCTTTTTATACAAATCCCATTGCTCTGGAAGCTTTTCGATATCGGAATAGGTGGGAAGCGGTGCGGCATTCGATTGCTTGCTCATGATGGCTCCTTTTATTCTCGTTTGAGAGTGACTTGCATCGTGGATAAGTATAGCGCATAACGTGTGTCCGAATGTGTGCGTGCATGCAGAAGATTCATGTGCAAGAGTGTCGTTCGAATATGGTTCATTCGTGTCCATAGCGCACACACGAATGAACATGCTAAAGTGGCTTCTCACGTGGTGAAATGCACTGCCCTCGTACAATAAGGGGTGACCGATTGTTTACACACCGCTCACCCCGAAAAAGCTCACGGGGGGGGGTATTTCCAACCGCTTACCTTTATGTGACTTACTCAACAAAACGACTCCTTTGTGGGGTGATAGAGTACAGCTTGGCGGATGTTGTTTTTTGTGTGTTTTAGGACATGCTTAGCCGAAGCGTCATACGAGGTCAGACGCACGATTGCTACCATGAAGAAGGTATGCATTCGATGCATCGCTTTTATGCTTTTTAGGGTTTGCGTCGATAACACACGATGAAACTCGAAGATGAGCCTGAACGTACAAGCGATGCAGCTCGCGAAAGGAGTATTTCGCATATGACCTTGCTAGAGCTGCTTCAGCTCATGAAGAAACATCTTAAGCTGGTGGTGGCGCTGCCCGTTATCTGTGCGCTCATAACCGCCGGCATCAGCTGGATTTTCCTGTCCAATACTTATACGGCTACCGTTTCGGTATACGTGCTCACCTCCAAAGCCGATGAGCAAACTACCCAAGCCGTAACCAATTCCGATCTTACCGCTGGCCAGCTTATGGCGAACGACATCGCCAAGCTTGCCAAGACGAGCAATGTGCAAAAACAAACCGCGCAAGCGCTTGGCATGCAAAACCTCGAAGGCTATACGGTAAGCGTCGAGTCGGCGACCACCACGCGCGTCATCGACATTTCCGTCACAGGTAAGGATCCTGCTCAAGTTGCCCAGGTCGCCAATACGCTTGCAAGTACGCTCTCAGATGTTGCGCAGGATGTCATGGGCGTATCGAGTGTTAATGTAGTCGAATATGCCGAGACGCCTGATAAGCCTTCCGGTCCTAAGCGTCTCATGTATACGGGCGTTGCCTTCTTGGCGGGTTTGTTCTTGGCAATTGCCTTCATCGTGATTATCGACATGATCGATACGCGTGTGCGCAAGCCTGAGGAGGCGGGCGAGATCTTAGGTCTACCCGTTATCGGCCGCATACCGCGAGTGAAGGGTTAGGAGGTGCGCATCATGGCAAGCAGTGGCAAGAACAAACTTGGCAACAACGTGCAAGAGCTGCGCAACTCCATCAATACGCTTTTTTCGAACATTCGCTTCAGCTCTCCCGATAAGCCGATTAAGTCCATCGTCGTCACGAGCTCTGTACCCAACGAGGGCAAGAGCACCGTGGCGGTGGAACTGGCACGTGCGATGGCGCAATCAGGTGCCCGTGTGCTCCTTGTCGAAACCGACATGCGTCGTCGTACGCTCGGCACGATTCTCGGCGTGCATGCGGAGAGCGGTATCTATTCGGTCATCACAGGTCAGGTGCCTGCAAGCGAGGCGGTCATCGCGGTTCCGCGTGTGCAGAGGCTGTATTTCTTGGATGCCGAGCCGCGCATTCCGAATCCGGTTGAAGTGCTGTCGAGCAAGCGCTTCGCCAAGCTCTACGACAGCATGATGGCATCGTTCGATTACATCGTGTTCGATACTCCACCTGTAGGGACATTCGTCGATGCCGCGGTCATCGCAGCTATGGCGGACGCGACGGTTTTGTGCGCACGCGTGGGTGAAGTGAAGCGCGATGATTTGCGTGGGGCATACGAGCAGCTTCAAGCAGCGGGCGCGAACGTTATTGGTGTATGTGCGACTTTCTGCGAGTCGCTGAATACGAGCTATTACTACTACTATTACTCCGAAGACGGTACTCGTACCAAAAAGAAACGGAGTAAGAAGTAGTTTGGGGTTTCATACCCTGTCTTGGGGTAATCGTCGCCTTCGGCGCGTTGCTTACACGGTCAGGGACTATACGTAAAGGTCAATTTGCGAGCTGGCGGGCTTGCAAATGGCGAAGCACGTATAAAAGACAATTGAGGGGAATGCGGATCATGTGCGAGGAGCGCCGCATGTGATAAACGAGAGAGATTGAGATCATGTTCTGGTACGTCGTGCAAACATTAAGCGGCAGGGGGAAGGAGATGCTTGGCCTGCTGCGCGCACGCGATACCGATCACGTGATCAAGGAATCGTTTGTTCCGCGCCGCGAACTGATGCGCAAGCAAAAGGGAGAATGGGTTAAATACTCGGATACTTTGTTTCCGGGGTATGTTTTCGTACGCACTGATGCACCTGGTGCCGTCAATGAGATTGCAGGTAAGCTACCAATCTTTGCACGCGTTCTTGGTTCTGAAAAGGGATTCACTCCACTTAATGATCACGAAGAGCTGTTTATAACTCGCGTGGCGGGTCCTGATACCCATATGGTGAAAATGTCCACCGGCGTCATCGAGGGCGATACGGTCACAGTGCTTCAAGGGCCTTTACGTGGATATGAAGGCTTCATAACCAAAATCGATCGGCACAAGAGGCTTGCCCACCTGCATATGGAAATGCTTGGCAGGCTTGTGACGATCAAGCTTGGACTCGAAATCATTCGCAAATCATAGATTTCAGCATGGATTAGTCGATGCTGTTTATCTGCCCCGAGCGAGTGGGTTTTTGTTGTATACCTTGATAAAAGGCTATTTAAGGTATGGTCAACACGTACGAACAACTGAATATGAAAGATTCGGAAAAGGACGATGTAACCATCGCCCATGTTGGTGTGTCTGGAAACGAGCGTATGGGTTCGTCAAGCGATGCCCCCGAAACCATTCAGTTCGTTCATTCAGGCTATGCATATGAGGTTGAAACTACCTCTCGCCGTGCTGCAAGGCGTAGGCAACGCCTTGCAACTCTTAAGGAAAATAAGGAGTTCGAGAATCTTCACGGCATAGAGAGTCGTCCTGCATACAGATTCATCAAACGGGCCTTCGATATCGTCTTTAGCATCTTAATCCTTGTTGCATTCTGCTGGCTTTTTGCAATCGTTGCGATTGCCATAAAGATTGATGATCCGAAAGGACCTGTGATTTTCAAGCAACGACGGGTAACCAAAGACGGCAAAAGATTCACGTTGTATAAATTCCGAAGCATGTGCGCTGACGCAGAAGATAAGCTCGATAGTCTTAAAGAGCTTAATGAAAAAACCGGGCCGGTTTTCAAAATTGAAAACGACCCACGTATTACGCGTGTAGGCAAATGGCTTCGTAAGTTGTCTATTGATGAAATGCCTCAATTCGTCAATGTCTTAAAAGGCGAGATGAGCGTAGTTGGGCCTCGTCCTGCATTACCTTCCGAAGTCAAAACGTATACAAGATACCAACGACAGCGCTTGCTTATTCAAAGTGGCCTAACCTGCTATTGGCAAACCCGTAGAAATCGTGATTCCATTACGTTCGAAGAATGGATAGACCTAGATTTACTGTATGTTAAACAATGTAGCGTCTGGGCCGATTTCAAGTTGATTGTTCAAACAATAGGCGTTGTTCTTACTGCGCAGGGGAGCTGATTCATGCAGCACGTTTTCATTGTTGGCTCAAAGGGCATTCCTGCGCGATATGGTGGTTACGAAACGTTCGTAGATAAGCTCGTCGAACATCAGTCTTCTAGTCAGATTAAGTATCATGTTGCATGCGCTGTGGACGCAATCGATGGCGCTAGTGAATTTGAATATAATGGGGCACACTGCTTCAAAATTGAATGGCGTCCATTAGGCTCTGCGCGTGCAATAACCTATGATATTGATGGAATTAGATGGTCCATTAATTATATAAAACAACATTCAATAGAAAGGCCAATAATCTATGTTCTTGCATGTCGCATAGGTCCCTTTATTGGCACACTAGCTAAGCAAATCCATCAGCTCGGAGGATTGCTATATGTTAATCCTGATGGACATGAGTGGCTTAGAGCTAAATGGAGTCTACCCATACGTAAGTATTGGAAGCTCTCAGAGCGAGGTATGGTCAAGCATTCCGATTTGCTGATATGTGATAGCAAAAATATAGAAAGATACATACGTAGCGAATACTCGGTTTTTTCTCCCAAGACGAAATATATTGCCTATGGCGCAGATATTCACAAGTCAAGATTGCGCGATGATGACCCATGTTTCGTGAGCTGGCTTGCGGAAAAAGGTCTTGCGCCTAATGGATACTATCTTGTGGTTGGGCGCTTTGTTCCAGAGAACAACTATGAGACCATGATACGCGAGTTCATGTCTTCTGAGACTAGCCGCTCTTTTGCTCTTATTACCGATACCGAAGAATCTTTCTTGGAACGTCTTCAGGGGAAAACAGGTTTTCTGAGTGATCCGAGAATTAAATTTGTTGGGACCGTGTACGACCAAGAGCTCTTGAAAAAGATTCGTGAGTGCGCCTTTGCGTACCTTCATGGCCATGAAGTGGGAGGCACGAACCCGAGTTTGTTGGAGGCGCTCGCATCAACTCGGCTAAACCTTCTTCTCAATATTGGATTCAATAGGGAAGTTGCTGAAGATTCCGCCCTCTATTGGACCAAGGACAATGGAAGCTTAAGAAAAACAATTGGAATTGCTGAACGTCTTGACGAGATATCCATTCGGCGCTTTGATGAAAAATCGACGCTTGTAATTTCGGAGCGCTATTCATGGCGCTTTATCGTTGCAGAATATGAGAATCTTTTCCTGAAAAAGAAATAGATCAATAAATGAAATTGTTGTTTCTAGAAAGTATGAAACAGTCATTTTCTTTATTATCAGGCGCGAGTTGACAACTTCTCCCGATATATGATGATGGTATTTCACTTCAAGAATTGTCTTGCAGTATTCGGTTTTTGATTCGAGGTTGGAGGATTGCAAATTGAGAGTCTTGCTCATAAGAACGAATGGGGTCAACCCTGATCCGAGAGTCGAGAAAGAAGCCAATACAATTGCATTTCGGGGCGGCTATGATTTGAAGATTTTGGCATGGGAAAGATTTCCAAAAAAGAAATACGAGGAGAGCTCTCTCTGCCTGCCTGACGGAAAGGTACCAATTATTCGACTTGGAATACCTGCGCTTTGGGGCGGTGGGATAAAAAGGAATTTCTTTCCATTACTAAAGTTTGAGATTCGAGTTTTATCATGGCTTATTGGTAATCGTGGAAGCTTCGACGTTATTCATGCATGTGACTTGCAGACGGGAATACCTGCGGCAATTGCTAAGAAACTACATGGTAAACGAATCATCTACGACATTTACGACTATTATTCAGACACTGTTGATGTTCCTTCGATAATGAGGCGTTGCTTCAAGAGATTAGAAGATCGAATAATCAGCAAAGCAGATGCTACTATTATTTGCAGCGAGCAAAGAAAGGAACAAATAAAGGACGCAAAACCGGCCAACTTGTATGTAGTTCACAACTCTCCAAGTGCGGAACAGCTGCGGGAACCTACGGTTCCAGAATCCTTCATTCTGAAATCATCTAGTGGAAAAACAAAAGTTGCATATGTTGGCAACTTGGTGGAAGACAGATGTATAAAGCAGTTGCTCGACGCGGTAGCAATTGCCGATGATGCTGAATTGCATATAGGGGGCTTCGGGACCTTAGAGGATTACGTGAAGGAGTTTTCGGAATATCACGAGAATGTTTTTTTCTATGGGAAAATGACTTATGCTGAAGCTATAGCGCTGGAACGTTCGTGCGACATAATGGTTGCTTTGTACGATCCTGCAATCCGAAATCATAAATATGCTGCTCCAAATAAGTTTTATGAAGCCTTGTCATTAGGCAAGCCTCTAATAATGTTTCACGGAACGGGAATGGATTGCGTAATTGATGAACACGGTATAGGCGTAACTTGCAATCCTGGTTCCGCGGCGATTGCCGACGCGATTGCTAATCTTCAGTCGCGGAAAAGCGATTGGGAAGCTATCAGCACGAAGGAGCGGAATCTATTTGAGGAACGATACTCTTGGCCGACTATGGAAAAACGACTTTTAGCTGCATATAAATGTGTTGGGGAAATGAAATGAAGCGAATCCTGCTAATTTTTGGAACTAGGCCAGAAGCTATAAAAATGTGTCCTCTTGTAAATGAACTCAAGAGGCGCGTGCAGGATTTTGAGGTAGCCGTCTGTGTCTCTGGTCAACACAAAGAGATGTTGAAGCAAGTGCTTGATGTTTTTGACGTTGTCCCTGATTATGATTTGGCAATAATGCGCGACAGACAAACCTTATTTGACATTACTAACATGGTTTTGTCTGGGGTTAAGAGTGTGCTTGCTGATTGCAAACCTGATATTGTTCTCGTACACGGCGATACAACAACGTCATTCGCCGCCGCATTAGCTTGCTTTTATATGCACATTCCGGTAGGTCATGTTGAAGCTGGGCTGAGAACGTATGATATTGATTCTCCGTGGCCGGAAGAGTTCAATCGACAAGCAGTTGACTCTATTTGCCGATATCACTTTGCTCCAACACAGATAGCCGCCGACAACCTCATTCGAGAGGGTAAATGCGAGGAGAGGGTATTTGTTACAGGCAATACGGGAATTGATGCTTTGCAGACTACAGTGTCAGATTCTTATAGAGCCGAAAACCTTGATTGGGTCGGCGATGATAAGCTTATTTTGGTTACTGCGCATCGTCGTGAAAATCTTGGGGAACCCATGAGACATATGTTCAGGGCAATAAAACGAGTTGTTGAAGAGCATTTAGACATAAAGGTGATATATCCGATACATCTGAATCCAATTGTTAGAGAAATAGCCGATGAAGAGCTGAAGGGAAGCGACAGAATTCGCATAATTGAACCTTTAGAAGTAATTGATTTTCATAACTACATGAATGCAAGCTATCTCATATTAACCGACTCGGGAGGCATTCAAGAAGAGGCTCCAAGTTTAGGAAAACCTGTTCTTGTCATGAGGGATACTACGGAAAGACCAGAGGGGTTAGCGGCGGGAACATTAAAACTTGTTGGTACAGACACGAAAACTATTTACGAAGCATTTACAATGCTTCTGGAGGATAATGAAGAATACATTCGAATGAGCCGTGCAAATAATCCGTATGGCGATGGACGTGCAAGCATGCGCATTGCCGATTTATTACTTAACGAGAAGATTGTGTGAACATGGGATCAAATGTATCAGTACGTTTAGGAATTGTTATCCTGAATTATAACGACTATACAATGACCCAAGAGCTCTTAAAAAACGTTAGATACTATGATGACGCCGACGAGATTGTGGTAGTCGATAATGGTTCGAGTAACGAGTCTCTCGGTGTTTTGTCCAAGTTTCAGAGCCAGAATATTCACGTGATTTCTGCTGGCAATAACGGCGGTTATTCATCTGGCAACAATATTGGAATTCGTTATTTGCGGGACAATTTCCCTGTCGATATTGTGTGCATCGCAAATCCTGATGTTGAGTTTTCCAACGATACTCTTTTGGCAATAAAAAAGTGCTACGCAAATACTGACTATCCAGTATTTGGGCCAGTTATGCTAAACATCGATTACTCAGTTGCGGATAATCCGTGTTGGGATATTCCAACATTCTATGCTGATTGCCTCATGTGCTTTTGGCTCTTTAGGAAATTACAACGAGAGAGGAAAAGCATCATTCCAAGTGCTGATAGCTATCTGCCGGTGGAAGTACTCCCAGGCTCCTTTTTTGCAGCGCGAGACTCCTTTTTAAAAACTATCAACGATTTGGATGAACACACGTTTTTGTATTGTGAGGAGAGGATTCTTGCATGGCATGTGAAAAATGCCAAGATGGAGGAATGCTTGATTACATCAGCAACATATAGACACGTCCATGGAGCAACCACACAAAAGTATATTTCTTCGGTTAAAAAGCATAGATTGATGCTGGAGTCGAGGGAATATTTCAATTACGCAATACGAGGATGTGGAAAAGTAAAAAGATTTCTTTTCAGGCTGTGTTCTTCTTATTCGATGATTGAGTATCGATTGCTAGCAAAGCTAAAGAACATGCATAAAGACAAAGCAGGAGCCATAAATGTCGAAGATGATAGTTGCTACCCATAAAGAATTTAACAATAATTGGTTGCCCGAGGATTACGTTGTCATAAAAGTCGGAGAACTTGTTTCTAACGATAGGGCGATGGAACTAGGTTGGTACTGCGACAATCAGCCTAACGATAACATTTCGAACCAGAACCCTTGGTATTGTGAGTTGACCGCACAATATAGCGCTTTGTCTCTATTTGAGAAGGAAGGAGGCGCAATGGGTCTGTCTCACTATAGAAGGTTCTTTTTTAATTATAAGAAGGACTCAAAAACTTGGCATGATGATGTGTTGCGGATGAAGGATGCCGAAGGCTTTCTTCGAAATAATGACATCATACTTCCATTTCGTTCTGTGAAGTATCCTGGGCTTAGCGAATTGCATACGGGCATTTCCGATGAAAAACAGGATTCTCATTGGGTGACCATACGAAATATCATTTACAGAAAATTTCCTGAGTACAGGGATTCGTTCGATGCGATTATGGCGGATAAATATACGGTATGGGGTAACATGTTCATTGCCAGCTCGAAAGTGTTTTTTTCTTACTCAAGATGGCTGTTTGAAGTTTTAAAAGAATATGATCAAACTCTACAAGAAAGAGGAGAGGAGAGAATTCCGAGAGTCGATGGTTTTTTAGCCGAACCTCTCTTGCTTGTGTGGGTTGACAAGAATATTAACCATAACCGAATTGTTCGTCTTGAGGTGCGCAATAGCGAAACGGATTCCTTTGTTGATTACACGGCCGGAATTCGCGGAAGAATTATGCGTAAGATACGCAATAACCATTTTTTTCTTGCGGCAGGGAGAGAGTTGCGTGTGAAATACCTTGTGCTCTATCGTTATTATGCGAAAAAGCTGGCAGCAAGAATCGGTAAACGATAAGGCAGTATTTATGGTAACTCAACCGCGCAAGAGCAAAAGAACTACGGGCCATGCGATTCGCCTTACATCGTCAGGCTTGTATACGATTCTTCTGATGACGTCATTAACAGGACTTTGGGGACTATCGAATAGGCTTTTCCCGAATCTGTATATTAACGATGTAGTGTATGCGGCGGTTTTCGTTTGCAGTGTAGCAATGTTGCTATTACTGTTTTTCTCAAAGGGAATTAGGCCAAAGATAAGATTTGCCGGATGCTGTATGCTGCTCGCAATTGTAGTATTTGTAGAGCTATGCTACACATTAATTTCCTACGATCAAAGTACGTTTAGCACTCTTAAACAGGCAAGTTATTATATTGCGCCCGTTCTCGTTTGCTTAACATATTCGTGCCTAATCGAGAGGGAAGAAGAATTCGAGGCCATTGCAAAAATTGTTGTAGTTTCAGCAATAGCAATTTCGGCCATCTCCTTGATTGCATATTATGCAATCGAAAATGGGAATAACATTTTGGGACTATCGTACACTTTAAGGAACGGATCGCCCCGATTCTCAATAGGCGGAATAGTGGTTACGCTGGGATTCCTGATATCGATTTACAAAGTTTTTTCCGGTGAACGCAAGATAGTGCATTTTATTGCAATTTGTCTGATACTTGCAGAGGTAATAGTAGTAACGAAAACAAGAACAGCAGCTGCGTATCTCATACTAATGATTGCGGTTACACCACTTCTTTTGTATCGAAACAGACATGCGGGCATGAATTTGTTGTTTGCTATAGTGGCAATGTGCTTGCTTGGTGTATTAATTATAAACATCGGTTTACCGTATCTCAATAATTTGACTACCTCCGATGCCGGCGTTATTAATAGGCTTTATGAGATAGAGTTCTATATGAGCGAATTTATGCAAACGCCTGTATTAGGAATGGGGTTTCTTAGCGCCTCCGGACCATATGCCGCGCTTGTTTCGGGTACTTCAGGTACGTATTATCAAAGCGACGTTGGCTATGTCGGTATTCTTAATCTTTTTGGGCTACTAGGTATGGCCTGGGTTCTCTATTTTTATCTGAAAGCGGGAAGAAATGCCCTAAAAAAGAATAATATGCTTGGAATCGTAATGCTTGTATATCTTGTTATCTCAAGCATGAATTTATCGTTTCTCGATTACAACAAGACAATTTTAATACCTTTCGTTCTTTTGTT
The DNA here is from genome assembly GCA_015062605.1 of Eggerthellaceae bacterium. Classification (GTDB taxonomy): domain Bacteria; phylum Actinomycetota; class Coriobacteriia; order Coriobacteriales; family Eggerthellaceae; genus SIG42. The sequence continues at coordinate 72,971 of SUUI01000006.1, read as the reverse complement.
TTGTTTTGCTTTTAAGGACGAGGTCAAAAGATCCGGACCTTCGGTTGAGGACAACTCAACAATAACCACGGCTTAATTGACAGTGTTTGGATTAGGTCAATGGACGTTGCTAAGCTAACGAGCAATCTGAAAACTGCATTAATTGCGCAAGGCATTGCTTTTGCGCTCAGCTTGATGACATCGTTTATTGTTCCAAAGCTTCTTGGCATTACGGAGTTTGGGTACTGGCAATTATTCTTGCTGTATTCTTCTTACGTAGGCTTCTTTCATTTCGGAATAAATGACGGTGTCTATTTGATTCATGGCGGCGAAACACGAGAAGAGCTTGATAACGGTAGTATCAAATCCCAATTTGTACTTGGGATTGCCGGGCAGTCGACAATTGCTGTTCTTATAGCAGCTTATTGCCTGTTAGTAGTTCCTGATCTGGACAGGGTATTTGTTCTTATTGCCTGCTGTATCTTTTTGATTATTAATAACGCGGCTGGTTTCTTAGGTTTTGTTTTTCAGGCAATAAACGAGACAAAGGTCTTTTCGCATTCGCTTATGCTCGAAAAATGCAGCTTTTTGGTTGAACTTGTTTTTTTGGTCGTCTTGCAAGTAGATGTTTTTCAGCTGTATATATTGGGGTATGTTCTTTCCCGTTTTGTCGCACTGGGATATTGCTTATTCAAGGCTCGGACGATACTAAGTGGTGATTTCATCGGCATCCGGCTAGCGCTTACTGAGCTCTTCACAAGCATTAAGGTTGGAATCAAGCTGACGCTATCAAATGTTGCTTCAATGCTAATAATAGGTTTTGGACGTTTTCTTATTGAAGGTACTTGGGGAATTGACTCTTTTGGCGAAGTGTCATTTGCTCTGTCAATTGTCAATTTTTTTATAGTGTTTATGTCGCAGCTATCCATGGTGCTTTTCCCGGCATTGCGACAGAGCTCAAAAGAAGAATTAGAGAAGGCCTTTGGAATACTTGCTAATCTACTGAACGTGCTCCTTCCGATTTCTTTCATTGCTTACTATCCAATCTGCTATTTGTTGTCAATATGGCTCCCTCAGTACACTCAAAGCTTTATATATCTTGCCATCCTGCTTCCGCTCTGCATTTACAATACGAAAATGGATATTCAGGGAACGACTTATAGCAAGGTGTTAAGGGAAGAGAAGCTGCTGCTTAGAACCAATATTATTTCGGTTGTATCGGCAATCCTTCTCGGCATAATAGCTGCGGTGTTTCTGCGGAGTATCGAAGCAGTCGTCATATCAATGCTTTTAGCTGTTCAGTTTAGGGCAGTGTTCCTTGAAACACATTTTGCGACGAAGTGTAAATGCAATCGGAGTTTGCAGACGATATCGCTTCTTGTGATTTCGTATTTGTTTATAGCAATTGCGCTTGTATTCGGTACGATTACTGGAATACCTCTCGTGTTGGTATTGCTGGCTTTCTATTATGTGGTGAATCGGAAATCACTTGCAGAAGTATTTGCTTGGATTAAAGAAAGAATCGCGACGAAGTGAGCGGGAAAAAAGCAAACGGGGAAGAAAAACCATTTATCAGGCAAGATAGTGCCAATTTATTGATTAACGCTCATAATTAACAGGCAGACTTAAAATCGATCTCATCACCGAACGCAGACGGAGTGTGAAAATGCAGAATCCAAACCCAATGACCAAGGAAGAAATCCAAGCAGCGATTTTGGGTTTGCTGGAAGAGGTCGATTCGTTTTGTAGGTTAAAAGGGTTACGGTATAGTCTTGCGGCGGGGACCCTGCTTGGGTCAGTTAGACACAAAGGTTTTATTCCCTGGGATGATGATATTGACGTAGTCATGCCACGACCTGATTACGAGAAGCTGTTGAAGGACTATCCGCTGCATAGTAGGGGTACTCGATATCGGCTTGTAAACTGGAGTAATAGCCCGTTTCCATTCCCTTTTACAAAACTATGCGATAGTACATTTCTTGCAAGAACCTACCAATACGCGGATCTTGCAACTGAATATCTATGGATTGACATCTTTCCTCTCGATGGTGCTCCTTCTGACGTAAAGGTTTTTAAAAGCTATCTTAGGCGACGTGATTTTAAGCTTCAAATAGCATATTGTTTTACGATGAAGAGCGAAAATAAGGTAAAGCAAGCAATTAGGGCATCGATAAAATCAGTACTAAGTCCGTTTGTCAAAACCCATTCGATTATTAAGAATATTGATAATAACGCAAAAAAATTATCCTACGATAAGTCGGAGTATGTTGCACAGATGGCTTGGAACGTATATGGCGAGAAAGAATTGTTTCCAAGAAGCTATTTCGATGAATTGGTTGAAGTTGATTTCGAGGGCAGGAGATTTCTTGCGTCAAAAAATTGGGATGAAATACTGACGCAGGTTTACGGCAATTATATGCAGTTGCCACCAGTTGATCAAAGGTCCGATCACGGAATAATGGCATGGAAAAACGATGTTGAAAGCATCTAACAAGAACAGCGAGTGTCTTCTGCGTATATTGGTTGAATAATTGGAAATGTTCTTCAGCAATACGATATCGTTCCCCCATTGTATTGTGGGAATCAATAATTATTACAATGGCGGAAGCTGCGGAATACATACACAATGATTATCATCTGTTTCATATAGGACAGAAAGGCGTTAAGCAATGGCAACTGTTTATGTCTCAATCTCATCGGATATTGTGCATGAAGGCATTTTGAATATTATCGAAGAAGCGTCAAAGCTCGGCGACGTTTTTGTGGGAGTGCTTACAGATGAGGTGGTCGCGAGCTACAAGCGTACTCCATTGCTTGACACTTCAACACGCAAAGCAGTTTATGCAAATCTTAAAAACGTCGTTAAAGTTGTCGAGCAGGATACCCTTTCTTACGCAAAGGTATTACGGGAGCTAAAGCCTGATTATGTTGTACACGGCGATGATTGGCGTGAGGGCGTGCAGAGTCGCGTACGTGAAGAAGTCATCGAGATTCTTTCTGAATGGGGCGGAGAGCTTGTTGAGATTCCCTATACAAGAGGGATTTCTGCAACGCAACTTGAAAAGGACCTACTTGTTTTTTTGGGTTCCCCAGAGCAAAGGCGTGGTTCGCTACGTCGCCTGCTCACGCTAAAAAAGCCGATTCGGATTATCGAGGCATCGAATGGCTTATCTGGATTGATTGTTGAAAATGCCTCTTTTACCGATCCCGAAACTGGACAAGTACGGACCTATGATGGTATGTGGGTTTCGAGTCTTTGCGATTCAACCTTTAAAGGCAAACCCGATATCGAGCTTGTTGACTTCACGAGTCGTGTTCGCACCATCGAAGAAATCATGGAAGTTACTACCAAGCCCATCATCCTTGATGGCGATACGGGTGGAAAGACCGAATGGTTCTCTCATAATGTGCGGACACTCGAGCGTTTAGGTGTCTCGGCTGTTATTATTGAGGACAAAACCGGGCTCAAACAGAATTCATTGTTTGGTACCGAGGTGAAGCAGACGCAGGATGACCCCCATGCTTTTGCTGCAAAAATAGCGGCAGGGAAAAGGGCTCAGAGAACACGCGATTTCATGATATTTGCGCGTATTGAGTCGCTTATTGCCGGACAATCGATGGAAGATGCTCTTTCCCGTGCTGATATCTATCTTGAAGAGGGTGGGGCTGACGGCATTATGATTCACTCCAAGGAGAAGGATGGTTCCGAAATCCTTGAGTTCATGCGGCTGTTTCGTGAGAAATGGCCAGAGGTGCCTATTATCCTTGTGCCCACATCATACAACCAGTTTACCGAGGAAGAACTCGCTGATGCCGGCGCAAATATCATCATCCATGCGAATCATCTAACCCGTGCGGCCTATGTGGCGATGAGAGATGTCGCCCAGAAGATTCTCGAATGTCATCGTTCGCTCGAAGCAGATGACATGATTCTTCCCATTAAAGAAGTCCTTACCTTGATTCCCAAGGAGTAAGCGATGGCTATTGATCCAAAGGAATTCTATGATGCGCTAGTAGGTGAGGGACTCGATCTATTCGCAGGTGTACCTGATAGTCTACTGAAGAATCTTTGCGCGTGTGTTTTTGGTAATGCTCCATCTGAGCGAAATATCATTACCGCGAATGAGGGTAACGCGGTTGGCATTGCATGCGGTTACCATGTGGCAACTGGAAAGTCCGCCGTCGTGTATATGCAGAATTCCGGTGAGGGCAATATCGTGAATCCGCTGCTTTCGATTGCGGATCCTGACGTGTATTCGATTCCGATGTTGCTGGTTATTGGATGGCGTGGAGAGCCAGGTGTCCACGACGAACCGCAGCACGTGAAGCAGGGCAAAGTGACTTGCACATTGCTTGAGACCATGGGCGTGCCGCACGAGGTGCTTGATGCCGATGATTGGCGTAATCAGCTTGCCTCGCTACTAGGAACCATGCGAGCTGAGTCGCGTCCCGTTGCCGTTGTTGTTCGCAAAGGCCTCTTTGGAGGCTATCCGTTTAAAGCAGAAAACAATGGAGCATTGTTGAGCCGCGAAGAGGCGCTTGAGGTCGTTCTCGATTGTTTAGGCGAGGACGATTTGATTGTGTCGACTACTGGGAAAACATCGCGTGAGGTATTCGAAATCCGGGAGCGCCGTGGCCAGGGTCATGCCAACGATTTTCTAACTGTTGGAGGCATGGGCCATACTTCCTCGATTGCTTTCGGCATGGCGCTTGGGTGCAATGCGAACGTGTGGTGCATTGACGGTGACGGTTCCTTCCTCATGCATATGGGTGCGTTTCCCGTTATGGCGCAGAAGATGCCAGCGAACTTTAAGTATGTACTCAACGTAAATGGCGCGCATGAGTCAGTGGGCGGGCAACCGAACGTTGCCCAACAGGTTGATGTGCCAGGAATACTGCGCGCTTCTGGTTTTGATGATGTTCACGAGGCAAAGACCGTAGAGGAGATAAAAGCGGGAATGAAAGAACTGAGGGGATCCGCGAAGTCTGCGCTTGTCATCACTACACATCAGGGTTCTCGTGCCAATCTTGGGCGGCCGACTTCAACTCCGCAGGAAAACAAGTATGCGATGATGGCTAAGATCTCAGCAATGAGGCAGGAGAGCTAGGTCGTGAAGGCGCTCATTTTCAATTCGGGCCTTGGAAGTCGATTGGGCGAATTGACGAAGGATAAACCCAAGTCGATGGTACGTCTTGGCAATGGCGAGACTATCTTCCATCGTCAACTGAGGATCTTACATGCATGCGGGATAAATGAGTTCGTTGTTACGACCGGCCCCTTTGCGGAGTTGCTTGCTGTTGAAGCGGAACCATTTGTGCAAGCTGGCTGTTCGATTTCGTTTGTAAGTAACCCTGTATACGACAAGACCAATTACATCTACTCGATGTGGCTTGCTCGCGATTTGTTGCAGGGGAGTGACATCCTCATGTTGCATGGCGATTTGGTGTTCGATGCTGCCTATGCCCAGATGGTCATCGACTCGGATTTGCCAACGTTGGGATCCGTGAACGCATCTCTGCCACAGCCGGAGAAGGATTTCAAGGCTCGTGTGATTGATGGTGAAGTCCGCGAAGTATCGGTAAGGATTTTCGATAAGGATTGCTTCGCGTTTCAGCCGTTCTACAAGCTGTCCAAGGAAGCTACGCAGACGTGGTTTGATGCGGTCGAGCGTTTCGTTGATACGGGCGACACTGGAGTATATGCGGAGAATGCCGCTAACGCAGTTTTCGCGGACATGCACGTTGCTGCTTTCAGCTATGAAGGCCATTACGTTGAGGAAGTTGATACGCCCGATGATCTAGAGCGCGTTTCGGCTGGAATACGAACATTCGATTTTGCGCAGCAGCCTGTATATGAGGTTTCTGGCGACTCAATCGGGCTGGTAGATGGGTGCGCCGTAGGTGCTTTGCGTGATGCTGTCCGACCAGCGGATTTGTTTGCAGCATTGGGGATGCGAAAGCCGCTCGTGATCGCATCCAAGCATTTCGCGAGCTTTGCTGCGAAACAATGGCTTGATGATTCAAACATTGCATATGAGCTATTCACGGATTATTCACCGAATCCGAGCTTCGATGATGTTGCTCAAGCTCGTACGGCTTTCTACATAGGCGAATGCGACTCATTGATAAGCATTGGTGGGGGTAGTGCCATTGATGTTGCGAAATGCGTTAAACAGCTCGTCGTAATGCCCGAGAGTTCGGATGGCGCTGCTTTAAAAAATGGGCATCTGCCATATTCTGGTGTTCTCCATGTTGCTGTTCCTACGACGGCCGGGACTGGTAGCGAATCGACTCATTTTGCTGTTTGCTATATTGATGGCGCGAAGGCATCGATAACCAATGAGTGTCTGCTTCCAAACGTCGTGCTACTTGACGTGTCGGTTCTTTTTGGCCTGCCGGCATACCAAAAGAAGTGTACGATGCTTGATGCGCTTTGCCAGGCAATTGAATCATATTGGTCTCGGAAGTCATGTGCGGAGAGCAGGATGCATTCCAAGATTGCGATTCCCGCAATTATGGCAAATGCAGAGGCTTATCTTACTGGCGATGTTGGTGCTGCCGCCGAAATCATGCGTGCAGCCAATCAAGCAGGAAAGGCCATCAATCTCACAACCACCACTGCGCCTCACGCCATGAGCTACAAATTAACAGGTCTATACGGAATTCCCCATGGTCACGCTGTTGCTATGTGCATGCCACATTGCTGGCAGATGTTGATTGATTGTGGAGACGAAGTCCTGCAAGAAAAGCTTTCCGAAATCGCGGCATTGATGATTGGAAACGAGAGCGTAATGCCCATTGACGGTCTTAAGGCTTTCGAGGGTTTTGTTGGCCATTTAGGCATTACCACAACTATTTCTGGCAAGCTAGCTGACATCGGGGCTCTTGTATCCTCTGTCAATGCCCAGCGCCTTTCAAACTTCCCTGTGGCCCTTTCCCGAGACGTCATTGAATCGATTTACCAAAAGATAATCGTGCTTTCCTAACAGCATATCCAAGCGATTGGATTTCTATTTGGAGGGCGGTGCGATGATGCACCGCCCTTTGCTTGATGCGGAAAACCATGATGTTTCGCTAAGGCAATCGTCTCTATGGACGAACCCGCTTGACCCCGAGTTAGAGATATCGAACAACATGGTTTCGATTCCGAGAAAACCAGTCAAAAAGCGACAAGAAAATCCAACTTGAAACGTATTCTCCCTTTTCATTCAAGGGTGTTTTCGATACTATGGAGCGTACAGAAGAAAGACCTTCTAGGATGGGAGAAGTGGGTGAGATTCCCACGCGGTCCCGCCACTGTGAATCGGTCGTCGTAGCATAAAAACACACCCTCGCCGAAAGCCAGATCGCCCACTAGGAGACGTGCTGGAAACTGCGGCGAATCACCGTGTGTCCAACCTGGGCGTCAGCCTGGCTTTTACGTAGCGAATACGGGCTGCGTGCACTCTATGTGCGCGCAGTTTTTTGTTTTGCGGCCCTTCTTCTGTAATAAGGTGCTTGCACAACTCGGCTCTGGCAAGCGTGGCACGTATAGAGGAAGGGGGACATATGGATAGACCATTCAGATGCTCTCAACTCGCGAAGAAGGGGATAGCGCTCATATCATCGCTGTTCCTGGCTTTCGCGCTCTGCATGGCGTTCGCTCCGGCGACAGCCAAGGCAGACACAGTTAAAAAGGACGTTGCGATCGAGGATTGCGATGTCATCGGTACGTATACGTTCATGGAGGAGATGGACATCAATTACATCGCCCTCGATGAAGCTGCCGATGTCATCGTTTTCACTGATCTCGCGGACCTGATGGACGAAGGCGCCCAGCTCTTCAATCCCAGATCTAACACGTATTATTTCATGGGACTTGAGGATATGACCGGCGCCGAAAGGGATAGCGTCTACGAGGCGCCTATCCGCCTTGATGCACAGTTTAATTTGACGGAGTTCCTTGAGGAAGATGATAACATCGAGCTTGACAGCTCGGCGGATTCTCTTGACTTCAGCAACGCTTACATCTTCATCCTGTGCACAGAAGATTACGAGAACGCCCATTGCTTCATCGTCCAACTTCCTGCAGCTCCCGCATGGGACGGTCCGTTCGTTCCTTCGGTTGGCACTTCCTCCGACCTGATCGAAGATGGCTACACCTATTCTCAATGGGTTCAGGATGAAAGCGGTAATTGGGTTCAGGTTGAGAACACCTCCGATCTTTATGTTCTGACCGTGCCGTATGGCACCTCGGCGCTGGAGCTCGATTTCAAGGGTGTTCCGCTAATCGCATACGGTTATGACGAGTGGGCCTCGTATATCGACACCGGTGCTGCCGACAAGATTAACGGATACGGTAACAACGGCCAGATCGGCGAGGTTACTGCATCCTTCAATGCTGACAGCAAAGGTGAGCTCCCTGCTTACATCTGGGTTCAGACGCCCTATGACGAGAACTGGTCTTCGACCATGCTCTATGCCATCGAGATCAACTACACTGCCTCCTTCACTGTTGTAGTGGATGGCCAGGCATGCACGGTTCTCTCCTTCACACCTGATGGCTATACGGGGTCGACTTATGGTCCCGCGACGACTGTTGGCGCATATACGGTCGAAATCCCCCAGGGCACGGAATCTGTTGATCTCTATTTCTCCGATGATGTCCAAGCCTATAACTACAAAGCGGATGGGGAAACCTATCTTGATGGTGCGCAGAACTATCCAGATGTTTATGCTGGCAAGTCGAGCGCAACTGTTGCTACGGACTTCAATGCTGATGGTGAGTTCGATTGCATTCAGATTCAAAGCCCATATGACACATCGTGGAATTCCACTTTGTACTATGTCATCACCTTCGAATATGAGCGCGTCATGCCGGATGATGTCATCGACATCTACATGCGTACGCGTGATCTCGTGTGGGATATCCTTGATGACGGCATGGGTTCCGGTACCGATTGGTTCGTCATGGGCATGGCTCGCGGCTGGTCCCATATGGGCTTTGGCCCGTATTTTGCGAACATCGCGAAAACCCTGCAAGACAATGACGGGAAGCTCGGTCCGAGCGCTGCTAGCACGGATTACTCTCGCACCATCCTCGCACTGACCGCCGCGCACTACGATGCGAGCGATCTCGGCGGTTATGATTTGACCAAGGGTTTGGCTGACTATGACGCCATCGACAAGCAGGGCGTGAATGCCGCCATCTATGCGCTTCTGGCGTTTGACTCCCATGATTATGTGATTCCCGAAGCTGACGCTGGTGCAACCCAGACTACGCGCGAGAAGCTTATCGAGAACATCTTGAGCGCTCAACTCGCCGATGGCGGTTGGGATTACATGGGAACCAATGCCGATCCCGACCTGACGGCCATGGCTATCCAGGCGTTGGCCAAGTACGTTGATACGGATGCTAATGTGAAAGCCGCTGTCGACAAGGCAGTCGCCAAGCTTTCCGATATGCAGCTCGATACCGGTGGTTTTGCGAGCTGGGGTTCTGAGAACTCCATGTCCGCTTCCCAGGTCATCGTTGCCTTGACCGAGCTCGGCATCGATCCGGATACCGATTCCCGCTTCATCAAGAACGGTAAGTCCGTGCTTGATGCGCTGTGCACCTATGCGTGCGCTGGTGGCGGTTTCGGTTGGGTTGATACGAACTACAACCTGGCTGCTACGCAGCAGGGTTTCTATGCTCTAGTCGCATATAACCGCTTCGTGGAACGCGAGACATCTCTCTACGACATGACCGATGTCTACCCGAAGGCATTGCCCGTGAAGATCGACGGCACGAAGTACCATATCGTCTCCGCCTTCGATGACGCATTTGTGCTCGATGTCGCTGCGGCGATGCCCGAGGCTGGTTCCAACGTCTCCATTTGGACGAATAACGGTGGCGACAATCAGCTCTTCACCTTCGATATCGGCGATCGTGGCGGCTATGTCATCCGTAACGTTGCCAATCCCGAGCTCGTGCTCGATGCTGCGGGCGCTGTGCCCCAAGCAGGCTCGAACGTTTCCACCTGGACTGCTAATGGCGGAACCAACCAGGAATGGAACATTACCCTCCTCGGTGCTGGCGCAGGTGATGATATGGGCTATATGGTCAACATCATCTCCGATGCGCTGTATCTTGATGCTGCGGGTTCCGAGCCCCAAGCTGGCGCCAATGTCGGTCTGTGGACCGGCAACGGTCAGCCGAACCAACTGTGGTGGTTCGTTGAGGAGAATGATCTCCGTTGCGCCACCGCTGAGGCAACTGGTATGACCAAAAACATCATCAACGGCAAGGCTGTTGCTCCTGAGGTCACCCTCACCATGGGGTCTGACGCTCTTGTTGAGGGTACCGATTACAAGCTGTACTATGATGACGGGACGAATGTGACCACTGATGTCCCGACCGTAGCTGGCAAGTATGTCGTGACTGCGAAGGCGGTTGATGGCGGCAAGTACTTCGGCGAGAAGAAGATCGGCACCTTCGATCTTTCCAATGCCCCTGAGGGCATCGAGGCCGGTAAGGCCTACCGCATCGTGTCGGCTTTCGATGACAATTTCATCCTCGATGTCGCGGGAGCTGAGCCCGTAAGTGGCGCAAACGTATCTATTTGGACTTCCAACGGCGGCTCTAACCAGTTGTTCACCGTCGAGGCTTCCGATAACGGTAACTATGTGCTTCGCAACGTCGCGAACACAGATCTCGTGTTGGATGCCGAGGGCGAGGTGCCCCAGGCTGGCGGCAATATCTCCACGTGGGCCTATCATGCGGCGCTGAACCAAGAATGGGTGTTCGTTCCGAGTGAGAAGAACCCCGGTTACTTCATGATTCAATCCGTGGCGAACCCCGAGGTTGTGCTGGATGCCGCAGGCTCTGCGCCCGAGATTGGTGCGAACGTGGGCGTTTGGACTGCAAACGATGGTCCGAACCAAGCTTGGAAGATCGTTTCCGCTGATAATCTTGCTTACGCCGATGTGAAGGCTACCGGCATGGCGAAGAACGTCACTGGAGGTCCGCTTTCGCCTGATGTTACCGTGACACTGAACGGTAAGGAACTTTCTGCGGGCACCGATTACGCTCTCAAGTTCGGCGAGTCCTCCGAGGCTCCTTCTGGGCACGGCACCTACATGGTGACTATCGAAGGTATCACCTGCTCCGGTTCTGTGGAACTTGGCGAGTTCACGATTTATCCGGCTCCTGTGCCCAAGGGTTCTACGACCCCGAATCACTTGGTGAGTGCGTTCAGCGATGATTTTGTGCTTGACGTCGCCGGCGCCCAGCCTGTGAGCGGTGCCAATGTCTCCATCTGGACGAGCAATGGCGGAGCGAACCAAATGTTCACGATCGAGCTGCAGGATAGCGGCTACTACGTCCTGCGTAACTTCGCCAATCCCGACTTGGTGCTCGATGCAGAGGGCGAGGAGCCCCAGGCTGGCGGCAATGTCTCCACGTGGCAATACCATGAAGCTCTGAACCAGCAATGGGTGCTCGTCCCGAGCGAGAAAACCCCTGGTTTCTTCATGATCCAGTCCGTAGCGAACCCTGCGGTCGTGCTTGATGCTGCCGGCTCTGCGCCGCAGGCTGGCGCCAACGTGGGTGTCTGGACCTTAAACGACGGTCCGAACCAGCTGTGGAAGGTTGGCGCAGGCGTTGCCACCGAGTTCCCCTATGACGGCGATAACGTCAAATTCATTAATGCTGCAGGTGGCGATTTCGGCATGTTCGGTCCGCAAGAGGGCACCACGATCGCCATCGAAGGCGATAATGTCGTTATCAACTACGTTCCCAAGAACAAGACGATTTACAAAGGCTTCTTCCTGAATGCTGATATCAGTGTTCAGTCGACATGGAAGGACGACTCTTACTTCGCTTTTGATTTCGATAGCGAGACCTTCTCGATTACCCTTCCGAAGAGCTACTGCGGTTATGCGTGGCCGGTTGTTCCGAATAAGGTGAAGGACCCCTCCGCGACCACGGCAGACCAGTATTACTTGGCGATTCCATCTGAAGATAAGCTGACTCCGGCTGAGCCGATCGAGCTTGTCATCACCAACAATACTGGCATGTTCAAGGCTGCGACCGCTTCCGCTGTCGCTAACGCTGACGGCTCCGCGACGCTGACCTTCACGCTGTCCGGTTCGAGCTATCATTGGCTGTACAAGGGCACTTACGAGCAGGCAGTCGCCGCTAAGGAGGACATCGCCTCCGGCATTGCCGCTGATACCGGCTCCGACAAGCTCATCAAGGGCGTGCAGAACTCCGATGGAAAATGGGAGTTCCAGACAAACATCGCCGCCGATGAGCTGGGCAAGGACGTTCCCGTCGTGTCGATCTCCGATACCTACTATCAGAAGTATCTGCAGGGCCAGAATGCAATCGAGCGCTCCTTCTATCCGCGCCAGTTCGCACTCGATCTCGACGCTAAGACGCTCGTGGTGGGCGACTTCGAGGCTTCCAAGGTCCTCGAGGTGAGCAAGGAGACCGGCCTCATGATGAGCGTCTCCTCCGCGACGCTCGAGATGGTCGGCGGCCCGAACTCCAACAACTACAAGGCCGACCTGGTCATGACCATGGGATCCGCGTCGTACTCGAAGGCATTCGTCGGCACGCCCGATGAGGCCGCCGCGGCGACCGAGACCATCGCCATCGCCGACGACCGGTCCTTCACCATCCCGGTGAAGTGGGTCGCCACCTACGGCGATCCGACGTCCGTCGTCAACCTCGCCAACGGCGAGCCGTTCGTCATGTCGTTCTGGTCCGTGAAGAACGAGGAGTGGTATCCGCGCGAGATCACCCTCAACGAGGCTGCTGGCACGCTTTACCTCGCCAGCTGGACCGAGCCGGTCTCCGGCGATAGCGTCGACGACCTGATCGCCAAGATCCAGGTCCAGTACTTCACCGACACGACCTGGGCCGACTGCGAGGCCGCCAAGGCCGCTTGGGATGCCCTGAGCGACGAGGAGAAGCTCCTCGTGGAGGAGTACGACTACTTCGGTCGCGACACGGGTGATGCTTCTGCCGATAATCCCTTGAACCAGGACGGCATCGGCGAGAACGAGATTCTGGTCGTGAGCTTCGGCACGTCGTTCAACAATAGCCGTGCTGCGGACATCGGTGGCGTCGAGAAGGCAATCCAGGCCGCGTACCCGGATTGGTCCGTGCGCCGCGCGTTCACCGCTCAGATCATCATCAACCACATCTACGCGCGTGACGGCGTCAAGATCGACAACATGCAGCAGGCCCTCGACCGCGCGGTCGCCAACGGTGTGAAGAATCTCGTTGTTCAGCCCACGCACCTGATGCATGGCGCCGAGTACGACGAGCTCGTCGCGGCACTCGCGCCCTACGAGTCTAAGTTCGAGTCCGTCAAGGTCGCCGAGCCGCTGCTCGGCGAGGTCGGTGCCGATGCTTCCGTCGTCAACGGCGACAAGGAGTCCGTCGCCATGGCGGCGGCTGGCACTGCAAGCAAAGCTGCCGGCTTCGATAGCGTAAACGATGCCGCTGCCAGTGGCACCGCCATCGTGTTCATGGGCCATGGCACCGCTCATAATGCGAGCATCACTTATGAGCAGATGCAGACCATGATGAACATGCTCCATTACGATAACGTCTTCATCGGCACCGTCGAGGGCGAGCCCGCAAGCACCGAGTGCTCTGCGGTCATCGCCAAGGTGAAGGCCGCTGGCTATACGAAGGTCATCCTTCGTCCGCTGATGGTCGTCGCAGGTGACCATGCCAACAATGACATGGCCGACCCCGAGGACGAGGAGTCCTGGTACAGCCAGTTCACGGCTGAGGGCAACTTCGCTCCCGCGAACGTCAGCTGCCAGATCGCCGGCCTCGGCGAGATCGAGTCCGTCCAGCAGCTCTACGTCATGCACACCAAGGCTGCGATTGAGGGTGACCAGCCACAGCTTATCAACCTTAGCACGGCTACGGTGACGCTTGAGCCCGAGAGCGTGCTCTATGATGGCCAGCCGCATCAGCCGGCCATCACGGTCGCAATTGGTGACAAGACCCTCGTTGCCGATCAGGATTACACGGTCAGCAATGGGTCGGTTGCATCGACCTCTGATGGCACGTCTGTCGGAAAGGTCGTGTACACGATTACCGGCGTGGAGTCTGCGGGCTACACTGGCATTGTGACAGCCGAGTTCACCATCAAGGAGCCCGTCGTGCTCGAAGATGGAACGTATTCGCTTCCAGAGCTTAAGTCTGGTCCAGGCGCAATGTTCAACCACATGGTGGCCGATAGCCGCTTCTTGAAGGTTGAGGGCGATACCGCCACGATTATCTTTACAGAAGATGGTTCGACTTCTTCTGTAGGCAAGTATTCGCGCCTTGCCCTTGCCAAGTCTCACGATTTCATTCCTGATGGCGAGAACTATGTCGCGGATTCATATCTGCCTGCAGGAACTCAAGTTATTGAGGGCACCTCAGCTGGTACGAACGAAGGTGTCACGATGTGGCACTTCGAAATCACTTTGCCTAAGGCAGAAGTTGAGGCTATGCTGAATAATGGTACGGTTCTTGACATCACAGTTTGGAATAATACTGGCTCTTCGTCAGACAAGATTCCTGGCTGGTATCGTGCTACCAATGATTTGTGGCTCTCACTTGGCCAGCTTGGCGAAAAAACCGCATAAGGTATAATTCGCCTAAACAAGAAGTGTAAAGGAGCATATTTATGATAACAGGAGCACCGAAAAGACTGACGCGGACATTTATCGCATGTCTATTGGTGCTCCTGTGCTCCACATGTATGTGCGGTTGTGATCTGTTCAAGACAACCAAGGACAAACCAACCGCACAGACTGAGCAAGTTGAAAAGAAATCCGGCGAATCTGCAACAGAAAGCGAGGGAGGGAAGGCTGCTTCCGACGAGGCCGCGAAGCCATCGTCGGGAGAGTCGAGCTCCTCGTCCGCATCTTCGCCATCTGGCGAATCGAGCTCCGAACCGGAGCCCGTGCCAGAGCCTGAACCCGAGCCTGAAGCTGCAACAATCTCGATTTACATTTACGTTGATGCGACCAATGCCGATCGCGGATACTTCGCGGACATGACGGTCGAGCTTGACGAGGGAGCAACGGTCTTCGATGCCTTAGTGGCGACGGGACTGCCTTTCGGTGGCAGCAGCGAATATGTACGCTCCATCAACGGTCTTTCGGAATACGATTACGGCAAAACGAGCGGGTGGATGTATTCAGTCAATGATTACACACCGATGATGTCTTGCGGATCGTATGTGCTCAGCGATGGCGATAGGGTTCGTTGGTACTATGTCACGAAATACGATGACATGTAAAGGAAGGCATGTCTTGCCCTAGATGACCAGAACAGCCTTTGACACATATCATCCTGCGATCGCCGCAATCTATCTGGTTGCGGCGCTTGTATTCACAATGGCCGCGTTCCAGCCGGTCTTTCTGGCCATGAATTTCATCGTGGCGATCGCCTATAACATCTTCTTGCGTGGATGGCGTCCCGCGCTCAAAACGCTTACATGGCAGCTGCCATTGCTTTTGATCATCACGCTTCTGAACCCGATATTCTCGCAAAGCGGATCGACGGTCCTGTTCATGTTCGGATACAGCGCTTTCTATTTGGAAAGCCTTGTATACGGCCTATGCATGGGAATCATGCTCGTATCTATCATGCAGTGGTTCTCTAACCTCTCGCATATACTCACGAGCGATAAGATGATGCAGCTTACGGGTAGGGTTATGCCCACGATAGGACTCATGGTGACGATGATTCTGCGCTTGGTCCCGCAATTCATGCGACGTTCCAAGTCGATACGTTCAACGCAGGAATTCTGCACCTCTGCCAACCTTGATAATCAGGTAGGCTTCGGTTCGCAAGGTACTTCTGATGCTATCGCAAGTAAGGGTTTCTTCGCGAAGCGGGCGGATTCTGTCCGCACGTATTTGCGCGATCTCACGGTGCTCATGGGGTGGGGAATGGAAGACTCACTTGACACTTCCGAGGCCATGAGGGCTCGCGGTTGGGGTGCTGCCCCGAAGCGCACCACCTATCAAAGAAGCGACTTTCGCGCTCGCGATGGCGTTATGGCGGCTATCATGGGCGTTCTCATCGTGATAAGCACGGTTTGCGCCATTGCGGCATGCACGCAGTTCACCTACTATCCAAAGCTCAGCGAGCTTATTGTGTGGTGGGGTTACCTGCCTTACCTTCTGTTCTTGATTATTCCCTTCATTTTGGAGATTAAGGAGCGCATCGTATGGAGCCTGTAAGGAATGTCCCCGCCATCGAGGTTTCTGGATTCACGTTCGCATATGGCGATAGGCTCATCCTAGGCCCCGTAGATTGGACCGTGAAGGAAGGTTCGCTCACGTTGCTCGTGGGCGCCACGGGCTGCGGCAAGACCACGCTTCTTCGCAATATGAAGCCCGAGCTTGCTCCTACGGGTGTGCGCGAGGGGTCCATCCGCGTGTTCGGAAGACCGATCGAAGAGCTCTCTGCTTCCGAATCGGCACAGACTATCGGGTATGTGTCGCAAAGCCCTGATAATCAGATCGTATGCGACACTGTGTGGCATGAGATGGCATTCGGGTTAGAGAACCTTGCGATCCCGCAAGACGAGATGCACCGTCGTGTGGCTGAGGTAGCGCACTTCTTTGGCATCGAGCCATGGCTGGATAATGCCACGAACGAGCTCTCGGGTGGTCAGAAGCAGCTTCTGACCCTTGCGAGTATTCTCGCGCTCCGCCCGCGCATCCTGCTTTTAGATGAGCCCACAGGGCAACTCGACCCTGTGGCTTCCAAGAACTTCCTGCATGCGCTCTTCCGTATCAACCGCGAGTTGGGCTTGACTATTCTCATGGTCACGCATGAGCCGGAGACCGTGGTCGATTACGCTACAGTCTTCGCTGTCATGAAGGACGGAAAAGTTCAAGATAGGGATGTGGAAGCGTATCGACGTGAGGTTCACGAACGCGCATCTTCGGTGGATTTTCGAGCGGAGGGCGTATGCGCCCCCGCGTTTTCGGGAGAGGATGTTGCCGTCACATTCAAAGACGTGTATGTGCGTTACAAGCGCGAATTGCCCTATGTTTTGCGCGGGTTGGATTTCACATTGAAGAAGGGCTCGGTTCATACGCTTGTTGGTGGCAACGGAAGCGGCAAATCAACGCTTCTTTCCACGATGGCAGGCATCATGAAGATAGACCGCGGCTCTTTGAAGAATCTGCTTAAAGATAATCAGGCGCTTTTGCCACAAGACCCCAAGTCGCTGTTCGTGTGCGATACGGCAGCTGAAGAGCTTGCCGAATGGCAAAAAGGTTGCGGCTATACCGATGAGGACATTCAGGTTCTGGCGAAGAACCTCCATATCGACCATGTGCTTGGGCAGCACCCTTACGACTTGTCAGGCGGTCAGCAACAGCTCTTGGCATTCGCGAAGATCATGCTCACGAAACCAGCGTTGCTTATGGTCGATGAGCCTACCAAAGGTTTAGATGTCCGTTCCAAGTACATCGTTGCCGATGCGATTTGCCGTGCTGCAGCACATGGAACGACGGTTCTCCTTGTCACGCACGACCTGGCATTCGCATCGCGTGTCGCGGATACCACATCGATGATCTTCGACGGGCAGATCGTGAGTACGGAGCCGACTTCTCTGTTCTTCGCAGAGAATCTGTTCTATCGTCCCGTGATCGATCGGTTCTTTGTGACATGGACTCGTCCAGAAATGGAGTCTGGCATCTGACATGACGAAGGGCACGATGGCAAATATCTGGCAGAAACTGGAGATACCAGCGCTCATCATCGTTCCGATGAGCTTGCTCTCTGCTGCGTTCATGCAGGTGGATCAGTCCGCGTTGCTCACGATGGTCGTGGTTTTATTGAGTGTGCTCGTGTTCTTCGCGAGCTTTGAAGCATCGCGTCCTCAGCTTCGGCAGATCATGCCCACGGTCGTGCTCGCGGCGCTTGCCGTTGCGGGGCGCATCGTCTTCGCAGTCATCCCGAACGTGCAGCCGGTCGGTGCCATCACCATCATGGCGGGTATCATTTTCGGTAGGCGTTCTGGATTCATGGTCGGGGCGCTTGCGATGCTTCTGTCCAACTTCTTCTTAGGTCAGGGCCCGTGGACCCCATGGCAGATGTACGGGTTCGGGTTGATGGGTTATCTTGCAGGCGTGCTCGCAGACCATGGCGCCTTCGAGCGCAAACCGATTCTGTATGGATATGGTCTACTCGCGCCGATTCTCGAGTATGGTTTCCTTTTGAACTCCTGGTACATCATCGGCTATGTTCATCCCATCACGTGGCAGTCCGCATTGCTTGCATACGGTGCTGGTCTGCCTCTGGATTTGGCGAATGGCATCTCGACGGTCATCTTCTTACTCGTTCTCTATGCACCATGGCGCAAAAAACTTGAGCGCATCAAGCATAAATACGATTTAGCACCTGATGAACCACGAAATTAAATGAAAGATGGGCGGCAATGCCGCCCATCTGTTTAGTCGAAGTTCTTCGTCGCGATGACGTTCGCGCCTGTACCGCAAACGTCCTTGAGCACCACATCTCCTATCTTTACAGGAGGCTTAAGCTCGATGCCTCGAAGTGCTTCCACGCAGTCAGGGATGAGGCGTTTAGGGATCGCCTGGTTCGTGCGTACCGAACAGGGCATCTGCTCACCTTTAACGTTCACGAGCGACGTAACGACGCGTTTAGGGTCGGTGGCCTCGTCGATGCCGTACTCTATTCCGCGCTTGCAGGTATAGCCCGTGACTTGTGTTGCCACGCCATCTTCCATCGTGACCTCAAGCTCGCAGCCCACAGGGCAGCTCACGCAAATGAAGTGCTTAAATGTTTTCTCACTCATTGGGCTCACCTGCTTCCACGGTGACTTCGATTGTCTTATGGCCTGCAATCAGCTCGGCATCGACCTTAATCTCGGCCATCTCAGCTGGAATCAGAATCTGGCGCTTGAATTTCTTCACTTCCACGCCATCGGCGAGGACATGCACTGTTGGCTTCTTGTAGATGTTGCGTACGCGGAAGCGCATGAGCACCTTGCCCTGTGCGGCAGGTGTGACGCGTTGCGGAACAACGTAGCTCACGCCACTGCCAGGGACCACTTCCACGAGCTCGGCGCGCTCAGCGCCCCCGTTTTTCACGTATTCGGCGGCTGCGCGACCTGCACCTTCGCCTTCCTCGCTCACGAAGTCCACCAAATCGTGAATATGAAGGACGTTACCTGCGGAGAAGATGCCGGGGATCGAGGTCTGATAGGTCTGATCGACAAGCGCGCCCTTTGAGCCACGGTCCATGACGATGCCTGCGGCACGGGCGAGTTCGTTTTCGGGAATGAGGCCGACACTTAAGAGCACCGTGTCGCATGGGATGATCTCCTCGGTGCCAGGAATCGCCTTCTTGGTCGCCTTATCGACTTGGGATACGCCGGCTGCCTCTACGCGGTTTTTGCCATAGACGTTCGTGATGGTATGCAGAAGACGCAAAGGGATGCCGTAATCATCGAGGCACTGCACGATGTTTCTGCGAAGGCCGCCAGAGAAATGTGAACGGTTCAAAACCATTTTCACGTTGGCACCTTCATAGGCGAGACGACGTGCGACGATCAATCCGATGTCGCCTGAGCCCAACATGACGACCTCGCGACCGGGGATGATTCCCTCGAGGTTGATCATATGCTGGGCGGTGCCTGCGGTATAGATGCCTGCGGGGCGCGTGCCTGGGATCTGCAACATGCCGCGCGTGCGTTCACGGGAACCCATCGCGAGGATGATCGCACCTGCGTGCACGTGCGTCATGCCGAGCGTTGGGCTGATGACACGAAGCAGAGGACCCTCTTCGATGCTTAAGACGAATGCCTGGTAGTTGATTTGGATGCCACGTTCAACGGCGGCTTCATGCTCGCGGGCTGCGTACTCGGGACCGGAGAGCTCTTCCTTGAAGCGGTGCAGGCCGAAGCCGTTGTGGATGCACTGCTTGAGGATGCCGCCCGTGGCGGTTTCACGCTCGAAGATGGCAACGTTGGTGATACCTGCATCATAGGCTGCATTCGCAGCGGCTAGACCTGCTGCACCGCCGCCTACGATGGCGATGTCGACTTCCATGTGGTTGATCTCGCCTAAAACGGTGAGTTTGGTCGCCTGCGCCTTGGCGGCGTTTGTTGTAAGTTTCGTCGTCATTGCGCACCTCCCATCTCCACCTCGGGTAATCGGTCGAAGCATCCACGGTGCCCGAAGGTTAAGTTAGAACCATCGCGGCCCTTGTTCACGTCAGTGAGGTCGACTCCATGCTCCTTAGCGATCAGCTGCATGGTGATGGGCAAGCAGAAGCCCGATTGGCAGCGACCCATGCCGGCACGGGTGCGCCACTTGATGGCATCCGCCGTCTTAGCGGGAACGGGGGAGCGAAGGGCTTCAACGATCTCGGCTTCGCTCACGCATTCGCAACGGCATACGACCGCTCCCCATGCGGGGTCTTCCGCGATGGCGGCTGCAAGTTCCTCGTCCGTCATCTTGGAGATATGGCGCGGCGCATCGCGATGGTCGATATAGTCGGCCTTCTCGGTTGCCTCGAGCTTCGCTGCTATCCTTTCTGCGAAGTCCTTGCCGACTGCGGGTGCAGCGGTAAGTCCCGGTGAATCGAAACCGCAGATATTGAAAAAGCCCGGCGCATCCTCAGGTTCGCCTAAATGGAAATCAGGGGATTCAACGCATGTGGGACGCAGTCCCGCGAAGTTTGTGATGGCGTCCCACGAGGGGATCTTGGTCCAGGTTTTAGACGCTTCGCGCAGGATCTGCGCGAGCCCTTCGTTGGTGGTCCAGGTGTCATCTGCACTTTCGCGGACGACGGCGTTCGGGCCGATGATGAGGTTGCCCTCGATCGTCGGGGAGACTAACACGCCCTTGCCATTTTTGGTGGGTACTTGGAAAATCGTGGAGTCGAACGCAGTGCCATGCGCCTTGTCGAGCAAGAGGTATTCGCCTACACGCGGGGTGATCTTAAACGAATCAGCCTTGCTCGCGCATCCGTTCAAGCGTCCGGAGTCAAGGCCTGCGGCATTGATGACGATACGGGCTTTCAAAACCTCCGATGTTCCTTTTGAAGCATCGGTTGCATCGCCGTTGTAGCTTACGGTGACGTTCCAGATGCCGTCTTTAAGCTTGACATCCTCCGCACGCGTGCCGAAGCGGAACACAACGCCGTTTCGTGCGGCGGTCTCTGCGAATGCAAGGCATGCGCCATACGGGTCGACGATGCCGCCCGTGGGCGCCCAGAGTGCTGCGACGGCATCAGGATTGAGGTTCGGCTCCTTTTGGTGGAGCTCCTCGGATTCCATGATGCGCAAACCCTCGACACCATTTTCGATGCCGCGAGCCAGAAGCTTCTCGATGGCGGGACGCTCTTCTTCGCTGAATGCGACGATGAGCGAGCCGTTCTTCCTGAATTCGAAGCCAAGCTCTTCAGCAAGCTTGGGATACATATGCGCGCCCTCGATGTTGTACTTCGCCTTGAGCGTGCCTGGTTCTGGATCGTAGCCGGAGTGCACGATGCCGCTATTAGCACGCGTCGTACCGACTGCGATGTCGTACTCGGCATCGATGACGAGTACGTCAAGGTCGTAGCGTGCTAGAAAGTGCGCACACGCACTGCCCGCGATGCCGGCGCCAATAATCAAAACGTCATGCATGAGTGAGCCCCTTGTCGTTATTTGACCTACGTAGTGCCCTTCATTATACGCGCTTTGTACGTCCTCTTCGCTCCCGAAATGCCGAGCGAGACATGCATTATGTGCTATGGTAGACGCATGAAGAAACTAGCTATCATAGGTGGAGGCGCGGCAGGGCTTTCGGCGGCTATCGCCGCTGGCAAACAGTTCCGCGAATCCTTCGGAAGCGATGCGCTTACGCATACAGCCATCACCATTTACGAGGCAGCCGATCGCGTTGGCAAGTCCATCTTGGTGACGGGCAACGGCAGGTGCAATTTCACGAACGAGCATCTTGATCTGTGGCGCTATCACAACTCCGATTTCGTGAGGGACGTATACGATGCGCTTGATGAGCGCACGTACGCGCCGCATGTTCCCGATGGCCCAAAGAAAGAAGAGGGCTTTTCTCCCGTAACCGATTTCTTCGAAGAGCTCGGCATGGACTGGTGGCAGGAAGAAGACGGCCGCCGCTTCCCGCTTGCGAACAAGGCGAGCGTCGTTGTCGATGTGTTGCGTGCTGCCGCTTCAGTTTTCGGGGTTAAGGAGGCATGCGGCTGTGCCGTGAAATCCATCGAAGCTCCTCGCGAAGAGGGAAAACCATATACCTTACGTATGGCAGACGGTCGCTTCGAAAGAGCTGATGCCATCATCATCGCATGTGGGGGCCGCGCCTTGGAAAGCGTGGACCTTTCGGCTTTCGATGGCCTTCGCATCCTTGATTTAAAACCCATGCTCGGTCCCTTGCGCGTGACCAAGGACTACATCCCCATAGTACGCGAACTCGATAACATCCGCGTCAAATGCAACGTCATCCTCATGCGTCAAGAAGACGAGAATACGATGGGGTGCATCGGGAGTGAAAGCGGTGAGATCCTCTTCCGCAAATACGGTGTATCGGGCATCTGCGTATTCAATCTGTCGCGCATTGCCGAGCCTGGTGACGAGCTGAACGTCGATTTCTTCGATTTAGGCCATCATGAATGGGCTGCCGATGTTATCCGCAATCGCGCACGCACCGCTGAAAAGCTTCTTGGCCGCACGCCGACTTGTGCCGATGTGCTGCGTGGTTTCCTTCTTCCCCGTGTTGTCGATGCGGTGCTCAAACCGATCGGCATCAGCCCTGACGATTTGTGCGCGCCCGATGACGAGGAGATGATAGGCGATCTTGGTACCCGCTTGACATTCTTTTCACTCAAGATCGAAGGCATCGGCGATTCCAACCTCTGCCAAGTCCGTCGCGGCGGGATCGATGTAACGTGCGTGAGCGCGCGGACGCTTGCCGTTTATGGGCAAGCTGGCCTGTTCGCAGCAGGCGAGGCGCTCGATGTCGATGGCCCTTGCGGCGGCTACAACCTGCATTGGGCATGGTCGAGCGGATTGCTTGCAGGCCAGTGTGCCGCGATTGAACTTATCGGGTCTGGTGAAGCGCATGATTGATGAGATCCAAGTAAAGAATCTCGCGCTCATCGAGCAAGCTTCGATTGAATTCTCGCCGAGGCTTACTGTCATCACGGGCGAGACCGGTGCAGGCAAGTCCGCCTTGCTATCGGCGCTGGGGCTTCTGATGGGAGCACGCGGTGACAAGATGGCTGTACGGGAAGGCGAGGATAAGCTTTCGGTGGCGGGACGGTTTTTGCGCTTGCCCCAGGCAGATGCAGAAGATATTCCCGAAGAAACCATCATCACACGCACGGTAACATCCGATGGACGTTCGAAGGCGACGATTGACGGCATGATGGCAAGCGTGAGCGAACTCGCTTCGCGAGTTGCTCCATCCATCGATCTTTGCAGCCAACACGAGCATCAGCAGCTGATGCGCCCCCAGGCGCATCTACGCATGCTCGATGCGTGGTGCGGTCAGGCCATCTTTGATGCGAAAGCGGAATATGAAGCAGCATTCGATAGCTTCAAGGAAGCGCAAGCCGAGCTCGACCGTGTGAACGCAGCGTCCGCTGCCGATTTAGCACAGCTTGATGATGCGCGGCTGGTGCTTCGTCGTATCGATGCGGTTAACCCGAAGGAAGGGGAGTACGAGCAGCTCTTATCTGAGCTTTCCCGTGCTGAGCATGCGGAGGCGCTCGCTCTTGCTGCGCAAACCGCGCATGAATCTTTAAGCGGCGATGGAGGAGCCATCGATGCGCTTGAAGCAGCGATTGGCGCGCTTTTGGGGGCATCTCGCATCGATGCTAGCTTAGAGCCATATGTGGCTTCGCTTCGCGAGGCGGGCTATCTTTTGGAAGATGCTGCAGGAGAGGTTCGCGACTATCGCTTAACCGTGGAGTTCGATCCAGACGAGCTCGAGCGCATGCAGGAGCGCGTTAGCGCCATCCAAGGACTCATCAAGGCCTATGGACCGCGCATGCAGGATGTGCTTTTTGCGCGTGAGGCGGCGGCAAGGCTCGTGGAAGCAGTCGATGATACGGACTTCGCACGCGAGCGTGCGGAAAAAGCGGTACGTGTCGCGAAGGCTGAGCTCGAAGCAGCGGCAGATGCGCTTGCGACGTTGCGGAAAGAGGCTGCTCCTCGCTTCGCAGATGAGGTGAATGCTTACATGCAGCGGCTCGAGATGGGTTCGGCGAGCCTTGAATGTGCAGTTGCCGATCTTGAGTTCGAATCGTGGACGCGTGCAGGTTCGCAGGCAGTCGAATTCATGTTCAAGCCGGGGTCTGGCTTGCAAGCACGTCCTTTGGTAAAGATCGCATCGGGTGGTGAGATCAGCCGCGTGATGCTCTCGATAAAGGCAGTGCTCGGCGAGGCCGATGATGTTGATACGCTCATCTTCGATGAGATCGATGCAGGCGTCGCCGGTTCTGCGGCGCGTGCGCTTGGCGAAGTGCTCGCCGATCTTGCAAAAACGCACCAGGTCATCGCTGTGACGCATCTTGCGCAGGTTGCCGTGCACGGCAATGCGCATTATGTGGTGCAAAAGACCGATGAGGCGTATCCGCGCACATTCATCGAGGAAATCTATGGGGATGTGCGCGTAGACGAGATCGCGCGCATGCTCTCCGGTGAGCTTACGGATGTGTCACGTGCGCACGCTGAAGAGCTTATGGCACAGGCGCATTCTTACGCTTCATAAAGATCTGATTGCAAAAGGTTTCTTAAACAGGCACCCTTGAGTGCTATTTCTTGCGTGCGGTATGCACGGCGGCGATGCCGCCCGTCAGGTTCTTCCACGATACATCGCTAAACCCTGCAGCTTGAAGCATTGCTGCGAACGTTTTCTGATCGGGGAAGGCCTTGATGCTTCTCGAGAGGTACACGAACCCCGATTTATCACCCGTGATCAGTCCACCCCAGAAGGGGATCATGTGGGCGAGGTAGAAGTTATACAGCGCACGCCATATGGCGTTCGTTGGTGTGGAGAACTCGAGGCAGATAAGCTGCCCGCCTGGTTTGAGGACACGGAAGATCTCGGAAAGCGCACGTTCGCGGTCAGGCATGTTACGGATGCCGTACGCCATGGTGACCGCCTCATAGCTCTCATCGTCGAAGGGCATGTCCTGCGCGTCCACCACCTGGAAGTCTATCGGTACACCGCAGTTCTTGCTCTCGCGCTCCACGTGGTAGCGCGCCACCTCGAGCATCTCGGGGACAAGGTCGGTGAGTTGGATATGACGGGGACGCTTGGCGCGTGCGACCGCGAAGGCGACATCGCCCGTGCCGCCAGCGACATCGAGCACGTCATCATCATGTCCGATATCGGCGAGTTTCATCATGTGCTTGAGCCACAGCTTGTATGCACCGAAGCTCGAGACCGCGTTGAAGCGCTCATATTTCTTTGCGATGGACGAGAAGATATCCTTCACGCGCTCAGAGGAGATCTGCGCGGGTGCTTCTTTGCCTGTTTCAGTATCGATGCTCATGGTTTGGCAGTATAGCAGGTTCACATCATCGCTGCGAGTGGTCGGAAACGAGCCCTGCTCTTTGCGGATAGGCCATTTTCCGCTAACATTTAAATGTTATGCAAATTGCAAGACAACATAAAAATGCTCATCGAGGCCTCATTTTTGCCGTTTTCGGAGCGATTCTAGCGTTGTGCATCGGCGTATGCATGCCGCGTGCGTATGCTGTTCCATCCGTCGATGAAGCGCAGGAGGCGCTCTCTGAGGCCGAGGCCCACATGGAGGCCGTCACGGCTGAGTACGCGCAGCTAAAATCTGAATACGATGCGCTCCAAGCCCAGATCGATAAAGCGGTGGCTCAGGCCATGGAAGCGCAAAAGAAGGTCATCGCCGGCCGCAATGACTTGGGAACGCTTGCGAATTACGAATACCGCGGCGGCTCGCTCGGCATTCTCGATATGGTTCTAAGCTCAGAGGATTTCAGGGAGCTTTTGCGCAATCTGGAATACCTTGCATCCATCCAGCAGTATCAAGCGGACATCATAGCCGAGCAGAAGGCACGTGTCGCCGAATACCAAGCGCTTCTGAAGCTGCTCAACGAGAAACGCGATGAGCAAGATAAGAAGCTCGTCGAACTCGAAGCGAAACAGGCGGAAGCCCAGGCGATCGTCGATGAGGCTAAGAACACGCTTGCGGATGCGCAAGCCGAGGAGGCCAGGCTCGAAGCGCTTGCGCTTGCGGCCGCCTCGATGTATAACGCGTACTCCGATCCTGGAATCTACGATGGCTGGAATACCAATCCCGGTGCAGGCGATGAGGGCTCAGGCGATGTTGCCGAGCCTGGCAGTACAGGTTGGTTCACGGGCTATGCGTCTGCATATGGCGGAGAGAGCGATCCGACAACACCGAATCCTGGCATCACTGCCACAGGTGCGGTGTGCGACGACTGGTCCATGGGCGTAGCGGTGCCGATGGCGTGGAAGAACTACCGTCAGTATTTCGGGAGGACGGTCGAGATCAATTACAACGGCATGACCGTGATCGCCACCGTCAACGATTGCGGGTATATGGGCGCGGGAAGCAGAAGCCTCGATCTTCAGCCAGGCGTGTGGAAGGCGTTCGGCTTCGATAATTGCTACGCATGGGGCGTTCGTATGGTAAGTTACCGTTTCCTGTAGTAAGTCCGCAGGATAAATGCATGTAGGTCTCCTGAAAAAGCATACAATACAAAAGATTGACATGATATGTGCGAAATCCTGTTTCTGAAAGGTGTTAAGGGTATGGCAATAACAGACGAACTCGAATTGCTGCGAATCCAAACGCTCGAGGCTATTTCCGCTGCCGCTTCTTCGGTCGACCTCGATCAGGTGCGCGTCGCGGTGCTCGGTAAATCCGGCACGCTGACGGCGTATCTGCGCGGCATGGGTCAGCTTCCAAAGGAAGAGCGTGCGAGCGTGGGCAAGACCGTGAACGACGTGCGCAAGATCGTCGAGGAAGCGCTTTCTTCCCGCAAGGCGGAGCTCGATGCAGCCGAGCTTGCGGCAGCCATCGATGCAGCGGCCGTCGACGTGACCTTGCCAGGGCGCTCCCAGCAGATGGGCACGCGACATCTTATCAACCGCATCACCGACGAGGTATGCGAGATCTTCTTAGGACTCGGTTACAGCGTGGCGTACGGCCCCGAAGTCGAGACTGATTACTACAACTTCACCGCGCTCAATGCTCCTCAAGACCATCCGTCCCGCAGCATGCAGGATACGTTTTATGTACTCGACCGTTCGGGTGACGCCTCGGCTGTCAAAGGCGAGTCGGACGTGCTTCTTCGTACGCAGACCTCCGGTGTGCAGGTGCATGTGATGGAGCAGCAAAAACCGCCCATTTACATCGTCGCACCCGGCAAGGTGTATCGCCGCGATGTTGCTGACCCGAGCCATCTGCCCCAGTTCACCCAGATCGAGGGTCTCGTCGTTGATCGCGGCATTACCTTCGGAGACCTCAAAGGCACGCTCGATTACTTCTGCAAGCAGATGTTCGGCGAGGAGCGCAAGACGCGCTTCCGCGCCCACTACTTCCCCTTCACCGAGCCCTCTGCCGAAGTCGACGTGAGCTGCGGCATCTGCCACGGCGAGGGTTGCCGCATGTGCAAGGGAACCGGCTGGCTTGAGATCTTGGGCTGCGGCATGGTCGATCCTAACGTGCTCGAGATGTCTGGCATCGATCCGGAAGAGTATTCAGGATTCGCATTCGGCGTCGGCGTTGAGCGCGTCGCATGCCTAAAATACAACGTCCCTGACTTGCGTATGCTCCTAGAAGGCGACATGCGCTTCTTGCGTCAGTTCTAAAGATAAGGAGAGGTAAACCATGAAGGTATCGTTGAAGTGGCTCTCTGAATACGTCGAGGTCCCTGACGACCTCAAAGCGTTCTGCGATAGGCTCGATTTGACCGGTACGGGCGTTGAGGGCGTCGAGAAGCTCGGTGAGCAATTCGACCATATCGTGACCGGCAAGGTGCTCACCAAGGCCCCGCATCCCGATTCCGACCATTTGTGGGTGACCACGGTCGATGTGGGAACATGCAATGTTGACGTGGATGGCAATCCCGAGCCCTTGCAGATTGTGTGCGGTGCTCAGAACTTCAAGGAAGGCGACCATATCGTCGTTGCGATGATCGGTGCGGTTTTGCCTGGCGATTTCGAGATAAAGAAGTCGAAGCTGCGCGGTGTGACAAGCTGCGGCATGAATTGCTCCGAGCGCGAGCTGGGCTTGTCGGATAACCATGACGGCATCATGATCTTGCCGGCTCATGCTCCCATCGGCGTGCCGTTCGCGGAGTACTACCAGCTCGGCGATACCGTGCTCGATTTGGAGATCACGCCGAACCGTCCCGATTGCCTGTCCATGGTCGGCATGGCTCGCGAGGTCGGCGCCATGTACCGTGTGCCGTATGACAATCCGCTATCCGAGATGGCCGCATCGCTTACGCTATGCAAGAAGGAGACGTGCCCGGGCAAGCCGGTCGATGTCACCATCACCGACCCCGAGCGCTGCAAGCGCTATACGGCCCATGTCATCGAGCATGTGAAGATCGGTCCGAGCCCCGACTGGCTCGTCGAGCGCATCACCGCTCTCGGTGGCCGCTCCATCAACAACATCGTCGATGTCACCAATTACATCCTGTATCTGTTCGGCCAGCCCCTGCACGCATTCGACTATGACAAGCTGTGCTCAGCCGACGGTGGCGCGCACATCATCGTGCGTCCCGCCTATGATGGAGAGAAACTAACAACCCTCGATGGTGAGGATCGTACGCTTACGAGCGATATGACCGTTATCGCGACGCCCGAGAAAGCGGTTGCGCTTGCAGGCGTCATGGGTGGTATGGATACCGAAGTCACCGAGGAGACCACCAAGATCTTGCTCGAGGCTGCGACCTTCAGCCGCGCGCATACGAGCCGCACGAGCCGAAACCTTGGCCTTATCAGCGAGTCCTCCATGCGCTACGAGCGCGGTGTTGATGATAACCCCATTGCGGATATCTCCGATGCAGCATGCGCGCTCATCATAGAGGTTGCAGGCGGCAAAGCATGCAGCAAGCTCGATTGCTCAAATGGCATCGTCGATGTCTGGGAAGAGCGTACCGAGCCGATCCATCTTATCTTCCGCATTCCGCGCTTCAACGCCATGATGGGTGCCGACATCGCACCTGAGGAGATTAAAGACATCCTTACCCGTCTTGGTTGCGAAGTGACCGAGAGTGAAGATGAAGACATCCTCAATGTCATTGCTCCGACCTTCCGTCCCGACCTTGAGCGCGAGATCGATTTGTACGAGGAAGTGCTCCGTCTTTTCGGGATGGATCGCATCGAGCCGACGCTTCCGGGTGGACGAGGTCGTTTCGGGGTGCGCACGCTTGCAGAGCAGCGCAAGGACATCATCCATGCATCCTTGCGTGCAAGCGGCCTTAACGAGACGATGACCTATTCCTTCGCCGATCCAAGCGAGCTTGACGATCTTAGGATGAGTGCGGAGGCGCTCGGATTAGGCGAGGCTGTCGAGCTTATCAATCCGATGAGCGCCGACCAATCGGTCATGCGCCAAAGCATCATCCCCGGCCTTTTGCGCAGCGTTGCATACAATCAGAGCCGTGGCGTGAAAAACGTTCAGCTCTACGAAATCGGCGTCGTCTTCAGCGCTGCCGAGGGCAGAAAGAAGCCTAAGGAGCGCGAGAAGCTCGCCGGTGTGCTCGCGGGCTCCTTCGGGGAGGCGACGTGGAACAACGCACCCGCTCCGTTCGATTTCTTCGATGGCAAGGGCGTTGTTGAGAACCTCTGCCGCGAGCTTTGCATCGACAAGCTCCGCTTCAAGGCGCTCACATCCGATGAGGCGGCGCATCTGCAGCCTGGTCGTGCTGCGCAGGTCCTTTCTGGCGGCACGCCGCTCGGATGGGTGGGCGAGCTCCATCCTCTGGCCGTTGCAGCTTTCGATGCGCAAGCTCCCGTGGTTGCATTCGAACTCGACCTCACCGCGCTGCTCAAGGCTGCACGTCACGCTCGCGATTACGTGGATGTGCCGACCTTCCCAGCGGTTTCTGTGGACGTGGCATTTGTAGTTGACGAATCGGTCACGAACGAGAAGATGCTGCAGTGCATGACTTCCGCAGGCGGCAAGCTGCTCGAGAGTGTCTCCCTCTTCGATGTGTATCGCGATGATGTCCGCGTGGGCGCGGGCAAGAAGTCCATGGCGTATGCCTTAACATACCGTGCAGCCGACCGCACGCTCACGAGCGAAGAGGTCGAGAAGGCCCACGAGAAATTGGTCAAGAAGGTATCGAGCGCGACGGGAGCGGAGATCCGCGGCTAGAAGCGTGTCATATCAGCCAGCGTGATGCGTTGGGAAATGAACGAAACGAGCGGTCCAAGAAGGGCCGCTCGTTTTTTAGAATAATGGTTTTTGCGCTCTTGGGCGGTCTTACGAAAGCGAGCCTACATAACGATCGAGGCCTGCGCCGCCGGTCACGCGGATGCGGGTTAAGGCCGTGGGGTCATCGCCCACGTTGACCAGTCCGTATTCGGTCGTGAATGCGCACAGAATCCCGAGCTCGCGGATGGCCGCGCTCGCCGTATCGGTATGATCGCCGAACGGATAGGCGAACGCTTCCTTGGTTCCGAGCTTGTCGGTCGACATCTTCAAGTCGTCGTAGATCTCTTGTTGGCTCATCGCGCTGATGCGACCGCCATGCCCGATGTTGCCGCCACCGCGGTGCATATCTTCTGAGTGCGTCTGATACGTGATATACGGGCTCGGGCGGGAGGTGCAAGGACCTGCGTTATCCCATGTTACAAGGAACGATGTTGCGAAAACCTTGTATTTCTCAAGCAGGGGCACGCCGTAATCCAAAAATCCGCCTTCACCGTCATCGAATGTGAGGAAGATGCTCTTCTCGGGAAGCGAATGGCGGCCTGCGATGTATTCTGAGAGCTCCTGGTACGATGGATAGTAGTAATTGTTAGAGGTCAGATACGAAAGTTGTTCCTCGAGCTCGACATCCTCAATGAAGTTCGCATCGAGCTCGTCGGGCATGTCGTTCGCGGTATATACGTAGTGGTACATCAACACGGGCACGCCGACCGTGTTTGTGGCCATATCATCCACCACATGCACGACTCGCTCGCAGCTCGCCGATTGCTTTTGCGAGTTGGTAGCGGTGTAGGTGATCGTGTAGTCGCCTGCCTTATCCGCGTTCACGCTTCCCTTAATCTCGATACTTGAGGTGATATCGCCTTCGTCGAGGTCGACGGCATGGCAATAGCCCTCCACATATTCCTCTCCACGCAAGACATAGGTATCATGGCTGCCGTTTATGGTCATGACGATGCGATCGGTTGAGGAAGCGCCCTTCGTTTTATCGGCAGGGGCGGGGTTGGTCGTTTGGCTCGATGTGTTGCCATCGACCTTGTCGGCTTTCGAGTTGATGTAGATAAATCCACCTATCGCCTCTGCGACGAACAAGATGATGAGCAGAAGAATCGCGATCTTCAGACCCTTGGTCGAGCGATGGGAGAGTGATGAAGTGCTGCGTTTGGTCATCTTTAACGTTCCTCTCGAAGATCTAGGATGCGTGTTCGCTACTCAGATCGGTTGCGCGTGCCGCCATTTCTTCTGTTGGCTGAAGAGCTTCTGTTCGATGGCGTGTACCGTGCGTCTCTTGCGGATGCGGAAGAGCGCGTTCTCGGCGTTCGATTCGCAGTCTTTCTTTTACGGGCACCGCTTTTTGCACGGGAAGAGTGCGCGTCATCTTCGCGCTCTTTGGAGCCGTCCTTACGCGTACGCGGATTGTAGTGGTGCGTGAGCACAGGACCTAAAAGCTTCAGCTTGAATATCGCGAACACAGTGACCGCCAATGCGATGACGATCGCGATGATGTTTCCCGGAGGTTCGAGCAGCGTGACGAAGATACTGCATACGGCAAGAACAAGCGTCCAACCCCACATGATGAACACGGTGGTTCTCTGCGAGAAACCCGACTGCAAAAGGCGATGGTGGATGTGCCCCTTATCGGGCGTGCCGATGGAGACGCCAGCGCGCATGCGTCGGATGATCGCGGTCGCAGTGTCGATGATGGGAACGCCCGCAGTGACGATCGGTACGAGAAGCGAGACGATGAGCGCGGATTTGGCGACTGCGAACAAAGACGAGACGCCAAGCAAGAATCCCAAAAGAAGAGCACCGGAATCACCCATGAAAATCGATGCGGGATTGAAGTTGTACCGCAAGAATCCCAGGCACGAGCCGATGAGCGTGATCGAGATGAATGCCGCCTCGATTTCGTTCTTCCCGATTGCGAACACGAAGATGGTCATCGCGGTAATCGCCGTGATGCCGGCGGCAAGTCCATCAAGGCCATCGATTAAGTTGATGATGTTCGCGAATGCGACAAGGTAGAACACGGTGATGGGGTAGGCGAAGATTCCCAAATCGATGTATCCATAGGAGAAGGGATTCGTGAACCCATCGAAGAGCAGCCCGCCTGCGACTACGAAGATCGCAGCAATGATTTGCGCGATGAACTTGGGCATAGCCTTTAAAGTGAAGATGTCATCGACGACGCCTACGCCGAAGATGGTGGTGATGCCCAAGAAGACAAGCGGCAGATTGGGCCCTTGCGCGTCCCTGAATTCGAGTGGAGAGCTCCACCCGAAGAACTTGACACCGATCATGAATACGATGAGGCTTGCGAGTATGCCGAGGTAGATGGAGACACCACCTAAGCGGGGGATGGGCTTGGTGTTGACGCGGCGCTTATCGGGGTAATCGATGGCGTCGAGGCGTACGGCGAGGCGTTTCACCAAGGGGATGGTAGCCACGGTGACGACAAGCGCGATGATAAACAGCAGAATGTATTGGAGCCAATGCACGGCTTGTTATGTTTCATCCCTTCCGGTAACGCTTTGGTTTTGCACGTAAACCTCTTCAGCACATAAACCAATTCATTGTATCGCATATGTCGCGTCATTCGTATGAGTATTCGTATCTTTCGCCGCAAGGAATCACGAAGATTCGTGGCATTGTGGTTAAGTTTCGCGGGAACGGATAGCGCATATGCTCCGTGTGCTACAATGATGCAGCTTACAAATGAGGTTTTCGGTGCACCTCAGTGGGGTGCGCGTTTTTTGATGGGGAAGCATTCACATGGAAAAGCTAGCGATCGTCATAGTGACCTTTAAGCGCCAAGAGCTGCTTATGACCTTGTTCGACTCCCTCGTTTCCTTAGATGACGCGCCGTGGCGCATCATCATCGCTGACAATGAAAATTCTCCGCTCACTTCTTTCATAGTCGATGAGTACGAGCAGATTGCTCGTGATATTTGGGGCGAACCCGAACTTGATGCGGAAGGCGAGCGTCGTTACTTCGTGTACTTCCCGCAACCGGTAAACGGCGGCGGCGCAGGCGGTTTCTCCGCAGGAACTCAGCGTGCCTTCGATTTGGGCGCCGAGTGGTTCTGGCTCATGGACGATGATGTCGCAGTCGAGCCGGATGCCATCCAAAAGCTCTCCAAATGGACGGATCGCTACGACGTGATCCAAGGCCGTCGCTACGATTACGATGGCGGGCCATTCTACTGGCAGTACCATTTCCTCGTTCCTTTGGGCATTCCGAACCCGATTGCACCCGAGGGTTTCGAAACTTCAGACCATCGCGTGATGAATACCGTGTGCTTCGAAGGCGGGCTTTTCGCCCGTTCGGTCGTGGAGAAGATCGGCATCCCTGATCCGCGCTTCTTCATCTATTGGGACGATACCATCTACGGATATCTGGCGAGCAAGGTCACGACGCCTGTCGTCGTGTCCGACTTCATCCTGCGTCGTACGCGTAACATCAACAATTGGGACATCGCCGGTGTTCGCCAGCTCAATTCCACGTCCGACATGAACCGTTACCACATCATGCGCAACCGCGGCTATATGGCGCGGTATTTTGCGGAGCATGGCGATTTCAACCGCTTCACGTTCGGCTTCGGCACCTTCCTAACCTTCTGCAAGGAATTCATCCGCCTCTTCGCCGTCGATAAGAAGTGCGTTCGTTCGGGAGCGGAGCGCCTGTTCGAGGGCTGGAAGGATTCTCGAGTGATCATGCACGACCCGACATGGAAGCCGATGCCGCCGCTCACCTGATAACGGGCAACAGCGTACATATTTCTGCTTTTAAAAAGCAATTATTTCCATTTATAAGCATGTTTTATCTGTTAGTATTCATAAAAGTGAATATTTAACTAATTTTATGGAATAAGGAGACGTGATATGGCAAAGCGTCAGGAGCGTCATCAAGCAATTCGGACAATCGTCCGCGAGAACGTGATCCGCACACAGCAGGAGCTCGCCGACCAGCTGAAGAAGCAGGGCTTCGAATGCACACAGGCTACGATTTCTCGGGATATCGCCGATTTAGGCCTCGTTAAGTCACGTACTGGCCGATATGCCCTTCCCGAGGAGATCCGCCTGCGCAGATTGGTGAGCGATCTGGTCGTCGAGGTGCATGCTGCGAGCAATCTCGTCATCATCAAGGCGACTGTCGGCGGTGCGGCCGGCGTATGCGCCGCGCTCGATGAGGCGAAGCTTCCCGGCGTGCTCGGGACGGTGGCAGGCGACGATACGATCCTGCTCGTAGCGGATACGCCCGATTCGGCACGCTCGGTCGAGCAGGCCATTCTGATGTTCAAAGGATAAGGAGATAGGATAAACATGGCATTGTGGTCAGGCCGGTTCCAAGAGGATGTAAGCGAGTTCACGCAAGAGTTCGGTGCATCGCTTCCTGTGGACAAGGCGCTTTACCATCAGGATATCGCGGGCTCGCGCGCCCATGCGCATATGCTCGCCGCGCAGGGCATCATCTCAAAGGATGACGCAGCCGCCATCGACAAAGGCCTCGCTTCCATCGAGGCGCGCATCGAGGCGGGGGATTTTCCGTTCGACATCAACAATGAGGATATCCATATGTCCGTCGAGTCGGTCTTGACGGAAGAGATCGGCGATGCGGGAGCCAGGCTCCATACGGGCCGCAGCAGGAACGACCAAGTCGTCACTGACACACGGCTGTTCGCGAAGAAGCGTTGCGTCGATCTGATGCATGCGAATATCGAGCTGAGGCGTGTGCTCATCGAGCAGGCGCAAGAGCATTTCGACGTGATCTTGCCAGGTTACACGCATATGCAGCATGCCCAGCCCGTGCTCTTCTCGCATCATCTGCTTGCATACGTATGGATGCTGACGCGCGATTTCGAGAGGATCAGCGCTGCGTACTTCGCTGCCGACGCCTGTCCGCTTGGCGCTGCTGCGCTCGCTGGGACGACGTATCCGCTTGATAGGTTCGCCACAGCCGAAAGCCTTGGCTTCGCCTCGGTCATTCAGAATTCTCTCGATGCGGTATCCGATCGCGACTTCTTGCTCGATCTTCTGTATGCGTGCAGCGTGTCGTGCATGCACTTATCGCGCCTGTGCGAGGAGCTTATCCTGTGGTCGACGACCGAGTTCGGTTTCATCACCTTATCGGATGCTTTCTCAACGGGCTCATCGATCATGCCGCAGAAGAAGAACCCTGATTTCGCGGAGCTCATCCGCGGCAAGACCGGTCGCGTTGTGGGGGATCTGGTCGCGCTTCTCGTCACCATGAAATCCCTGCCGCTTGCATACAACAAGGATTTGCAGGAGGACAAGGAAGGTGCGATCGACGCCGCAAAGACGCTTGAGGATTGCCTTGTCTGCGCTGCCGGCATGATCGCTTCGATGGAGATCCATGAAGAAGCCATGTTCGAAGCGGCGTGTAAGGGCTATCTTGCCGCGACGGACGTGGCTGATTACCTGGCCAAGAAGGGCATGCCGTTCCGCCAGGCGCATGAGGTGGTTGGTCACCTCGTGCTTCTGTGCGAGCAGCGCGCCTGCGACCTATCCGACCTTTCGCTTGAGGATTTCAGGGCAGAAAGCGAGCTGTTCGAGGACGATATCGCCGGCGCGCTCGATATCGAAAGCATCGTCCGGGCACGGACGACCTTCGGAGGAACGGGCCACGTTGCGGTCGCCGAACAACTCGATAGCGCGCTCGTGGCGCTTGCCGCCGACGAAACCGCGCTAGACGAGCTTGCAGCAAGCGTTCTGTAAGGCTATGTGGAGCGTCATTCATCTGCGCGTATGCACAGTGCGGTTTTATTATGGACTGAAGGTGCTTGACGTATAATGGTTTCCATGCAAGTCAAAAGGGGGCCAATGCATGGCTTTTCATGCAAAGCACGGATCTGAAGAGGATTGGATCGACGACGAGCTTGATCTTAATGAAGATGTGCTCGATGAGATGTTCGGCGATCCTGAAGACGCGGTTAAAAAACCTCGTCATGGCGCTGTTGCATCCGATGAGCTTCAAACCGACGAAGATGTGCCCATAGAGGACGAATTCGATGGGGAGGAGTTCTCAGAAGCCGAGCTTGATCAGGATGATATCCTCGCAACCCTCGATTCCGATGATCCCGAAGCCACCGAGGATGCTGCCGAGCCGAAGGCAAAACGCCAACGCAGAAGCTTTCCGGAGTGGTTCAAGTCCGCAAGCATCATAAAGAAGATCCTCACCTGCATCTTAGGCGTGTTCATCGTAGCTTGCGTCGGCATTGGCGCGGTATGCGTCTATTGGCTCCAAGACCTGCCCGAGTACGATGACGCATCCGCATACAACACGATTCAGCCGACCATGGTGTATGCAAGCGATCATGAGACCTTACTCGCACGATTCCAATTCGAGTACCGCATTCCGCTGAATTCGCTCGAAGAGGTCGGCAATTATGCCACCGTGGGAACGGTCGCCACAGAAGACGAACGCTTCTATTTGCACATCGGCGTCGATCCGATCGGCATTGCGCGTGCGGTGATAAACAACATGACGGGCGGAACGCTCGAGGGAGCATCGACCATCACGCAACAGCTCGTGCGCAATACGATCCTTGCCGATGAGATGTCGGAGGTTACGCTCAAGCGCAAGGTACGCGAGGCGTTCCTCGCCATCCAGATGGAGCGCATGTTCTCTAAAGATGAGATTCTGCTCCTTTACATCAATACCATCAATTATGGCAACGGTGCTTACGGCATCGAAGCTGCCTCGAGGCGCTATTTCGGGAAGAGCTCGAAAGAGCTTACCTTAGCCGAGGCGGCGCTTTTGGTAGGCATCCCGCAATCGCCGACATATAACAATCCCATCGATTTCCCCGACCATGCGCTCGATCGCCGAAACATCGTGCTCAACCGCATGGTCTCATATGGCGCCATCACGCAAGAGGAAGCTGAAGCAGCCAAACAGGAGCCCATCGAACTGAATGTCACGTGGGAGTCTAACGACGGCATCGTCGAGTACCCTTATTTCGCAAGCTATGTGCGCGAGACCTTAACGAGCGATTATGGCCTGTCGACGGCGGATGTGTTCCAAGGAGGCATGACCGTTTACACCACGCTCGATGTCGACATGCAGGAAAAAGCCGAAGAAGCCGCTGCCAACAAGGAGGATCGGGTCAACGACTCACTCGAGGTTGCCATCGTGGCAGTCGATCCCTCCAACGGTTATGTGAAGGCCATGGTTGGTGGCAAGGACTATTACGAAGACCAATGGAACCTTGCTGCCCAAGCGCAGCGCCAAGCAGGCTCTTCGTTCAAGACCTTCACGTTGATCGCGGCGCTCGAAGGCGGTATCAGCCCTCAGACGCCGATCGATTGCGGATCGATGGTGCAGCTGCCCGGCTACGACAACAAGATTTACAACTATGACAAGATCAACTACGGCACGCAAACCATGCAGGGTGCGTTCGAAGTGTCCTCGAACACGGGCTTCTCACGCCTTATCTGGGTGCTCGGTGCCGATAAGGTAGCCGAGGTCGCCCATCGCATGGGTATCAAATCCGACCTCGCCGAAGTACCGTCCCTTACCTTAGGCACGAGCGGCGTCACGCCTCTCGAGATGGCCGATGCCTATGCGACCATCGCCAACGGCGGTACGCATTATAAAGCCGAGGTTGTCGAGATCGCGTACGACCGCAAGGGCAATGTCATCATCGACAATACGAGCCCCAAGGGCGAGAAGGCCTTAGAGCCCGAGATAGCCCATGCAGCGACCGAGATCATGGAGGGCGTCATCTATTCCTATCACGGAACGGGTTCCGCGGCTGCTTTGGATATCGATCAGATTGCGGCGGGTAAGACGGGCACGTCCGAGAATTACCTTAACCTGTGGTTCTGCGGCATCACTCCGCAGCTTTCCGTAGCGGTCTGGATGGGAGACCGTACTAATCGCGTCTCGTGTTCAGGCACCGTCGCCGATGTGTTCTCCGATTTCGTGAGTGCCGCCCTTGCCGATTCCGAATCGCGCGACTTCCCTGAAGCCGGATATCCCAACTACTGGCGCACCTTCTCTAATACCGACCTTGACATCAAGGGCCTGAACTCCTCCACGAAGGAAGAAGAGGAAGAGAAGAAGAAGGAAGAGGAAGAGAAGAAGAAGGCCGAGGAAGAGGCCAAGAAGAAGGCCGAGGAAGAGGCCAAGAAGAAGGCTGAAGAGCAGGCACAAGGCGGCGACACGCCTGGAGGCGGTGATACGCCCGGAGGCGACACACCAGGTGGTGATACACCAGGCGGTGACACGCCTGGAGGTGATACGCCCGGCGGCGACACGCCAGGAGGGGACACGCCCGGAGACAACTCAGGCGGTAACCCATAAGATTGCACAGCACGTTCCCCAAAGATGCTTCGTGAACCTCATGTGCGATAGAAAGGCAGTTCATGATTAAGAAACGTTTCGCGAAACTGATCGCCTTTGCGTGCATCGGCGCATTGGCCGTATGCATGCTCGCAGGCTGCGCAAGCCAATCCCAGACGCCCGAGCAGCAGCAACAGGCAGCGAATCGCGCATATATGTCGCAGATAAACAAGATCGCGGCCGAGCTCCAAACCGAGCTCGAGGGTCTGTCCGCTTCGATAAATTCGGGCGATAAGGTCACCATCGTGTCGAAGGCGAACGATGCGCTTGCCGTACTCGACAAGATAGAGAAGCTCGAAGTACCCGATGCGCTAAAGGACGTTCATGAGCACTATGCGGCAGGCTGCACGAGCCTGCGCGAGGCGCTTTCAGGGTACGTGGATCTATATGCGAATGCCAAGGGCATGTCCGATGCAAGCTATTCTGCGAGATTGTCTCAGATACAAGACGCGTACAACAAAGGCATCGATGAGCTGAAGCAAGCCGACCAAGTGGCTGCAGGCAAGGAATAATCTCTCTTTAGAGCGTTACCCCAAGCACGGCCAGTACCCGTGTTTTGCAAGCATTGAGACGAAAGGGTGAGCCA
Source organism: Eggerthellaceae bacterium (assembly GCA_015062605.1). Taxonomy (GTDB): domain Bacteria; phylum Actinomycetota; class Coriobacteriia; order Coriobacteriales; family Eggerthellaceae; genus SIG42. The sequence continues at coordinate 33,596 of SUUI01000006.1, read as the reverse complement.
TGAAACGTATCGTTGCAGTGAATGCGGGGCCTCGGAAGAAGTGGAATACGGCGCAGATGATCGCTGCCGCCTGCGAGGGAGCCAAGGAGGCTGGTGCGCAAATCGAGTATTTCGATTTGTTCGATCTCGATAAGTTCACGGGCTGCATTTCATGCTTCGGCTGCAAGCTTGAGAAGAATCTCGGGCATTGCATCTGCAAGGATGGCTTGACGCAGGTGTTGGAGGCCATCCGCACAGCTGATGGGTTGATCATCGGTACGCCGAATTACCTAAGCGAGGGCACGGCTTCTTTCAGGGCGCTGATCGAACGTATCATTTTTCAGTACATCACATACAAATCTGAAATCGATAGCTACAATACGCATCCGATTCCCGTGGTGTTCATCATGACGAGCAACGCTCCGGATGAGGCGTATGAGCCTGATGGGTATTACCATGCTCTGATCAAGAAGTACGAGGAGATGTTCAATTCGTTCGTAGGACCTACAACGGTCATCATCGCTGCTGGCACGAAGCAGGTGAACGATTATCCTCGTTACAATTGGACGAGATTCGACGCCGAAGCGCGTATCGAGCGCCACGAGACGGTGTTCCCGCAGCGTCTCGAATGCGCACGTAAAGCGGGCGCCTCGATCGTAAAAGACTGATCTTCAACTTGCCAATCGAATAAGCTCTTCAACGCTCTTTAGGAGGTATATCGAACATGACAAAGGTACTCATGCTGAACGGAAGCCCTAAGGCGAATGGCTGCACGGCAACGGCGTTAGCGGAGATGCGTACCATCTTCGCCGAGGAAGGCATCGAGACTGAGCTTATCCATGTTGGGAACAAGGACATCAGGGGATGTTTGGCTTGCCAGTCCTGTTCCAAAACCGGTCATTGTGTCATCGATGACCTTGTCAATGAGGTTGCTCCCAAATTGGAAGAGGCAGACGGACTCGTCATCGGAAGCCCTGTGTATTACGCGTCACCCAATGGCACCATTCTTGCGTTTTTGGACCGTCTGTTCTACAGCACGCCCTTCTCCAAGCACATGAAGGTCGGCGCTTCGGTTGTGAGTGCAAGGCGCGGTGGCACCAGTGCGACTTTCGATGCTTTGAACAAGTACTTCACCATCAGTGGCATGCCGGTAGCATCCTCCACGTATTGGAATCAAGTGCATGGGTTCTCGGCTGAGGATGTGAAGAAGGATGCCGAGGGTTTGCAGACCATGCGCAACCTTGCACGGAATATGAGCTTCCTGATGAAGGCCATCTGTGCCGCGAAAGAGACATACGGCCTTCCGACCGTCGAACGCGGTGCTTTCACAAGCTTCTCTGATGGGAAATAGGTAGGGGCTTAGCCCGAATCGCCATCGCCACCCGGGGTATCTCCACCGGGAGTGTCACCACCCGGGGTGTCTCCTCCTGGCGTATCTCCGCCCGGGGTATCGCCACCTGGTGTATCACCACCGGGTGTGCCGCCCTGCTGCTCCTGCTCTTGTGCTTTCTGCCTGGCTTCCTCTTCGGCTTTCTTCTGAGCCTCTTCCTCGGCCTTTCTCTTCGCTTCCGCCTCTTCCTCTTCCTCATCTTCGTCCTTTGCACCTTCCATCAGGATAGAGGAGACGGAACGGCCATACGAAGGAGTGTTGTAGGCGGGGAAGTACTCGATGGGGTAATCCCATAAGGCCTCGTCCATGAAGTCCTTGAACAACCAATTGCAGTTAACGTATTCGGAGGAGTAGACGTTGTAGCGGTCGCCGATCCATGTCGCGCACACGAGTTGCGGTGTGTAGCCGATGAGCGTGTGGTCACGGAAGTCCTCGGACGTGCCGGTCTTTCCTGCGACCGGACGGCCATCGGCAAGCGCATAGCCAGAAGCGGTGCCCTCACCGTAGAAGACGCCCTGTAAGACTTCTGTCACAGCGCCTGCGATGCTTTGGTCGATGACGCGTTCGCCTTCGGTCTCTGCCTTGTAGATCTCATTGCCGTGCTTGTCGACGATGCGCTCGATAGGTACGGCCTTATGATAGATGCCGCCTGATGCCAAGGTGCCGTAAGCCTGAGCCATCTCAAGCGGGGTGATATCGGCAACGCCTAAGGTGAGCGAGGTGACTGCGGGCAGATCGGCGTTCTTGATGCCAAGCCTACGCGCCATCTCGATGACGTTTTGCGTGCCGACTTCTTGCTGGAGACGTGCGAATCCGGTGTTCGAGGATACTGCGGTCATGCTCGCGATGGAGCGGACGCCGTAATCGATGTTGGCGAAGTTCTCGATGCGTTTACCCGTAATCGTGGCGGGAGATGCGCAGTTCACCTTGGTCGATGGGGAAATGCCCGAAGAGATCGCGGCGGTCAGCGTGAACGCCTTGAAGGACGAGCCGGTGGGACGACCCTTCTGGACAGCGATGTTGAATTGCTCTTTCTCGAAGTCCTTACCGCCGACGAGCGCCTTGATGAATCCGGTGTTGGGGTCGACCGCTACAAGCGCGCACTCGTAGGCATCGTCCATCGAGTCGCATTGGTCTTCGCATGCCGCTTCGGCGGCATCCTGCATCTTCACGTCAAGCGTCGTGTAGATCTTTAAGCCGCCTGCGAAGATCTCGGCGGTCGAGTATTGCTCGAGGAGCACATCTCGCACATAGCTCGTGAAGTACGGATAGAGGTAGATGCCGTTATTGCCCTGCGCTTCCTTCAGCTCGAGCGTAAGGGGTGCTTGCATGGCTTCGTTCTGCTGCTCTTCTGTGATGGCACCATAGGAGGTCATGCGCGAGAGCACTGAATTACGGCGATTCTGGCATGCATCCGGGTAATAGACCGGGTTCAAGTACGAAGGAGACTGCGGGATGCCCGCGAGCGTTGCCGCCTCGGGCAAGGTCAGCTCCGAAGCATGTTTCGAGAAGTAATGCTGCGAAGCCGATTCGATGCCGTAGCAACCATCACCATAGTTGATGGTGTTGAGATACATGAGAAGGATGTCTTCCTTGGTGTAAAGCTTCTCCATTTCCAATGCGAGCGCGGCTTCGCGCACCTTACGCTTGAGCGTGATATCGCGCGCTTCATCGGAAAGCAGGGTATTGCGTACGAGCTGCTGCGTGATGGTTGACGCACCTTGGACTTCGCCACCAAGCACATTGGAGACGACAGCGCGGGCGATGCCGAACAGATCGACGCCGTTATGGTCGTAGAAGCGGGCATCCTCCGTTGCGATGGTCGCCTGCACGAGGTTGGGGCTGATTTGATCCAAGGAATCGAGCGGCTCGCGGTTCTCGATTTGGAATTCCGCGAGAACCGTTTCGCCATCATTCGCGTAGACGGTCGAGCGCTGGGCTAAGTTGAACGCATCCTTTTGCGTGATGTCGGGAAGGTCCTCGGTCCAGATATTCGCGAGGACGAGAAAGCCGCCGAGGCCTCCGACGGCGACGACTAAGAGCGCTGCCACGATGAAAAGGGCTGTCCACCGTCCAGTGCGTACTTTTGATTGGCGCTGTTTTCTACGTATCTTCATAACTGGTCTATACTACCATGAACTAGACATGCATACGAAAAGGACACATCTTATGAGCATAGAAAACGCGCACGTCGAGCTTTTAGCTCCTGCAGGCAACCCTACATGCCTCCATGCGGCGGTCAAAGCAGGTGCTGATGCGGTTTATTTGGGGCTCGAATCCTTCAACGCGCGACGCGGCGCGGGCAATTTCACCTACAAGACCCTTCGCGAGGGTTGCGACTACGCCCATCTCCGTGGCGTGAAGATATACCTGACGCTCAATACCGTCATCATGGACTCCGAGTTCAAGCAGGCACTCGAAGTCGCCCGCCAAGCATGGCGTGCCGGGGTCGATGCGTTCATCGTGCAGGATATCGGCGTGGCAAGCGAGATCGTCCGAACGCTTCCGCAAGCGCGCCTGCATATCTCGACGCAGATGAATACGCACAACCTCGCGGGCATCGCTGCGGCGGCTTCGCTTGGGGCCGCGCGCATCACGCTTGCCCGCGAGCTTGCGCTCGAGGAGATAAGGGAATGCGCGAGCTATGCGCGCGAGCTTGGCATGGAAGTCGAAGTGTTCGCACACGGAGCGCTGTGCGTCTGCTATTCGGGGCAGTGCTTGCTTTCCTCGCTCATCGGGGGGCGGTCGGCGAACCGTGGGATGTGCGCGCAGGCATGCCGTCTCCCATATACCCTGCATAATCGTGCAGTCAGAAAGGACCTTCCGTCACCGGGCGAGTATCTGCTATCTCCGCGTGATCTGTGCACCATCGATATATTGGAACCGCTTATTGATTGCGGCATCTCGTCATTGAAGATCGAAGGCCGCATGAAGGCGCCCGAATACGTGTATTCGGTCGTGAAAACCTATCGTGCCGTGCTCGACAGGATCGCTTCGGGAGGTTTTTCGCGGGCGACCGAAGAAGAGCGGCGCGTGCTCGCCGAGGCGTTCTCGCGAGGTTTCACGACGGCATATCTCGAGCACGAACGCGGTAATGACATGATGGGATACAAGCGCCCGAACAACCGCGGCGTCTCCTTGGGCCGTATCGGTCGCACGAGCGAGAACGCGGCGTATGTCAAATCCGAGAAGCGTCTGAACCCTGGCGACATCTTGGAGATTTGGACAGGCAAGGGTCGAGCGACCGTCACGCTCGATGAGATAAAAATCGCTTCGCAGGGCATGGTCCGCATCCCGCTCGACCGCAAGAAGCGCGATCAGCGCGCAGTAAATGCGGGTGACCGCGTATTTCGCGTGAAGGATGCCTCGCTGGCATTTATCGATGATTCGAATGAGCCCAAAGTACCTGTTGCGGGGTGTGCGACGGTCCGCGAGGGAGAGCCATTCAAGGTGCGATTCGATGCATCCATCGAGCACGTGGGTGAGGAGCTTTCGTATTCCGCATCGGCTACTGGTGGCGTAGTCGAAGCTGCGCGTACCAAGGCGGTAACCTCCGAGGAGATTCGCTCGCATGTTGACCGCATGGGCCAGACCCCGTTTTCTCTCGCATCATTCTCTTCCTCGCTCGATGAAGGCGTCGGTTTAGGTTTCTCGGAGGTGCACCGCGTCCGTGCTGAGGCGCTCGAAAAACTCCAAACCGCCATACTCGCCCCTTACAAAGATCGCAAGCTCGAGAAGCTTGTTGAAAGAGAAGAGCTTTCCGTTTCCCGCCCGAATAGGTGTGTGGTATGTGCATGGGTGACCAATCCCGCATGCGCGCGTGCAGCGCGTCGCGCAGGCGCGCAGGTGATATATGTCCCTGCTCTCAATTACAAGCGGGGCGAGGCGCTTATTGCCGGTCAGCGCAACAATGCTGCCGAGCAGATGGGTTATCCGAAACAATGCGTCATCGCGCTTCCGACCATCGATCACGATATCATCGAGGGCACGCGTGAATACGAGCGCGATATCGATGTATGGGAATATGCGAAACCAGGTAAGCCCCTGTTCGTCGATAGCCTAGGCGCGCTTGTCCGCGCAGTCGAACTTGGAGCAAAGGCCGAGATCGGCCCGCATCTTCCCATTGCCAACAAGGCGGCACTTGATTATGCCGCACGTCTCGGTGCGGAGCGTGTATGGCTTTCTCCCGAACTCACGCTCTCCCAGATCAGCGATTTGGGCCTTGACGGTTCTCCTGTGCCTTTGGGGCTCACCATCTTAGGCACGCAGGAGCTCATGATCACAGAGCACTGCCTATTGATGAGCCAGGGATTGTGCGATGAGGATTGCGATACGTGCCCTCGACGCAAGAGCCCGCATTACCTCAAGGATCGAAAGGACTTCGAATTCCCCGTTGTGACGGATTGTCTGGGAAGAAGCCATCTGTACAACAGCGTGCAGCTCGATGTGGCCCATGCGTTGCCCGAGCTCATCCACGCGGGAATCTCCTCGGTGATGGTCGATACGACGCTTCTCAATGCCGAGCAGACCGCACAGGCGGTCGGTCGCGTGGTGCATGCGGCTGATCTCGCGAAGCGCGATGCAGGCACGGTTTCCAAGCCAGCGGCTGCTACATCGGGTCATCTGTTCCGAGGCGTTTCGTAAAGCGGACAAAAGCGTAACGATACGCAGGTTGTGCATTGCGCGCGCATGCTTTGGCGGTAGAATATCCCCGTAGCGTTTTTCTATTCCTCGAGGGGGAACAAAAGCATGGAACTTGCTGAGCTCGAGCGCATTGCGCTTGACATCCGCACGGACATCGTGCGGATGATCGGGGCTGCCGGAAGCGGGCATCCTGGCGGATCGCTTTCGTGCGCGGATATCCTTACCGCTCTGTATTTCGGAGACGTTCTAACATACGATCCCGCCGATCCGAAAATGGACGGTCGGGATTATTTCATCTTGGCGAAGGGCCATGCGGCGCCCGCGCTGTATGCGACGTTGGCGCATGCCGGTTTCTTTCCAAAGGAAGAGCTCATCACGCTCCGAAAGCTCGGAAGCAAGTTGCAGGGCCATCCGGATTCGAGCCTCGTGCCCGGTGTGGAGGTTTCCACGGGTTCGCTCGGCCAAGGTCTATCCATCGCCTGCGGCTGCGCGTGCGGTCTTCGCCTAAAAGAAGATCCCGCTACCGTATTCGCCGTTCTAGGCGACGGCGAATGCGAGGAGGGCCAGGTGTGGGAGGCTGCCATGTTCGCCGCCCATCAAGGTCTCGATAACCTTGTGGCCATCATCGATAACAACGGACTGCAGATCGACGGTGCCATCACCGATGTGTGCAGCCCCGAGCTGCTTGCAGATAAGTTCGCATCGTTCGGTTTCGATGTGCATGAGGTTTGCGGTCACGACATCGCCGCGCTGATCGAGCTGTTAGGCGCATGCAAGGCCGACAGGACAGGCAAGCCCCATGCAATCATCGCCCATACCATCAAAGGCAAGGGCGTCTCGTTCATGGAGAATCAGGTCGGCTGGCACGGGAAGGCTCCGAATGCCGAGCAATTGGAGCAGGCTCTAGCAGAGCTTGCCGAGGCAGGGAAGGAGGCATGCCGTGGTTAAATTCGCAAGTGCCGAGCAATCGCTCGTCAAGAAAGCGACGCGTGCGGCGTACGGCGTTACCCTCGCCGAGCTCGCGAAGGAAGGCCTGCCCATTGTTGCGGTCGATGCAGACCTCGCCGGTTCGACGACGACCAAGAAGTTCGCTGATGCTGATCCCGCATTCGCGGATCGCCTGTTCAACTGCGGCATTGCCGAGCAGAACATGATCGATGTGGCAGCCGGCCTTGCCGTGACCGGTCATATCGCATTCACGGGTTCATTCGCGGTGTTCGGAACCGGTCGCGTGTACGACCAAATCCGTAATACCGTCGCGTATAGCAATCTAAACGTCAAGATCGCCCCAACGCACGCGGGCATCTCCGTCGGTCCTGATGGCGGGAGCCATCAGATGCTCGAGGACATCTCGTTGATGACGAGCCTGCCTAACATGCGCGTGCTCGTCCCCGCTGATTATGCGGCGGCGGCAGCTGCCATCCGCTTGGCTGCGAAGACTCCTGGTCCCGTGTATGTCCGCATGGGTCGCGCGGCGGTTCCGTGCGTGTACGATGACGAGGTCGAACTCGAGATCGGGCGCGCGTACGTGCTGCGGCCAGGCACCGATGTGACCATCGTCGCATGCGGTGTGGAGATCAGGGAGGCGCTTATCGCCGCTGATCTATTGGCCGAAGCGGGTATTTCTGCCGAGGTTATCGACGCATTCTGCGTAAAGCCGCTCGATATCGAGACGATAGTCGGCTCGATTGAGAAAACCGGTTGCGCCGTGGTCGCCGAAGAGCATTCGGTCATCGGTGGCTTGGGCAGCGCAGTCGCCTCAGCACTTGCCACGCATCATCCGGCTCCCTGCGAATTCGTGGGCATGCAGGATGTATTCGGCAAATCGGGCGAGTTCGAAGAGCTGCTTACGTACTTCGGTCTCGATGCGCACGCAATTGTGGTTGCTGTGGAGAAGGTTATACAGCGCAAGTAAGCATGCTAGAATAACAACGCTAATATCAGTTGTCTCAGTACATCACTACATGAACGGAGCATTCTGTGACAGATGAAATGAACGCTCAGGGTGCGCAGCGCTTGGGCAGGCATACGCAGCCGCCGACAGATGCGCTCGAACTCGAAGAGGACATCCTTATCGATGTCGAGGAGCCTGTAGAAAAGGAACAACCAGCTCCCGCGAAAGCCGATAGCGCCGCAGCGCAGCGCCGTGCGCGCCGCACGCACGCTCGCCAAGGCGTGAACCCTCAATTCACCGGTCAGCTTTCCGAGCTTCCGACCGTCGATCCCTCGTTGATGGAGCAGCAAAGCGGTACGCCCGTCATCGTGCTGTCCCACGTGACCAAGGTCTATGAGGCCCAACCGAATTATGCCGCCCTCTACGATCTGTCCTTGCAGGTCTATGCGGGCGAGTTCGTGTTCTTGGTCGGTCATTCCGGATCGGGCAAGTCGACGTTCATCAACCTGCTGATCCGCAACGTGAAGCCCACGAAGGGCAAAGTTTTCATCGCGGGTGAGGATCTTGGCGCGATGCCGAATCGTCGCGTCCCGTATCTGCGCCGCAATATCGGCTGCGTGTTCCAGGACTTCAAGCTCCTGCCGAATAAGACCGTGTTCGAGAACGTCGCGTTCGCCCTCGAGGTTATCGGCAAGAGCAAGCAGGTCATCCAAACGCAGGTACCCGAGGTGCTCAGGCTGGTCGGCCTGCAGGATAAGCTCTACAACATGCCCAATGAGCTCTCCGGTGGCGAGCAACAGCGCGTGTCCATTGCACGCGCCATCGTGAACCGTCCTCCGCTGCTCATCTGCGACGAGCCCACGGGCAATCTCGATCCGCAAACTTCTCGTGGCATCATGGATCTGCTCGAGCGCATCAACCGCACGGGCACCACGGTCCTCGTTGCCACGCACGACCGCGAAATGGTCGATAACATGCGCCGCCGCGTCATCGCGCTTGATCATGGTCATCTCACGCGCGACCAAAGCAGGGGGGTGTACGGCATCAATGCGTAATCTCGGTTACTTCTTAAAGGAAGCCTTCATCGGCTTCAAGCGCAATTTCTCAACTGCGTTCGGTTCGATCATCACGATCTTTTTGTCGTTGCTCATCATCGGCATCTTCTTGATCGGCGGCACTGTCGTTGCGAACATCGTCTCTTCCGTCGAGAATGAGGTGTCGATCACGGCGTATGTCGCCGACGATGCAAGCGAATCCGATATCGCTTCAGTGGAGCAGGCCATCAAGAACATGGATCACGTGGCGAACGTGACGTTTACCACCAAGGACCAGGCCCTCGAGAATTTCCGTAATTCCATGACCTCGAATCCTGAGATCATCAACCAGCTCGATGGTCAGAATCCGCTTCCCGCATCCATCAACGTCGAGCTTTCGGATCCGCAGCAAGTCGAGCAGGTTGCCAACATGATCCTCGCGAACAGCACGTTCAAGAAGATCTGCGACAATCCGACTGATCCGTCCGACTCGCTGAAGTACGGCCAGAAGACAGTCGATCGTCTCTTCAAGTTGATTAACTATGTCCGTTACATCGGCTTGGCTTTGATCATCCTGCTGATCGTCGTTTCGTTCATCTTCATCAACAACACCATCCGCCTCGCGATTCTCGCGCGTCGCCGTGAGATCTCTATCATGCGTTTGGTCGGAGCGTCCAACGGATTCATTCGCGGGCCGTTCTTGATGGAAGGTGCACTGCACGCCATCATCGGTGCGCTATTTGCCATCGGCGTGCTGGAGATTCTGCGCCAGTTCGTGCTGCCGCAGATCAAGAGCTCGCTTGCGTGGATGCCCATCGATTTGACAACGTCGACGGTATTGATCGTATATGGCAGCATGCTCGTTGCCGGCTTGCTCATCGGACTGATTGGTTCCGCTGTCGCGATGCGCCGCTATCTGAAGGTCTAGTCGGAAAGGCTTAAGGCCCAGCGAGATACGTCATGGTTCTCGACAAGGACATAATCCGCCGTTCAGGGCAGGGCAAACGTAGCCACGAGCGCCGCTCGAAGATTCTGTTCTCGCTCGCGATGGTCATCGTCGTTGTCGCCGCATTCGTCATCGGCTTCGCCGTGCGCGGGAACGTACAGCTCATGACTTCGCTCGGCTTCATCTCTTCCGAGGAAGCCGATGCGAAGAATCCTGGCACGACGGTCACGGGCAATACCTATGATTCCATCTCAGCACGCGTGGCCGAAGTCGAAGGCATCCTGCAAACGCAAAGCGTCGACACGTACAACTTAGAAGCGGCGACTACGAATCTCCTCACCGATTTCGTGAAGGTGGTCGATGATTCCTACGCACGCTATTTCACGCCAGCCCAATATGCACTGTACAAGCAGGAGAGCTCCACGAGCTCGCCTGCGGGCATCGGCGTTCTGTTCGCGGAATATAATGGTCGCGTATACGCGGCTGATGTGTTCGAGGGCTCTTCCGCAAACGTCTCCGGCGTTGTGGAAGGGGATATCGTCGTAGCCATCGATGGCGAGCGTTCCGATACATGGACTGCCTCTTCAGTCGCCAACATGCTCGCCCGCGATGAGGGAAGCCAAGTCGTTATCACATGGCTTCGTGTTCCGTTCCTCGATTCCGATGTAGGTGACGAGTTCACCACGACCTTGTATTGCACGAATGTATCCAAGCAAAATGTGACGTACTCGCTCGAAAACCGTGTCGGCTATATCAGGGTTTCGCAATTCACGTATGACTCCGCCGATCTAGTCGCAGCGGCGATTCGGGAGCTGGATGCCCAGGATGCCGCCGCGTACGTTCTCGATCTGCGTGATTGCCCAGGCGGGTATTTGACGCAGGCGGTTGATATCGCGAGCTTGTTCATGCCGAGCGGCATGGTCGTGCAGATCCAGACGAAGAATGCTACCAGCAACAAGTCCGTTTCGGGCAACGTGCTTACTGAAAAGCCCCTTGCCGTCATCGTCAATGGCAATACGGCTGCTGCTGCCGAGGTGTTGGCGGCAGCTCTCAAGGATTCCAACCGTGCGACCATCATCGGCACTACCACGCTGGGAAAGGGCAGCGTGCAGGTTGTGCGCGAGCTCTCGTTCGGCGGTGCTGTAAGGTATACGGCTGCATACTACTTAAGCCCCTTGGGTCATGGAATCAGCAATGAGGGCATCTCACCTACCATCTACGTGAACGACACCGGCGACGACCAGCAAAAAAGCATCGCTCTCGAAACGGCGCTATCCCTGTCGTAGGGGGTGCGCTTCATGTCCCGTTCCAAATCCCCAACACGGAAGAAGCCGCGCAGCTACCCGCGCGGTGTTCTCGACGTGAGATATGGTGGATACGGCTTCGTTAAGACGGCCGAGGGGGAGTACTTCATTCCTGAGCGCAAGATGGGCTATGCATTCACCGGTGATTTGGTAGAGGTGTCGCCTTTGCCCAAGCGGGGCAAGTATGCAAACGCACCAGCTGCAGGTTGCCCTGCCGCACGCGTGGTACGTGTGCTCGGACGCGCGCACGACTCGCTTATTGGCCGGTATGAAGTATGCGAACCGTTCGGAATCGTCGTTCCTGAAGATCCGCGCATCAATCATGACATCTTCACGATGCGTGCGGACAATCCGGATGTGCCAGACGGCTCCCTCGTCCGCGTCAGAATCGTGACCTTTCCAGAGCGCAATGCCGCTGCAACGGGGGTTATTGAGGAAGTGCTCGGTCCTGCGGATGAGTCTGCGGTCGATATCGAATTGATCATCGCGCACCACGGCCTTGAAACCGAATTCTCCGAAGCCGCACGAAAAGAAGCCTCCCTCGTAACGCTTGACGAGGAGGGTGCGCTCCGTGATGGCTATCGGGATTTGCGCGATCGCTTCACGATGACCATCGATCCGGCCGATGCACGCGATTTCGATGATGCGCTTTCCATCGAGAAGACTGATAACGGTTGGCGCCTTGGCGTGCATATCGCCGACGTCGCCCACTATGTGCCATGGAATTCATCGCTTGATTTAGATGCGCGCCGCCGCGCGACGAGCGTCTATCTTGCCGACCGCGTCATCCCGATGCTTCCCGAAGAGCTCTCTGCGGAGATGTGCTCGCTGAAGCCTGGATGCGTGCGCCGCACGATGACGGTCGATTTGTATGTCGATAAGAAGGCGCATCTTGTCTCATATGATATCTATCCCGCGCTGATCTGTTCGCATGCAAGGCTGACGTATGAGCAAGCGCTCGATCTCCTAACTGATTCTAAAGACGAGATAGGTGGGCGCTTACGGGCGCTTTCAACACTTGCTAAGGCGCGAGCCGCTGCGAGGAAGGCACGTGGAGGCTTGGATTTCGCGACGGTCGAGGCGAAGGCGCGTCTTGATGATGAGGGACATACGATCGGCATCGATGTACGCAGGAAGACCGATGCGACGTCCTTGGTCGAAGAGGCGATGATCTTCGCGAACGAGGTGGTCGCGCATCACATCAGCGAGCGTGAATTCCCTTGCATCTATCGCGTGCATGAGCAGCCGGCTGCTGATGCCCTTTCCGGGTTGATTCCCGTTTTCCAGGAGTTCTCTTGGTTCTCAGAAATCCCGGAAGCTCTGTTCGTTGCAGGGAACCCCCATGCTTTATGCGATGTGCTCGATCGTGCTTCGGGTCGCCCCGAAGAGGAGTTGGTATCATCGCTTCTCGTCCGTGCAATGCAGAGGGCGGTGTATCGACCGGATTGCGCGGGCCACTATGGCTTGGCGAGCACGCATTACGCGCACTTCACGAGTCCTATCAGACGTTATCCCGACCTAATGGTTCATCGTGCCTTGCATGCGCTTTATGCGGGGGAGATGGCGGATCGCTATAAGCCGGCAAAGGACCTTACGTGGTTATCAGAGCATTCGTCTGTTATGGAGCGTGTTGCCGACTCGGCTGCGCGCGAATCTCAGGAATGCAAGATCATCGAGTATCTGCAACAGTCGGTAAGCATGCGGTTCTCTGGAATTATCAGCGGGGTTGCAACCTATGGCATATACGTCCGCCTTGAGAATACGGCGGAGGGCTTGGTACCCATACGTTTCCTAGGGAGCGAATACTTCGCACTCGATCCTGCTCGTCATCTGCTAACGGGGCAGGAAACGGGGAAGGTGTGGCGATTGGGCGATCGCGTCGAGGTGCGCCTGGAAGAGGCGCAACCCCGAACGCGCACCCTCGTGTTCAGTGTAGATTAGTCTTTCAAGGCCTTCTTGGTGGCTTTCTTGACGAACTCGTGCCACTCTTCGAAGGTCATGAGCGTAGATTCCGTTTTCTCGGAATCCTTCTTCTTTTTCTTCTTCTTGGACTTCTTCTTGTCCTTGTCTTTCTTGCCCTTTTTCTTCTTCTTGGGCTTCTTTTCCTCTTCCTCGTCTTCCTTCTCGGAAGCTTCCTCTTCGACGGGCAGTGGCTCTTCGGGCGTTGCTTCTACGGGCTTTGGCTCTTCTTTAGTTGCACCAGCTGTTTTCATAACACGACCCATGATGTCTCCTTACGACGATTGTGTGCAGCGCCTGTCGTTTTCGCGCTTGGCATCATGATAGCGCTTTGTGACCGATGTGTGGACAAACGGTTCGCTTTAGCAGACGTTTTGGCTTTCTCGCCGCATGAAAAGAGGCAAATACTCTATACTTAATATTTCGATTGAGAACGTTTTCGCACCTGTGCGTGCGCACCTTGAAACGGCATATGGGTAGAACCGTTTCACGTGCGCGCAGAGAGCGATCAATCGGTTCTTTGACGTTTGCAGCCAGAAGGGAGAGTGCGTTCATGGCGAAGCTTCACATCATGGACACCACGATTCGCGACGGTCAACAAAGCCTGTGGGCGACCCGTATGTCGATCGGCGATATGCTGCCGATCCTTCCGCGCATGGACCGCGTCGGATATTGGGCGATCGAGGCCTGGGGCGGTGCGACCTTCGATACATGTCTGCGCTTCTTGGACGAGAATCCCTGGGAGCGTCTGCGCTCCATCAAGGCGAATACACCGAACACTCCGCTTGCCATGCTTTCCCGCGGTCAGAACCTCGTGGGTTATAAGCATTATTCCCGCGAGATCTGCAATCGCTTCATCAAGGCTGCTAAGAGAAACGGCATCGATGTCTTCCGCGTATTCGATGCCCTAAACGATGTCCGTAACATCGTCGATAACGCCGAGGCTATCAAGGAATGCGGAGGGCATTTCGAGGGCGCTATCTCGTATACGGTATCGCCCGTGCACACGCTCGACAGCTATCTTGAGTACGGCCAAGCGCTCAAGGAGCTTGGTGCGGATTCCATCGCCATCAAGGATATGGCTGGCATGCTCACCCCGTATCGCACCGAACGCATGGTCAAGGCATTCAGTGCTGAGATCGGTCTGCCAGTGCACATCCATTGCCATTATGTTGGCGGCATGGCACCTGCCAACATCATCAAGGCCGCTGAGGCGGGCGCTGCTATCGCCGATACCGCACATGCGCCGCTCGCGTTCGGCAACAGCCATCCCGCAGTAGAGATGATTGTGGCTGCCCTTCAGGAAAGCCGTTACGACACCGGCCTCGATTTGGATCTGCTCTTCGAGATCGCCGAGTATTGGGAGGAAATCCGCAAGCGCGGCCATTACAAGCGCGGTGTTTCCTCGTTGATCCATATGCAGGTGTACTCGCATCAGGTTCCTGGCGGCATGATGAGCAATCTGGTAAGCCAGCTCGAGATTCAGAAGGCTGGCGACCGTCTGCCCGAGGTCATGCGCGAGATCCCGCTTGTTAGAGCCGAAGTCGGCTATCCACCGCTGGTCACGCCGATGTCCCAGATCGTAGGCACCCAGGCGGTGTTCAACGTGCTTACAGGCAAGCGCTGGAGCGTTGTCTCGAAGGAGATGAAAGATTACATCTGCGGTTACTACGGCAAGGCACCCGGCCGCATGGATGAGGAGGTCGTGAAGAAGGTTGTCGGCGATTCGCAAATCCTGCCGCCCGATGTGGCACCGGGTTCGCTTGTAACCACGACTTATGATGAGGTTGCCGAGGAGATCGGCGACTTGGCCAAGACGGAAGAGGACGTGCTCATGTACGCTCTGTTCCCGAATGAGGCGCGTACCTACTTAAGCAAGCATCGCACAGCCGAAAGCGTTGATTTTCTGCTGGAGCAAGAGTCCAGCGGTACGAAGGAGGACGATTACGTGGATATCAATCAGATTCGTGAACTCACCGAGCTCGTTAAGAACAGCGGTGTAGGGGAAATCGTCGTCGAGGAAGAGGGAATGCGCATCGCCGTGCGCATGCCGAGCGCGGCTGCCGCAACCGTCGCCGCTCCCGTAGCGACTGCTGCCGCATCGCAAGCTGTTGCAGAACCCGCTCCGAAGAAGGAAGCTCCCAAGCAAGATGATTCCGCGCGTCCCGCCAACTGGCATGCCGTGCGCGCTCCCATGGTAGGCACCTTCTATGCTGCGCCTGCACCGGGAGAAGAGCCGTTCGTGAAGGTCGGCGACGAGGTCGCTGCTCGTCAGACCCTATGCATTGTCGAGGCAATGAAACTCATGAACGAGATCGAGTCCGAGGAGATGGGCACGATTCGCGAGGTATGCCTCGAGGATGCAACGCCTGTGGAGTATGGCACGGTCCTGTTCTACATCGAGCCCATTACGTCGGGAGGTTCCGATGTTCAATAAGATCCTCATTGCCAATCGCGGTGAGGTGGCACTGCGCATCATGCGCGCCTGCAAGGAGCTGGGCGTGCACACTGTTGCGGTGTACTCGACGGAGGATGCGGACACCTATCCGGTGCAATACGCCGATGAGCGCGTATGCATCGGTCCAGCGCAGGCCACCAAGAGCTATCTGGTGATGGCCAACATCATCCAGGCGGCGCTCAACACGGGGGCCGAGGCCATCCATCCCGGTTACGGTTTCTTGGCCGAGAATGCCGATTTCGCACGGACGTGCGCGGAAAACGACCTCGTGTTTATCGGTCCGTCGGCGGATTGCATCGACCGCATGGGCGATAAGAGCTCTGCTCGCGAGACCATGCGCATGGTGGGCGTCCCCACGGTTCCTGGCTCTGATGGCTGCATCGATACTGTCGAAGAGGCGCAGCGCTTTGCTGAGCGCGTTGGCTATCCGGTGCTTATCAAGGCAACGGCTGGCGGCGGCGGCAAGGGCATGCGCGAAGTGCATGATCCAGAGGACCTCGAGTCCGCGTACCGCGCTGCGCGCGCGGAGGCAGGCGCTGCTTTCGGGAATGACGAAGTGTACTTGGAGAAGCTCGTGTTGCGTCCGCGGCACGTCGAGATCCAGGTGCTTGCGGATAACTTCGGCAATCGCATCGCCCTATGCGAGCGCGACTGCTCGGTCCAGCGCCGTCATCAGAAACTCATCGAAGAGGCTCCGTCTCCGGCCTTAAATGACCAGCTGCGCCGTCAGATGGGCGTTGCCGCCGTCAAGGCCATGCGCGCGGTCGATTACCGCAATGCGGGAACGGTGGAGTTCCTCTTGGCTCCCGATGGTCATTTCTACTTCATGGAGATGAACACGCGCGTGCAGGTCGAGCATCCCGTGACCGAGATGATTACCGGTACCGATATCATCAAAGAGCAGCTGCGCATCGCGTCAGGCGAGCCGATGAGCTGTGCGCGCCGTGCGCCATTCACGCCTTCCGGCCATGCCATCGAGATGCGTATCAATGCAGAGGACCCCGAGCACGGCTTCCGCCCGTGCCCTGGCACGATCACCCGTTTCCAGGTTCCAAGCGGGCCGGGTGTTCGCCTCGAGACCTACATCCACGAGGGCTCGCGCATCTCGCCGTACTACGACTCCTTAGTTGCCAAGCTCATCGTACATGGCCAGGATCGCGACGAAGCGATTGCGCGTGCGCGCCGTGCACTCGATGAATTCGAAATCGAGGGCATTGCGACAACGATACCATTCCATAAGCGCGTGCTCGAGAACGAGTTGTTCTGCGCAGGCGATGTAACAACGGATTTCATTGAGACTCAGATGGGGGATTTGTTATGAAGGATATAACGATCAGCGGTATGGTTCTCTCTTCGGCTGCTGTCGAGACGATCGTCTCGCTAGCGGTCAAGAACGTCGAAGGCGTCGTAGGGCTTTCCGGTGCCGACCAATCGGCCGGTCCGATTGCGCGCCTGTTCGCGAGCGCGAGCAAAGAAGCGGTCGACGTCGATGTCAGCGAAGATGAGAAGCTCATCATTTCTGTGCGCCTCGAGGCCGAGTACGGTTATGTACTGCCCGAGTTGGCCGACAAGGTCCGCACTGCGGTTGCTGATGCTATCGAGGTGCAGATCAACGCTCCGGTCGAGCGTATCGATGTGTATGTTGATGCCGTTCGCTTCAACTAATACGGAACAGTAAATCGGTTCTATCCTGCGACCTAGAGGAACGTTTTAAATGGCTGCTAGGACCCACGAACATACGAAAGCGCGGCAGGCTGCCGTCAAGGTACTCTATTCTGCTGAGATCTGCGAGCTCTCTCCAAAAGAGATTATCTCGCAGGGGACGTATCCTGAAGAAGGCGGCATCATCGATGATTACGCGCTCACGCTCATAGAGGGTGTTGAAGAGCACGTCAAAGAGATTGACGAGATCTTAAGCGATGCGTCCGAGAACTGGGCTGTTTCGCGCATGCCGATAATCGATCGATGCGTTTTGCGCCTCGCCGCTTTCGAGATGCTCTATATCGATTCGGTACCGATGAGCGTCTCCATCAACGAGGCGGTAGAGCTGGCGAAGGCGTTTGGTGGCGAAGACGAGTCGCATCGCTTCGTCAATGGCGTGCTCGGCAAGATCGCTGCAACGCTTTCGGGCGAAGAATATGAGGAGACGGATGAAGATGAGTGATGTGACGGATTACTCTCAGCTCAAAGAGCGCCTTGACCAGATCGTCGAGGCAGTGAGCGACGAGGGTATCTCGCTCGATGACGCATTGTCATTGTACGAAGAAGCCGTTAAACTCGGCTCGAAAGCCAGTGCACTCATCGAGCAGGATATCAGCGAGAAAACCGCCGAGGAGCTCGCGGCTGCTTTGGCTGCCGAGCAAGCGGACGGTGGAGAGGTCACCGAGGCGTAAATACATGGAACCGCGTATTCTCGACGTCATACAAAGCCCTGCTGACTTGAAGGTGCTTTCTGACGAAGATCTCACGATTCTCGCAGATGAGATTCGCGATCAGATCATCGCGTCCACATCCGAGCACGGCGGTCATGTCGCATCATCGCTTGGTGCGGTTGAGATAATCCTTGCCGTGCATAGCATGATCGATTCCCCGAAAGATAGATTCGTCTTCGATGTGGGGCATCAGGCGTATGCCCACAAGATGATCACTGGTCGCCTTGCCGGGTTCGACCATCTTCGCGAGCTTGGCGGGATCTCTGGTTTTCCGAAGCCGAATGAGAGTCCCCATGATGTGCATCCCTCAGGCCATGCGTCGGATTCTCTGTCCATTGCGGCAGGCTTGGCGAAAGCGCGTGATCTGCGCGGCGGTGATGAGAAGATTGTCGTATTGATCGGCGATGCATCGATTGCTGGCGGCATGGCGTTCGAGGCGTTAAACAGCATCGGTCAGATGAATTCGCAACTTACCATCGTCCTAAACGATAATGAGATGTCCATTTCCCACAATGTGGGTGGTCTGATGCATCATCTTGGTGCCTTGCGCGCTTCGAATGCGTATCGCCAGACACGCGATTACGTATCGAATCGCATCGAGGATTCCAACGCCGCCATCAAAGCCATGGCCGGCTTCGGCTGGAGGGCGAAGGAATCCATGAAGCAGTTCTTCCTGCCACAGGCCATGCTCTTCGAGCAGCTCGGAATCACGTGCACGCCCCCCATCGACGGGCACGATATCGTCGAGCTTCGTCGTGTACTCAAGACGGCGCTTTCCACGAATGGTCCCGTGTTGGTGCATGCATGCACCAAGAAAGGCGCGGGTTACGCGCCGGCAGAGAATAGCCCTGAGATCTTCCACGGGGTCGGTCCCTTCGACATCAAGACGGGTGAGCAAAAGAAGAAAGCGGAGGGCATGCCTTTGTGCTTCACCGAGGTGTTCGGCGCTGCGCTTATCAAGGAAGCGCGCGCGAACGAGGACATCATCGCGCTCACAGCGGCGATGTCTTCTGGAACGGGCCTTTCCGCATTCGAGAGGGAATTCCCTGATCGCTTCTTAGATGGCGGTATCGCCGAAGGCCATGTGGTTGGCACTGCGGCGGGTCTTGCACTTGGAGGGAAGAAACCTGTCGTAGCAATCTATTCGACCTTCCTGCAGCGTGCGATCGACCAGATGATCGTCGATGTGGCGCTGTGCGACTCCGATGTCGTCTTCTGCATCGATCGCGCTGGCGTTGTCGGTGAGGACGGTCCGACGCATCACGGTATCTTCGATTTGGCGTATACGCGCATGATTCCGAACATGCGCGTGCTCGCTCCCTCGGACGAGGCAGAACTGGTTAACTCCCTGCACACGGCACTCGCCATCGGCGGGCCTGTTGCGATCCGCTATCCGCGTGGAGCTGCAACGGGCGCTGCGATTCCCGATGA
Organism: Eggerthellaceae bacterium; assembly: GCA_015062605.1. Lineage (GTDB taxonomy): Bacteria > Actinomycetota > Coriobacteriia > Coriobacteriales > Eggerthellaceae > SIG42. Next base: position 14,125 of record SUUI01000006.1, on the reverse strand, counting down.
GGCGAGCGTGTTTCCGCTCGGCGTATCGCGTACTGTCCGAGAAGGCGATGATGTTGCGATTCTGGCGTTCGGCGACATGGTCGCCCGAAGCGTTGCCGCTGCCGAGATCCTTGAAGGACAGGGAATCAGCGCGCGCGTTGTTGACATGCGATGGGTGAAGCCACTCGATGCGAATGCCATTGCGGACGCCGCGAAAACAAAGCTGATCGTCACGGTCGAAGATGGTATCGTCGCGGGCGGTGCAGGTGAAGGAGTTGTTGCGGAATTGGCGGCGCAAGGCTTAAGCGCACGCACCGTCCAGCTTGGCATTGACGATTGTTTTGTGGCAGGCGGCTCGGTCAACGAGCTTTTGGCCACACTCGAACTCGATCCGGAAAGCATTGCACATCGCATTCTTACTTCCCTCGAAAACGAGTAAGCGCCAGATTCGTCGCACAGAGAGGAGCCAGGCATGACCGTCACGTTCAAGCCCATCGAGACGCCTGAAGAACAGCAAGCGCTTGCCGAGCTTGCCTCACAGATCTGGTTCGAATATTGGCCCGAGCATATCGGGTATGCCCAAACCGAATACATGGTGGAAAACTTCCAAAGCCTCGAGGCGATCACGCGCGATATGGCCGAGAACGGGTATGAATACTGGTTTATCTGTGCCACCGAGGATGATGGGGATACGCGCATTGTGGGCTATACCGGCGGGCATCCCGAACCCGAAACCAACCGTTATTTCATCTCGAAGATCTATCTGAAGGCTTCCGAGCGTGGCAAGCACTTCGCATCTCGGGTGTTTCAGTTCTACGAGCAGCTTTGCAAAGACCATGGTTTTTCCGCCATGTATCTGACGGTCAACAAGTACAACGATCTTGCCATCCGAGCCTATGTGGGCAAAGGATTCGAGACCATCGATTCTGTTGAGACCGATATCGGATGCGGCTTCATCATGGACGATTTCGTGATGCAGAAATCAGTGGGAGCATAACGCTTCGGAAACGCATTGCAATCCTTTTGCCAACCCGCTTCCAAAGCGGGTCTGCCACCGTGTCTTCCTTGACTTATCACAGGCTCTTTACTAAAGTGCTTTAGTGTATTAAAGCATGCAGACTCGACTTGTAGATGCCATGTCTGTAAGACGGAATGCATGCGTGAAACGAAAAGGAGAAAAGACATGAAAAAGAAGTTTGTAGCGATTGTGGCTGTGGCGGCAGCCCTGGTTCTTTGCTTCGGCATCCTTGCCGGTTGCTCGGGCAATTCTTCGAAGGCGAAGTACACGCTGCTCAATGAGACGCTGCAAGACGAGCACTTCGCTGTAGCCTTCAAACTCGGCGACACCGAGCTTGCGGACGCGATCGATCAAGGTATCGCGAACGTTGACAAAGAGGGTACTGTGAAGAAGCTTTGCGAGAAGTACGGCATCGATTATGCGAAGGCCTGGTGCTTCAAGGCTCCCGCGACTGCTGTCGACACCTCTGGCTTCAAGGGCAAGACGCTCAAGCTCGGCTTCGATAACGAGTTCCCGCCCATGGGCTTCGTCGGCTCCGACGGTAAGGATACCGGTTTCGACCTCGAACTCGCTAAAGCGGTGTGCGACAACCTCGGCATGACGCTCGAGGCGCAGGCCATCGACTGGAATGCGAAGGACAGCCTGCTCGAGAGCGGCGTCATCAACTGCATCTGGAATGGCTTCACTGCCGAAGGTCGTGAGAGCGCTTACACGCTTTCCACGAACTACATGACCAACACGCAGACCATCGCCGTCAAGGCCGGTTCTCCCATCAAGAGCTCTGCGGACCTCAAGGGTAAGAATGTCGTTACCCAGTCCGGCTCCGCAGCTTTCGAGCTTCTTGAAGGCGACCTGGCAAGCCTCAAGGCCACGTTCGGCAACGTCGCTTCCGTCCCGTCCTACATGGATGCCCTCATGCAGGTCGATTCCGGCGCAGCTGATGCGGTCATCGGCGACTCCGTCCTTCTGCAGTACTACATCGCGAACAGCAAGTAGTGCGATAACCCACTAGGGTTGTATCAGTAACGTAAACGTCAGGATGGCCGGCCTGTAAGGTTCGGCCATCCTGCTTGAATTGACGAAAAGCGGCGCTTCGGTAAGCGCCGGATTATCAAGGAGATTGCGCATGGAACTATCGGTCATGCTCTCCATGTTGGGCAGTTCGCTGGTCTTCACGTTTTTCATCTTCTTCATCACTTTGGTAGGAAGCCTTCCTCTAGGCGTGCTCATCGCGCTTGCGCGCATGAGCCGCTTGCGCGTCCTATCCTCCATCGCGAAGATTTACATCAGCTTCATGCGCGGCACCCCGCTCATGCTGCAGCTGATGTTCTTTATGTTCGCGCCCTACTATATTTTTGATATCCCCATCGATGTTAACTGGAAGTACTGGGCTTGCAGCATAGGTTTCATTCTCAATTACGCTGCGTACTTCGCGGAGATTTACCGTAGCGGCATCCAGAGCATCCCTGTGGGGCAGTACGAGGCGGCATCGGTTCTCGGCTACTCGAAATCCCAAACGTTCATGAAGATCATCTTGCCGCAGGTCATCAAGCGCATCCTTCCCGCTATGGGAAACGAGATCATCACGCTCATCAAGGATACGTCGCTTGCGTTCGTATTGGGCATCGCCGAGATGTTCACCGTAGCCAAGCAGATCGCGAACAGCCAGGTTACTCTCTTGCCTTATATCATTGCGGCAGCCGTGTACTGGGTTATCTGCCTCATCATCGAATACGGCCTGAACAAGACTGAGAAGAAGCTCGACTACTATCATGACTAAGGAAATGGAAATGATGCAGGAATCAATCGAGACGGCTGAACAGAAGAAAGAGCCATTGCTGCGCTTGCTCAACGCGCGCAAATCGTTCGGCAAGAACGATGTTTTGAAGGACATCACGCTCGAGGTGAATGCCGGTGAGGTCGTCGCCATCATTGGTCCCTCCGGCGGCGGCAAGTCCACGCTTCTGCGCTGCGCGACGCTGCTCGAGACGCTCGATGGGGGTACGCTTGCATACGGAGATCTCGTCGTCGCTTCGCCTGATGCAGCGGGAAACGCCGTCTACGGAGGAAAGGATGTTCTCGCAAAGGCGCGCACGCGGTTCGGTTTGGTGTTCCAGAATTTTAATCTGTTCCCGCATTACACGGTGCTGAAGAACATCGCCGAACCCCCGATACTCGTGCAGAAGCGCGAGAGGGAAGAGGTCGAAGCCGAGGCCCGCGAGCTTTTGGCCAAGATGGGCCTGTCCGACAAGGCCGACCATGTTCCGTGCGACTTATCCGGCGGTCAGCAGCAGCGCGTTGCCATTGCCCGCGCGCTTGCAATGAATCCTGACATCCTGTTCTTCGACGAGCCTACCAGCGCGCTCGACCCCGAGCTTACCATCGAGGTACTGAAGGTCATCCGCCAGCTTGCCGCGGAGCATATGACCATGGTCATCGTCACGCATGAAATGGCGTTCGCGCGCGATGTGGCTGACCATATCATCTTCTTAGATGGCGGCTATGTGGTTGAGCAGGGTCCGGCCGAACAGGTCATCAACAATCCCACGCATGAGCGCACGCGCGCGTTCTTGCGCAAATATGAAGAATAGACTCATCCTGAAGGAGGTTTTCGATGGATGCGTATTTAAGCGATGTCCTTAGTGGCAAGCGCATGCTTCTTTTTGATGGCGCGATGGGCACGATGGTGCAACGCCTCGGCTTGGCTCGCGTGAACGAGCAACCCGATCTTTTGTGCTTAAGCGACCCTGATGCCGTTACCGGCATCCATGCGGCATATGTTGAAGCGGGAAGCCAGGTTATAACGACGAATACGTTCTCCACGAATCGATTCGCATTGCCAGAAGGCTTGAGCGTGGCCGAGGTCATGCATGCGGGTGTTGAATGCGCACGCGCTTCCGGTGCGAGATACGTTGCTGCTGACGTGAGCGTCTTAGGCGAGTTGCTCGACCCATATGGCGACCTCGAAGAAGATGATGCCATCGAAGCATTCGAGGAGATCGCCCGTGCCATTAATGATGAGCCAGTTGATATCGTGCTTATCGAGACCATGACGGATCTAAGGGAAGCGCAGCTCGCCATCCGTGCAGCGAAGAGCATCTGCGATAAACCTGTTTTCGCATCGATGAGCTTCGGTAACGGGGGAGCGACCTTCATGGGTGTAACTCCCGAGCAGGCCGTCACCGGGCTACGCGAGGTCGGTGCAGATGTGGTCGGCATGAATTGCTCGCTTGGTCCGATTGACATGATCGCTCTTGTGGAGCGCATGGCGAAACTCGCCGATTGCCCGATTCTCGCCCAGCCGAACGCAGGCCTCCCGTCGGTTAAGGATGGGAAGACCACCTATGACGTGACGGTCGAGCAATATATCGAGGCTTTCGAAAAGATCCTCGATGCCGGCGCAACGGTTGTCGGCGGATGCTGCGGCACCGATCCGAGCTTCATCTCCGCGCTTTCCAAACTTGTGGAATCACGGAGTTAGCGTCCATTCGATAGGTGCTTGTTAATTGTCCTCGGGGCAAGCAAAAAGGTCTTGAAATCTCGAATGTGTGGGTGCATATCGAGGTACTTCTTGATATTATGAAACTAGCGTTATTCCTTGAACGAAGGAGGAAAAAATGGGAATCAAGGCTGCCGATGCTCTCGCAATATCCTTTGATGAGCTGACGACGTATTTGCACAAGTATCACTCCGTGTATATGGAAGTCGATGGCGCAACGTATTACCTGACCGATGTGAACGATAGGTACTGGCGCGTGCAAGCAACCGATCAGCTCAACCATAAGGGTCACTACGTAGATTGCAGCGAATTGGTTCCGACGATCAGCGAGTTTTTGTACCTTCCTTTCAAGGATGGCAAGTCCATCGCCGATTTGTTCGATGAAGCAACGTTCTATGCTTCGGAGAAGCCTGAGGCATAAAGCTTTTTGCGAAAACTCCTTGACCGTGCTTTAGTTTCGGTTATACTGTTTTTCGCAGTTTTTCGGGGTATTAGCTCAGCTGGGAGAGCGCATGGCTGGCAGCCATGAGGTCAGGGGTTCGAACCCCCTATACTCCACCAGAAAAATACGAGGTCACGGGCTTATTTGCACCGTGACCTCTTTCTTTGCCACGCAGTTGCGTGACATTTTGCGTGACATTCGTCTATTTTATGCCGTTTTATTCAGGTTCAAAACCCGGGCGCTCTTGGGTGTTTGTGACAGGAGAGCGCCGAGCAAATCAGCCGCTTCTTGGTCATTCGCGGGAATCGCATGGGCGTATTGGTCTAGGGTCATTGAGGCGCGGGAATGGCCTAAACGCCGCTGCACCGTCTTAACGTCAGCGCCGAACCCTAGCAACAAAGTTGCTGCCGTATGCCTCAGCTCGTGCATCTTCAGCGTGGGGAATCCGATGCTTTTGCGGTATTTGCCCCACCAACGGGAGAGGTTCGTAGGGTCGAGCCATCCCCCTATATCGGAGATTATGACGGGGGTTTCGTCGGTCTGGGTCAATGCCGAGCCGTAAGGCATGACCATGTGCAGCGCCTTCGCTTGGAAATCCTTCCATTTGCTGAGGTGGTTCATCGTATCGGCATCCACATGCAGCGTGCGGATTCCCGCTTTCGTTTTAGGCGCTTTCACGTCAACGTGGGCGGTTAGTGATTGCTTTATACATATCTGGCCATCCTCGAAGCTTACAGCCCCCCACGTGAGGCCACAGGCCTCTCCACGCCTCATTCCCGTTGCGAGCATCAGCCTAATTGCCACGATGCCAGAAATGCCGCTCAGGCCGCGCACGCATGAGCGTCCGAAAAGGTTGTCATGCTGTGCCTGTCTAGCCTCTTTGCCCTCGAAATCCCCATAGGCAGCCGCCTCGTCGCGGTCGAGAATCGAGCGGAGCAGCGCCGCTTCCTCAACCGACAGAGACTTGCGCGTAGTGACTTCATCCTTTCGAGGCGGCGTTATCTTGGAGCAGGGGTTCCGTACCGCCATATCAGAATCAACGGCATAGGCGAAAAGGCGCTTTGTGACGGCGAACAGCTTGTTCATCGTGGTATTGCTGAGGCCTCTAGCCGCTTTTACGTTGGTCATAGCGCGCTCTACGTCTGCCTTGTTGATTTCCACGATACGCGCCTGACCCAGATATTCGGCCATATAGCCGAGCCATGTTTGATACTGCCTGATAACGTCAGCGGACGCGACATTCGCATTACGCATCATGTCGAGCCATGCCGAGCAGACGGACGCAAAAGTGCCTTGCGCTGCCTCCATGTTAACGTGCTCGTACTGCGTTACGAGTCCCTTGCAAACCTTCCTTGCTTCTGCGAGGGAGCCATGGACTATGCGGGTGATGCGGCGGCGCTTTCCCTTGCTGTCTTTTCCAAGGTCGATGCAGACCCGCCAAGAATCCCGCACCGTTTCGCCGTTTCGTCGCTCTGGGCAAACGCTGCCATTGCCGTATACTTCTCTCTGCTTCGTGCGTGCCATCGTGCTACCGCCTTTCCGACTGCTCCACCATACGGGAGAGCTTGAAGCGAACGAAATCTCGAATCTCGTTTACGAGAGCAAACATCTCATCACCATCGATGTGGGCGAACTGATTATTCGTTGCAACGATGTAGCTATCATCCCCACAAGGTACGATGTTGAAATCGCAGGCGTTTGCAATAAGCTCCGCACCGTCAAATGCTTGCCCATATTCAGTGACATATTGGTGCCTCTTTGCCTTTTCGCGTTCATCTTCGTTTCTGTATTCTCTTTCCCCTTCGCCCATAAGCCACGAAACGCTATACACAGGCCATTCTTTGTGTATGAGTTCGGCTGTTCTTTTGGTCATTGATGCCCTGCCGTTACGCATTGCGCTAACTTGCTGTTCGCTTAGATTTCTTCCTATCACGTCGCCTAAGTGTTTCCCTCTTGTATGGGTTTGTTCGAGAACAAGTGAAAGCCGTTTCCCTTGTTCTACTTTCAGTTCATCTTTGTTCATCTGAGTAAATCCCCTTTAATTGACTACATTACTTTCATCTTGATTCTAGTCTAGTGAAAGTATACTATTTCCGCAGGATACGGTCAATAACCGAACGGAAAGGAATCAGAATGACCGAGAAAACAGAGCAACAAACACGGTTCGGATTAACAGGATTCGAGCCAACGCCAAAAGGGGAGCACGTGCCATTGTTCGGTAATCTTCCTGAACTCGTGTCGATTTCAAGAGCTGCGGATGCTCTTGGCGTATGCGAAAAGACGGTTCGCAGAGAGATTTCTGAGGGGCGGCTTGGGTGCATCCATATTGGGCGAAGCGTGCGCATCACGCGCAATCAACTTGAAGCCTATGTGGCAAGCGCACAACTGCGCTCATAGCGGCTTGTGTGAGGTGTTCTTGTGTCACGTAAGCGGAAGCAAGGCGTAAAGCTGTGGCAGCGCCGTGCAGGAGGCAAGACGGGCTTCGCGCAGCTCTACTACGACTTGCTCGATTCTGATGCCTTCCACGACCTTACAGCGCGGCAGAAAATGCTTTACGTCTATTCGGTGAGGGAATCCCACGGTCGCGCTGCGGCAGAGAACGGAGCTGACGAGCGCCTGTTCTACATGAACAAGGCGCTGCGTTCCGAGCGCCATCATCTGTACGCCACAAGCGACAAAAGGGGCTTTGAGCGCGACATGGCGGCTCTTATCGAGCACGGACTCGTGGACTGTGTGATTTCAGGCTATAAGAACCGCGAGCGCAACCTCTACCGCTTGTCCGCACGATGGCACAACTGGGGCAGTCCATCGTTTTCCATGCCTGACGACGTATTGACAACGCACATGAGGCTGCAGCGCGCGAAGGATACTGAATCCATATGACACCCGCCGCAGAGCACCATGCGATACCGCCTGAGAGCACCATGCGATAGCAGGAATGACGTTTACATACTGCCTGAGAGCACCATGCATAGCTCGTTTTTCGGCACCAGCATACTGCCTACGAGCACCACAATCGTATATCTACGCCAGACACTACGTTTTTTTGGAGGTAAGCATGAACGACACCAATTTGAAAAAACTAAGCCCGAGTGAAGCCCGAGAGTACGGGCGCAAGGGAGGCATCGCTTCAGGCGAGGCAAGAAGGGCGAAGGCGCAAATCCGGGCGGCCTTGGAGATTGCTCTGTCGCAAGACTACACCGATTTCTATGGGCGTACCATGACGAACAGCGAAGCTATCGCGGCAGCCATGATTGACGCTGCCCGTGCGGGCGATGTGTCAGCGGCTCGTTTCATCCGTGACACATGCGAGGGCGTGCCTGTTCAGCGAATCGAGCAGACATACATACCACAAGAGGTCTACGACGAAGTCGAGAGACTACTATGCGGAGAATCGGAAGAATAGGAGGGCTTGATAATGGATGAACTTGTTATAAAGGTCTATGGCATCCTCAAAGATGCGACCGAGGAAGTATGCGAAAAGAACGAGGCGGCTGCCAAGGTTCAGCGCAAAATTGATTCGGGCGCATACGCATACGACTACGTACATTCCGAGCTGATTCCCGAGCGTGACCACCTGAAGTTCGAGGCACGAGACAAGGCGGGGATTGCTAGGGAGCGTGCGAACGAAGCCATTGACGAATGGCAGGCTAAAGTCAAGACGCTCGATATACTGAATCCCGATGATGTTGTGGAGGGCGACTACCGTCTGCTCACGTGCGGCTTGCCGCTGACCGCCGATGACGTTCTGGCGATTATCGACAGGGGGAAGGCGGCGGGAAATAGGACGATGCAGCAGCTATGCTACCGCTACGCCGAGACTCACGACTTGGAGCTGCCACGCGATAGGTCATATCGCAGCGCCGCCCAGGAAGCGCGCAAGGCCGATTCTTTGAGGGAGGTTATCAATATCTACGTCAAGAATTGGATGGCGGCCGACGAGGCAGCGTCCATGCTGCAAAAGCTGTTCGGAGTGACCGAGAATTAGACATATCCGAAAAGGCCGTGCGGCTCTCCGAAAGACTCATAGCCACGGCCGCACGTGTCCGATGCGCAGAGCACCCGCCAGTTGAAACCTGACGGGTGCTCTTGGCTTAACGAGCTTCAGAGAACTACAATAGCGCGCAAGTGCGCTTCAGTCCCTTACTACGTCGAAATGACATATTAGCTTGCTATCCGACATTCCAGATGCCAGAGGCTTCCTTATCGAACATATTGTTATAGTAGAGGATTTTACTAACCGGAGCATCGAAGTATATGTTTCCAGTGACAGAGCCACCGCTCATTAAGCTGCCGGAATTAAGTTCATTCTCCGCATCGAGATAGAAGGCTTGACTACGTGACGCGCCGTTATTGTCTGCCGCTTTCCAGTCGTAAACGTTGAAACTTTGGTCGGATTTCCCTTTATTTGTGTATGTGACGTTAACGCGAACAAGTTCTTTATTGCCGTAGGTTATTATCCCCGTTTCCACCTCGTTAACACAAATATCAAGATTCTTGTATGTAAGCGTATTGCCAATCTGCATGTTCATTGGGTCAATCTTCGGAGCGGATGAATTAGATGAAGAACCGCCGCCACATGCGACTAATGCAAATAGGGCCAGTGATGAAATAACTGCGAGCGAAACAATCTTCCACAACGATTTTTTTAACATGATTTCCCCCTTTGTCTTGGCTTCGATAAAGTCATTTTATGTAACCATCAGGAGTTTTACAAGTATTGTAAAACAATGATTAGCAGCTTCTCAGCACCAAAACTATCAATCGACTTGCGACTAAAGGAACAGATGCTCAAAATGCGCCTGTCCAAATAATGCAAAGCGCCTTCAATAATCTGTCAATCGAGCTAAAAATGCGTGACATTCTGCGTGACATTCGCCAGTCAACACGTGACCGCACTATTCCATAGAATGCCATCTGAACAGGGTAAACAGGGCATGTAGGAAGCTGCCAGTCCACGAGGAAAATATGCTGGCAGCCATGAGGTCAGGGGTTCGATCCCCCTATACTCCACCATCGATTCCACGGCGTCCTTTCGGACGCCGTTTTGTTTTTGGATTACAATGGAATCGGGTTGGAGTCTAAAGGGGAAGGAGCGCCCGATGTTCGTAAAAACGATTACGCCTGCTGAGGTTCTCGCAGGCATACAAGCAGGGGATGACCAAGTCATCGTAGACATTCGAGACCGCGCTTCGTACGTTGTAGGGCACATCCCAGGCGCAATATCGAATCCTGCAGATGGTTTCGATTCAAGCATGTTCTCGTCGATTGACCCCTCCACTTTGTTAGTTATCAGCTGCTATCGCGGCGTTATGTCGAAGCAGGTGGTGCAGTATCTTCAGTCTCAGGGCTTCGAAAACGTCGTTTCCATGAAAGGCGGCATGAACGGCTGGCACAAGCTTCCCAATGCCCCGATCGAACGGGTGACGGAATAGAATTTCGTGTCATGGTCAAGGAAGATGGTAAGTCCGCTAAGAAGCTCTTCGATGAGATTCCTTATCTTGAGGGGAAACGCGTCGTACTCGATCGGATCATCGAGGACGATGCTGAGGGATTGCGCCTCCTGAGCGGCAATTCCAACGTGTCACGATATCTGCCTACCTTCCTGTTCGAAATGCAGCAGAAGGATCCATATGAAACGATACGACTCGTCTACGGCGAGCCCTATAAGGAAAAGCAGTCGCTCATCTTGGCTATTCGCAAGAAAGACGATGGGGCGTTTTGCGGCTTGGCGGAGTTCTATGGCCTGCGCGACGATGCGCATAAGGTAAGCATCGGCAATCGTTTGCAGGAGCAATATTGGGGTTTGGGCTTCGCTTCCGAGACCGTTGCGTTGATGGTCGAGTATCTCTTTGGCCAGACCGATATCACAACGATAACGGCAAGCGTTATGATCGAGAATGCGGGGTCCGAACGCGTGCTCGAGAAGAACGGATTCGTATGTACCGAGCGTGCTGTCGAGGAGGATTGGGGCTTCAACCATCCTGCGATAGTCGATAAGTTCGTCTTGAAGGCATCCATCGAGGAGGATGGGAAATGAGAAAAGCATTATTGGTCGCAGTGATGGCAGCGGCTTTCGCATGTCTGTTGGTTGTGGCAGGTTGTGCAGGCAAGGGAACGCTTTCCTCCGAGATCATCGATGGGACGGATGCGTACAAAGTGACGGCATCTGACGCTGGCAAAGGTTCTGCGGTAGCGGCTTCGGGCGGCATAGTGGTTGGGGAAGGTCAGGTTCTTACGCTGGAATCCGAACTCTCAAGGGGGAGTCTGCAACTCCGGCTCATCAATGGCGCAGGCGATGTCGTCATCGATGAGAAGGTGAGCGGCCGCACCATAACCACGTTCGATTTAGATCCCGATGATTACGGCATCGGCGTTACTTGCAACGAAGACGGGGCAACGGGCACGCTCATCGTGGATGTTATAGATGCTTCCGAAATTCCAAGGTAATGCTTAGCTGTTCAAATCGATTTGAAGAATGAAAAAGGGGCCGAGCTTTCGCACGGCCCCTTTCGCATTAAAGGTCATAGGATCGGCAGGCTACTTGCCATCGACCTCCATTGAGAAAATCGATTTGCCATCACCGTTCCTGTAATCGAAGAACCATGTGATGCCCGAGATGCCGACCTCCTTCTCCATGGCCTTGATCTGGGTCTTAACCGTGTTCTTCAGATTCTCGGCCTGGCCTTCGAGGCTTGCCTTCAGTGAGCTGACTGCCTCAGCAGGGAATGTCTGCTTATAGGTCATGATCTGGCTGATCTTATTGCCGGAAACGCTCATGTCGACGTCGAGCACGTCGCCGCCAGACTCCTTGATTTGCTGAACCGCGCTATTCCACTCTGATTGATTTGCCTTGAAATAGCTCTCGAGCGTCTTAGAAGAGCTCGAACCGCAGCCAACGACGAGCGCAAGAGCTGCGACCATCGCAACAGCGACGAGTGCCAGAGTGACGATTCTACTACGTGTCATGTTCTCCTCCTTGTGGTTAGTGCACGCCTACAAAGCGAATGATACTACAGAATCATGCTCTTTCAGGAAAAGGTCGCTTAAGATTCCGTGTTTTTCGCCTTTGCTTCCTTTACTTCGAGCCGGCGCATGGTCATGGCGATGATGAAGCTGACGCAAACGCCTGCGATCATGACATATAAGGCGCCCATGTAGGTGCCCGTTGCATCGTAGATCGACGAGCCGATGATGGGAGCTATGATCCACGCAATGCCGTTGGAGATCAATGTCACCGAGATCAGGATGCCGGAGTTCTTCGTGCCGAATAACGAAGGCGCCGTCGACATCTGCACCGGTGCGGCACCGCCGCCGAAGAGGTAGATGACCACGGTTGCAACGCAGATGAGAATGCCGGGTTGCTGGTACACGAACGCGAGGAATACAAGAGCGGCGATGAAGCACCCGTAGATGATGGCAAGCGTCTTCCATGGGCTTCGGAGTTTATCGGTGAGCATTCCAAAAATCGGGCGTCCGCATGTGTTTACGATAGAACCGATCGACATGACGGTCGCGGATAGCGAAACGGCAGCGGCTTGGCCCAGATACGAGCTCTGGCCTTCGATGAAGAAGGTTGAGAGATTCGTTGTGAATGTCATGTACCCGATGCACAGGCAGATGACCATGGCGGACATGGCGTAGAGCTTCGGACTTCTGAATACCTGCGAGAGCGGAATATCGCGCTCGTTGGCTTCTTGCGCGAGGGATTTCTTTTCTCCCTCTTTCTTCTTTACAGGATCCTTTGGCTTCCAGCCTGGATCTGGTGAGCGGAACGGCAAGAAGCCGAAGAAGAACAGTCCGCAGATGGCAATGCCGAAGACCAATGCGAATCCAGGGCCGATGCCAAGTTGGGGAACGATGTTGCTGGCTACGGGCGCAGCCCAAAACGGTGCCAATGACGGACCGATATTGTCGATGCCGATGGCCCAGCCGACGTTATCGGGATTCCATTTCGAGGTCGTCGCGGACATCGAGGACGAGTAAAGGCCGATGCCGAATCCAGCGCACGATGAGCCAACGATCCACCAAATGCGTCCGACATCCCATGTTTGCGCTCCATCCAATTGGAACATGCATGCCAAGGCGACGCCGAACATGATGATGGCCAAGCCGAACGTGAGCTTCGGACCTTTGCGGTCGAGCAAAGGTCCGCCGATGAGCGGTCCGGCGATCATGTTGCAGCCGCCGACGCATGAGGCGCCGATTGCGAACGGAGTGACTTCGGCCATGGCGAATTTCGTCATGAGGAGCGGGTAGTACATGCTCCATGTCATGCTCAAGGCGCACGACGCGCCGACAATAGCGCCTAAGAACGGATACCAGCGGCGCTTGTTCTCTCCCATGCCGCGATTCCAAAATGAAGTCATGCGGGTTCCTTTCAGTGCATTGGAGATGGTGCTTGATTCGGTAAAAAACTATCTGAACAATGGTAACCGTTCAGCCAAACGAACGATACCCGACCGGACCTTATCGCGCAAGGATAAGGCCCGGTGCTGTTCATGGCCTTACGCCTGCTCTGCCGTGGTCAAAAGAGCCCAGCGGGTCTTGCCGTCGATCTTCTTCACGAGGTCCTCGACCTCGCCGTAGTACATGCACCACGCCTGGCAGTGCTGGACGCACATCGGGAACTTGCCCTTTGCGACGCGGTCCTCGCACATGTTGCAGGCCTTGGTCAGGGCCGGGATGAAGCACCACTCCCACTTGCCCGGGCCCTTTTCGGCCGCGCTGTACTCGAACGGGCCGACTTCGCTGACCTTGATGCCGAACTCGCCCTTGGGCAGCTCAAGGTACTTCTTGCAGGCGACCTCGCAGCTGTGGCAGTTCGTGCAGTATTCGTAATTGACAAGGATGCCTTTCATGATGAGCTCCTCTCTTCTCACCGTGTCGATAACATCGAAGCGAGCACGTTTATGCTTGACCGGGGATGATCTTGTTCCAGCCGCCGCGGGCGACGACATCCTCAGGCATCTCGTCGCCTTCCTTGTACGGGTAGATCTTGCAGATCATCGACTTGATCGATGAGCCTACGCCGCCTTGGCCGATTTCGAACTGGCGGGTCACGTTATTCGGATTGCTCTTGAATGTGCCGAACAGATTCGGCTCCGCACCGTCCTCCTCCGGGAACCACCATGCATGCTCGGCGTGGACGGTCTGCTCGTTGACGGTCGGGCGCAAGAATGCCTTC
>SUUI01000005.1 GCA_015062605.1 Eggerthellaceae bacterium | reverse complement strand
TGACCACGGCAGAGCAGGCGTAAGGCCAAGCCCGACTTCACCTATGGGGAGGGTCCGCTTCGGCGGACCCTCTTTTTGTGACGTTTTCTGGAAAGGTGCATGACAAGTATTTGCTTTCCGTGGCACACGTTTGCTTGTAGGAGTATTAAGAGATTCAAGAGGGGGAAACCACACGCATTGAGATAGGTCGTTTCCCTTCTAGGAATAATGTACGGATTCTGCTACAATCAGAAGGCTTGTTTAAAAATGAATTATTTGAATGCGCCTGTGTGATTCATTTAATAGAGGGGCGCTTCGAATCGAAAGGTCTAGTATCGTGAAATCGCTTAATGCTAATAGTCCAACCGAAATGAGACTGTTTGGCAAACTTACGATGGCTTTTACGCTCACGCTTTGCTTGATTCCCGGCATTGTGGGCATCGTATTGTGGAATCAGTTGCCCGACCCTCTGATTTCGAGCGTCACTGCCGACACCTATGAGCCGCTTGATACCATCAACAAGATATTCGGCGTTGTTATTTTCCCGCTTTTGACGTTCGCCCTTACGATACTCGCTGCCTATGTCGGCCGTAACCGCGAGAAGTTCAACAACGTCAACGACAAACTCATGTACATTGTTACATGGCTTCCTTGCATGATGTCGTTTACCATGTGCGGTACGTGGTACACCTATTCGCTCAATATGAGGGAAGTCCAGAACGATATCGTGTTCTTCGTCTTAGGTATCATTTTCATGTGCATCGGAGTGTCGTTCCTCAGGGTTTACCGCAATTGGCGTTATGGATACCGTACCCCATACGCTATGGGTGGCGAGAATAACTGGAGGATCACGCAAACCACCTCCGGCCTCCTGTTCATCTTAGCCGGCTTCTGCTCGAGCTTCTATGGCTTATGGTTCATGTTTAATCCGACCGAGATCATGACGTTCGTTGTGATGTGGGTTGTAACCATCGTCGTGGTGCTTGTCATTCCGTATATCGTTTCGATAATCGCTTATCACACCGTTTCCGAAGACCAGCCCAAAGAATCTCCTAGGGAGCCTGAACCCGAGAAGAAGCAAACGTACAAGAAGACGAAAGTGTCAAGCGGTTCTAGCAAAACAAATGCGGGCGTAAAGGCGATTAAAGAGAAGAAAAAGAAGAACCAATGATTTACGATAACGTCCTGCAAGCATTAGGCCACACTCCTCTTGTCCGTTTGAAAAAAATAGTTGAGCCGGATATGGCTCAGATCCTCGTGAAATACGAGGGCGTCTGCATTGGCGGATCCGTGAAGACGCGCGTTGCCGCCATGATGCTCGAGGAGGCGGAAAAAAGGGGAGAGCTCGGCCCCGACAGCATCATCGTCGAACCGACCAGCGGCAATCAAGGCATCGGCCTTGCGCTTGTGTGTGCTGTAAAAGGCCTTAAGGCCCGTATCATCATGCCCGATTCGGTATCGGAAGAGCGTCGTAAGCTCGTGAAGCAATACGGTGCGGAAGTTGTCATCGTGCACGACGAAGGCGACATCGGCAAAGCTATCGACGAGTGCATCAAAATCGCCGAGAAAATGGCAGAGGAAGACCCGCGTGTGTATGTTCCCCAGCAGTTCGAGAACATCGACAACCTGCGCACGCATCGCAACCATACCGCCCTGGAAATCGCGGAAGATGCAGGATGCCATATCCATGGCTTCGTAAGCGGTATCGGCACTGGTGGAACGATTTCGGGTATCGGACAAACGTTGAAGCGCCTGTACCCCGACATCGAGATCTGGGCAGTGGAACCTGAGAATGCGGCGATTCTCTCAGGCGGAGGCATAGGGACGCATCTTCAGATGGGCATCGGCGATGGCTTGATTCCCGCTATCCTCGATCAGGAGATCTACAGCGACATCTGCATCGTCAGCGATGAAGAGGCGCTTGAGACAGCTCGCGCCCTCGCACGCGAAGAAGGCCTTTTATGCGGGGTTTCGTCTGGCACTAATGTCGCGGCGGCAAAGCGCTTGGCACGTAAGTTGGGTCCTGGCAAAACGGTCGTTACCGTGCTGCCGGATACAGGTGAGCGCTATTTCTCTACACCGCTTTTCAGTGAATAGGGCAAGCAGCCTGCTCAAGCTATTGATTCGATTCTATGGTACGACCGCGTTATCGCGGTCGTTCTTATTATTATTCGAATAGCCGCAACGCAGGAAAACAGGTAATATGAAACAGTGTTCTTTGGTAATAGATAACAGATATCGTTTCGAGTTGAAAAACACGGGAGGAGCGTCAGGATGAGCGTTTACGACTTGCGCGCATGGTTAGACAAAATGGATCAGGCGGGAGAACTCAAGCGCGTCGATGGGGCAGACCCGATGTATGAGGTAGGCTGCATTTCCGACCTAACAAGGCACGCCTACGGACCTGCGCTCCTTTTCGATAATTTCGAGGGATACGAGTCGGGCTTCCGCGTCTTGACCGGTGCTCTTTCCGCAAGCAAAAGCATGGCGTTGACTGTCGGTCTTGAGGGCGAATACAGCAACAAGGAGCTTGTCCGCGCGATGGCAGGCAAGCTTGAAGAGGCCGAAAAGCGCCTGAGCGAATTCGATTACGAGATCGTCGAAGACGGCCCGATTTTCGAGAACCAGGTATTCGGCGATGATGTCGACCTCGATATCCTTCCCGTGCCTACATGGCATGAGATGGACGGAGGTCCATACATCGGGACTGGTATCTTCCAGGTGCACGTCGATCCTGAAAATGGACATACGAATGCCGGCTGCTATCGCGTCATGAAGATGAATAAACGCGAAGTCGGCAATTTCATAGGCCCAGGCCATCATGGCCACACCATTCGCAACAAGTACTGGGCTCGCGGTGAGGGATGCCCGACGATCATGGTTATGGGCGCACATCCTGCGTTCTTCATGCTTGGTTCGACGGATGTGGACGAGGATGTCAGCGAGTTCGCGGTTGTCGGGTCGCTTATGAACACGAAGGTTCCTATGGTGAAGGGCAAGATCACCGGTCTGCCGTTCCCAGCCGAAAGCGAAATCGTCCTTGAGGGCTATGTGTATCCCGACAGGCGCCAGAAGGAAGGTCCCTTCGGCGAGTTCACGGGCTACTATGGCCGCGGCGAAACCGAAAACGAGTATTACATGGAAGTCGAGGCGCTCTATTATCGCAACGACCCCGTCCTTTTGGGCTGCCCGCCCTGCAAGCCACCGCATGACTTCAGCTATTCTCAGGCCGTTACGCGCAGTGCGGCGGTTATGGTTGCGCTCAAGAAAGCGGGAGTCCCCGGCGTGCAATGCGTGTGGGATAGCGAAACCGGCGGCGGACGTATGTGGCTGGTAACGTCGATCAAGCAATGCCTGCCCGGTCATGCAAGCCAAGCAGCATGCGCTGCGGCGTTCAGCTATGCAGGCAACATCCTGAACAAATGGAGCATCGTCGTCGATGACGATATCGACCCGACCGATGCCGACCAAGTGAATTGGGCTTTGTGCACGCGCGTCAACCCGATAGAGGATATCGATATCATCCGCTGCACGACGACGACGCCGCTTGATCCCGCGTTGCGTCCTGAGGTGAAGAAGACGGGCGTCATCGAGTCAAGCCGTGCAATCATTCGTGCGACGATTCCATATGATCGCGTCATCAGGGGAGACTTCCCGCCAGTTGTGTGGCCGTCCGAAGAGCTTGAGGCACGTGTCCGCGAGAAGTTCGGTGACATGGGAATCTTCTAAATCGAAGCTAAGGAGAAACGTTCATGCGTCTTATCGTAGGCATAAGCGGGGCGACCGGGGCATGCATGGGGCTGCGCCTTTTGGAGGCCTTGAAGGCGTTTGATGATGTCGAGACCTATCTTGTCATCAGCGAAGGTGCGAAGACAACGATACGCAGCGAGAATGCTGGGGCGTTCGAAGAATACGAACGGCTTGCCGACCGTACGTTCGATGACAAGGATCTGGCAGCGTGTATCTCGAGCGGCTCGTACAAAACAGACGGCATGATTGTGATTCCGTGCAGCATGAAGAGCCTTTCTTCGATTGCGAACAGCTATGGTGACAACCTTTTGACACGGGCGGCGGACGTATGTCTGAAAGAAGGTAGGAAGGTCGTGCTGGTTCCGCGTGAGATGCCGCTTTCCAAATCTCATATCCGCAATCTGTATCAGGCTGCCGATAACGGATGCGTCATCATCCCGCCAATGCTCACGTTCTACAGCGATTATCCGACGACGGAAGATCAAGTCGATCATATTATCGGGAAGATTCTTTCGCAGTTCGGACTGGACTATGCGCCATTCAAGCCATGGACAGGAGACGGGCAGTAGCACGAAAAAAACAGTGAAACGAAAAAGGAGCACAACTCGCAACAGGGTTGTGCTCCTTGCTTTTATGCTGCATAAAAAAAGATGGCGCCCCTGAGAGGACTCGAACCTCCGACGCACGGTTTAGGAAACCGACGCTCTATCCGCTGAGCTACAGGGGCGCATGCGCAATGCGCATATTGTAGCGCACTTCGTGCGGTATCATGCATGCTATTTGCCGGCGAGGCCTTAGGAGTTCTCAGGCTGCGGAGTGGGGCCCGGTGTGGGGTCGGGTCCTGGCTCGGGCTCTGGCGTCGGCGTAGGCTCTGGCTCGGGTGACGGCTCAGGCCCATTGCTCACGACGATGCTTACACTGCTTCCTTTTACGGCGCTTCCAGTAGGATATTGGCTGATAACGACGCCCTTCTCAACACTTGAGCTGTATTCGGTCGTCGAATGAACTGAGAAGCCAGCGCCTTGTAGTGAATTCCATGCTGCATCTTCGCCCATGCCGACCACGTAGGGAATCTCGATGTTCTCCTCGCCAAGGGACAGCACGTATGTGACTTCAGAACCCTTTTCTACGGTGGCCTTCGCTTCGGGGCTCTGGCTTATGATGTGATTCACCTTCACCTCGGAAGAATATTTCGCTTCGCCAGCTTTCGCCTTCAAACCGACCTTCTCGAGAGCGGCCTGCGCTTCCGTTGCGGTCATGTTGGTCAAATCGGGCACCTCGACCTTTCCGGGGCCCATTGAGACAACGAGATTGATTTTCTTGCTCTTCGGAGCGTTGCTGTTTCCAGAAGGATCTTGGCTGATGACATATCCTTCTGCGATGGTCTCGCTGTTGTCTTTGGTGGTCTTGCCGACGGAGAAACCGGCGTCTTGCAAGACGACGACGGCTTCCTCATATGTTTTGCCAGTAACATTGGGAACGGGGAAGGTCTCCTCGCGAGAGTTGCCTATCACGAAGATCAAGGCGAATGCGATCGCGATGGCGGCAATGACTATCGCGGCTATGGCGAACACCTTCTTGCGGTTTTTCTTAGGCTCTTCGGTTTGCTGAGTACCCTTGAAGATGCGCTCTTGCGAACCGGTGGTTTGCCTGACGGTTCCGTTTCCGTTGATGAATCCATTCGTCATAACCGCCGTTTTATCAAGAGTGCTGACGGCTCCTCCGTCAGGGCCGACAGTCGAGATGACGGATGTTGCTGCAGTGCTGAACGAGCCTAATCCGCGAACTTGGCGTCCCATCAGATAGTCGTTGAGCGCTGTGCGCATGTCGCTTGCGGTCTCGAAGCGATTGCGAGGGTCCTTGCTGATGGCCTTTAAGACGATCGCCTCGAAAGCAGGATCGATATCGGCCTTGCGTTGACGCAAAGGCTGCGGCTGCTCGTTGACTTGCTTGAGGGCGACGCTCACGGCATCAGGACCATCGAAGGGCAATGTTCCGGTCGCGGCCTCATACATGACGATGCCGAGCGAATAGATATCGCTTGTGAAGGTGAGCTCTTTGCCCTGCGCTTGCTCAGGCGAGATATAGTGAGCCGTTCCCAAAACAGAAGACGTTTGCGTCTTGACGGAGTTCTTGGCACGTGCGATGCCGAAATCCATGACCTTCACATTGCCATCTGGCTGGATCATGATGTTTTGCGGCTTGATGTCCCGATGCACGATATCGAGGTGATGCGCTGCGGTGAGAGCCTGGCAAACCTGCATGCCGATTTCTGCGACCTTGCGTTGGTTGATGGCTCCACGCTGCTTGATGCATTCCTTCAGGTCGCTGCCGCGGACATATTCCATGACGATGAAATACGTACCGTCATCTTGGCCCCAATCATAGATGTTGACGATGTAGGGATTCTGCAAGTTGGCAGCGGACGCAGCCTCTTGACGGAAGCGCTGCGTGAATTCGGGATCGGCGGCGTATTGGGGAAGCATGATCTTGAGAGCGACGGTGCGACCCAAAACGATATCCTGAGCCTTGAAGACTTCGGCCATTCCGCCGATGCCGAGCCTTTCGGTTATCTGATAGCGACTGGCAATCAACTTGCCGATCATTGAATCGTTCACGCTCTCTCCTTATACACCATGTTGTACCACGCGCATGGCGCGCATACATTTTACAGGATACTCCTTTTAGAGCAATCCTTGCACCTCAAGTGCCGTTCTTAATACTTTTTCTGCCTTTTCGGCAGCCTCTCCGCTTTCTCCATCCTCAATGACGATGGCAATCGTGATGCTATGGCCGTCAACGCTCGCGGTTCCCACGAACCAGACGTTTTCATTGCCATCGTCCTTTTCCGCAGTACCGGTCTTGCCGAATACGTCAGCACCGTCGATTTGCGCAGCATAGCCCGTTCCTCGTTCGACGACTCCGCGGAGAACCTCTTTCACGCGGTTCGCCGTCTGGCTGCTCATCGCTTGCGTGAGCACGGTGCTTTGCGCTGTGTAGCTTGGCTCGCCGTTGCTGTTGCTGACGCTGTCGACCAGATAGGGCGTCATGATGGTGCCGTTATTGGAAACGGCGCATCCGATGAGCGCCATCTCGAGAACCGTCACCTGCGGACCTGCCGGGCTCGGGTGCGATCCGACGGGCATGCCTGCCGCCGCCCATGCGGTCTCCCATTGCGTCATCTCGCTCGCCCTGGGCATAAGCGAGGTCACAAGAGGCAGATCGTATTCGACATCGGCGCCGAACAGGAATTTCTCTGCGCCCTTCACAAGTAGCTCGTGGCCGATTTCAACACCCAGCTGTCCGTATACGGTGTTGGATGAGACCTCGGTAGCTTCAGCGAGGGTTATCGCGCCATAACCGACGTAATCGAAGTTAGAAACCTCCGCTCCGCCGATATCCATAGAACCGGGCGAGTCGAACATCGTGTCTTCGGCCGCGATGTCGTTTTCCAAGGCAATCGCAAGCGTGACGATCTTAAAGGTCGAACCAGGCGCGTAGAGAGCCTGTGTGGCGCGGTTGAATAAAGAGGAATCGGCAGAACCGGTTTCTTGGGTGCTTTTCTCGAGGATATCCGTTGCATCCGCTGCGTTATACGTTGGTCCGCTTGCTAGGGCAAGCGTGGCACCGGTGTTCGGGTCGAGCACGATGCACGCGCCCGTGCGACCCTCTAAGGCATCCTGGGCTGCTTGTTGGATAGTGGAGTTGATGGTGAGCGTAACGTCGTTTCCGGAAGTGCCCGAACCGCTCAGGGAGTCGATTGCGTCATCCCAGCTGGCGAAGCTTGCCTTGCCCTTCAGCACATCGTTGTAGGCGTTTTCTATACCGCTCGTGCCGTACTGCATGGATGCATATCCAACTACGTGGCTCGCCAGATCACCCGAAGGGTACTCCCTAACATAGATGCCCGAATCGGTCATAACGCTGCGTGCGAGCACTACGCCGTCGTAAGTCGAGATAGTGCCGCGCTCGTTTTCCTGCTCATGAATCAGCGTGTGATTGTTTCCTGGAAGGTTCTGGTAGTAGTCTGCGCGGATGATCATGATGTAGGTCAGGTTGGCAACCAAGGCAGCGAACAGCAGCGAGAACACGATCATGGTGCGGGTCAGGCGCTTGCCGAGCGAAATGCGCCCGAGCACGCTGTTCGGGTGCGCGGAGGCATCGACGACGCGCATCTCAGTCTCAATGCCGGTTGCTTGGTCGCCGATGCGTAAGAGCAGAGCGAGCGAGATGAAACCGGCAAGAAGCGATGAACCGCCCTGGCTTACGAAAGGAAGCGTCAGGCCAGTGAGGGGAATGAGCTTCGTTACGCCTCCTACGATGATGAATGCCTGCAAGACGATTGTCGTTGTCAGGCCGGCTGCAGCAAGCGAGCTAACATCGGTGCGAGCACGGGAAGCAGTGACATAACCCCTGATAGCGAAGCATAGATACAAAAGCAGAACGGCACCGCCGCCCAGTAAACCCATCTCCTCAGCGATGGCAGCGAAGATGAAGTCGCTTTCAACGACAGGGATGAGCGTCGAGAGCCCTTTTCCGATGCCGACGCCGACAAGGCCTCCATCGGCCATGCTGTAAAGCGCTTGTACGAGCTGATAGCCGGTACCCGTGGGGTCTTCAAAGGGGTCGAGCCATGTCTGCACGCGCACCTGTACATGCGAGAACGAAGAATACAGAACGATTGCCGCGATGGTCGCCAGAACAAACGCGATGAGCAGATACGAGTTCTTTCCCGAAGCGATGTATAGCATGGACAAGAACACGAGGAAGAAGACCAGCGCGCTTCCGAGGTCTTTCTCGAAGATGACGATGACCATGGAAATGCCCCACATGACGAGCAAGGGGAGCAGTGTGCGGATGTCAGGAAGGCGAAAGGGGCCGACCTTCCATGTGAACACCGAAAGCATCTCGCGGTTTTGCGATAGATACGAGGCTAAGAAAAGGACAATGGCTATCTTCGCCACCTCGCCTGGTTGGAACGAGGCAGGGCCGATCGAGATCCAAATACGGCTTCCGTAGATCTCCTGACCGAGGAACGGGATCATCGGCGCAAGCAAAAGCACGAGACCGACGAGCATGAGGGTGTATTTATATGACGCGAGTTTATCCAGATTGCGCACGACGGCAAGAACGATGATCATGCAGACGACGCTGACGAAGAACCAAAGCACCTGACGTGCCGCTAGCTCGGGTGCAAGACGCGTGATGAAGGCAATGCCTATTCCCGACAATGCAAAGGCGATTGGAAGGATCGCGGGGTCAGCTCCAGGTGCGAGATAGCGAATTGAAACATGAGCCAATATGAAGGCCGCGAATATGCCCACAGGGACAGCGAACGTGCGGATGCCAAGTTCGCTGCCTTGTGTTATTGCGAGCATGACGAACATGAGGATGACGATAGGGGCCGCCGCGCAAAGCAGCAGCAGTTCCTGCGTGCGGCGTGTCATGAGGCATCCTCGGTGACGGAAGACGCGCCGCTCGCACTATCCGAGGAGGATTGAGCTCCCGAGCTGACAACGTTGTTCTTCTTGTTCTCTATCTCTTTCTCGTAAGTCGCTACCAGGTTCTCAGCTGCATCGAGGCCGTTGACCTTGATGCCTTCGCCGGAGAGGCGTGCGGCAACGCCGGGGGCGAGATCGTGCGTGTTTATGGTTGTGACGCGTTCGAGATGGTCGAATCTATATCCGAACAACTCTCCGTTCACGCCCTTGTAAATGGCAACCTTGCCTTCGTTGTCTGCGAGGTATGCGGAGTTGTCGATCCATGCGTATACGCCAAACCCTGCTCCTGCAAGCACGAGGATAAAGGCGAGGAACACGATGATCGCCGTACGCCGCGACTTTTTTTGGGCACGATCATGATGCGAGGAGTCCGAACCGATGTCTATGACGATGGCGGTGATATTGTCGGGGCCTCCCGCATCGAGCGCCTCTTGGATAAGCTGCTCAGCACATATCTGCGGGTCATCGTAGCGGGTGAGCGTCCGTTCTATAGCGGATCGCTCAACAACGCTCGACAAGCCATCGGAGCATAATAGCAACCGATCGTTGTCTTGCACGTTCAGCTCGTATAGGTCCGGCTGCGTATACAGACTGCTGCCAAGTGCTCGCGTGATGACCGATCGATTGGGGTGGATGCGCGCCTCCTCGGGTGTGATTTGTCCCGAATCGATCATGTCGGCCATCAGGCTGTGATCGCGTGTGAGCTTATGGAGCGTTCCCTGGCTGAGAAGGTATGCACGCGAGTCCCCTACTTGTGCGATGACGAGCCGGGTGTCTTTGAGAATGGCTGCAGTCATGGTGGTGCCCATGCCTTCTCGCCCGCGCCCATCTTGCGCCGCTTTGATGATCTCCATGTTCGCATCCTCGATGACTGCGCCGAGTGCTTGGGCATCGGGTGTACGAGGTGCATGCTGACGAAGCGTTTGGATGGCGATTTCTGAAGCGATCTCGCCGCCTTCATGTCCTCCCATGCCGTCTGCGACGGCAAACAGGGGAGCAGAAGCAAGCAAGCTGTCCTCATTGTGATCGCGAACGCAACCGACATGCGTGCAGCTTCCGAATCTGATCCTGCTGGAAGAGTGTGTTCTTTCGATATGCTGGGCCACTAGGCGAACCTGACTCGAATCGAGACGTCGCCGACGTTGACGACATCGCGGTCGCGAAGAGCGACAGGGCTGGTGATGCGGCGGCCGTTGACTGCCGTGCCATTCGTGGAGTTAAGGTCTTCCACAAACAAATCCTGGCCCATGAGCGTGAAACGTGCGTGACGGCCAGAAACATAGCTCGCTGCGATGACGATGTCGGCACCGGGACTGCGACCGACGATGACTGGACCGTTGACGCCGATGGAGACGCCGCGCAGTTCCTTGGGACCTTGCTCAACGGAGATTGTCCACGCCTTCTCTTTCGCGCGCTGGCCTTTAACGAGGCCGATTCCCGTTTTCATGATGGCAAACAGGAAAAGATAGAGAAGGGCGACGAGTAAAAGGCGGCCGATTAGCAGAGCGATATCAATCATTATCTTGCCGTTCTGTGCTCGTTATGCAAAGCGGAAAACGAAGTTGCTCAGTCCAATGGTGATGCTGTCGCCGTCGCTTAGAGCGCAGGCGCTTATCTCGCAACCGTTCACGAAGGTTCCGTTGGTCGACTTAAGGTCGGTAATCGACCAGAAGCCCTGCGGCTCGAGGCGCAGCTCGGCATGTTGACGGCTGGCGTTGATGTCGTTCACGATGATGTCGTTCGTGGTGTCGCGGCCGATGGTAATGGAGGGCTTGTCTTCCAAAAGCAGGAACGTTTGGTTTGTTGCCATCTCGATCAAGCGCGCTTGCGATGCATCTATGGGAGCCTTGCCAACTGGGGCTGCCGGAGCAGGCTCGCCTTGCCATAACGGCTGCTTTTGTTGAGCGGGAGCCTGTCCCGCTGCGCCGGATTTCGCCTGGGGAAGGGGAATACCGTAGCGCTCGTATTCTTCCTTGCGAAGCTGTTCGACGATGGGTGCGGCGACGATTTCCGCTATGACCTCGAATTTTCCGCGACGCAGATCGTTGTCGACGATGAAGCGGACAAGAGGCGCTCCATCGGTAATCAGTCCTGCATCCGCTGCTTTTGCGGCAAGGTAGGTTTCGGTTTCGCCGGCAAGCGTCGGGTAATAGCCGAAGAAGCGCTCATCATCGTCGGGGTTGACCAAGACCGTGTACAAGGTGGGAGCATATTGCTTCCCCGCACCGACCATCCGCTCGCGCTTCATTTGCTTTTCGGCTTTTTTAGCGATTTGAACAGGAGATATCGGTACGTCGAACATTTTTTCTGCTGCGTTGTCGAACGCGTCTTCCATTTTATCTTCGAATTTTGAGAAAAGTCCCATACCCATTCCTCTGAACGATACAACACTTCAAAATCTTATCTTGCCATACTTGTGCGTTTTGGAGCTCTCACTCTATGCAATTCCCACGTAAAACCTACGGTTTGCCATCGGAATCTCCACGAAGTGGCGTTTCGAGGCGCACTAACACAGGAAGCTGGGCACTGCGGGGAGGCTAAAAGCATCCTGATAACCAAAAAAAGAGGTGGAGAAAACTCGTTTTCTGGGTTTTTGGGCGGCTAGGCGTACCCGATGCGTCCGTAAACGGTCACTCTTGACGATGATCATTCGTGGAAGGTTGCAAAAACGTAAAAAAGATTTTGGATTTTTTGCCTTTAGCGCGCCAACTACGCTACAATAACGGAACCAACATTTCAGCCATTTTGGCAGCATCTCTACTCTAAACTCCCCACGCTGTCAGCCGCAGCAATGCGCGGCTTAAATGTGTTTTCGTTCCTTTTGTGGAAGCGGGGGAGCTTGGCAGAGCGCGAACAAACAAAATCGCATGTCAGCGCGGTAGTCGCTATCGCATGCGCAGTGTGCCTGGCGGTAGCGCTGGGTTGCATTTTGTTGTTCAATTCCGTTTCCGCGCATGCAGGTTCCGAAAGCACCACGTTCGGCATCGGTGATGCGCAGGTCTCAACGACTTCTTCCGTTGCGGTCCTTGCTCGTCCCGTGCAGCAGAAGAGCGAGGAAGCGAGCATTTCGGAATCGATCTCTTTGACGAAAGCCACTACACGCAGTATCTCGCATGGCGTGCAGTCCATTATCGAAAAGAAGGAAGCCGAGCGTCGTGCTGCCGAGGAAGCTGCTCGCATAGCCGAGCAGGAGCGCATTGCCGCAGCCGAAGCGGCGAAGGCGCAATCTGCCGCTGAAGGCTTAAGCGCACTTTCCGACGTTGATTGGAGCATCGGCAAGACCGCGTTCATCGAAGAGTGGGCAGAGCGCATCGATGCGTACCTTTCCGGTTCGCCTCTTGCAGGTCAGGGTGTGACCTTCGCGGCTGCTGCATGGGAGAACGGTGTTGATCCTCGCTGGTCGCCTGCCATCTCCAATACCGAGAGCTCTAAGGGCGCGAATTGCTTCCTGCCGTATAACGCGTGGGGTTGGGGCTCTTCGAGTTTCTCTTGTTGGGAGGATGCCATCAATGCTCACGTCGCCGGTTTGGCATCCGGCTATGGATATACCATTTCCGTGTGGGCCGCACAGAAGTATTGTCCGCCGAATTATTCCAACTGGTTCTCCAATACCTTATCTGAAATGTCCCGCATCTAATCTTGCGTTCGCGGAGCGTATAGGGGGCTATCTTGAGCAATGTAATCGTTGTCGGGTGTGGACGAGTCGGTTCGCAGCTCGCAAGCATGCTTTCCGATAATGGCGATAACGTCAGCGTCGTCGACAGGGACCCCGAATCTTTCACGAATCTCGGCCGTAATTTCAATGGCTCGATAATCACGGGCACGGGTTTTGATGAGGCAACCCTTCGTAAGGCGGGCGTGCTGGACTGCGATGTTGTAGCCGCAGTCACGCAATCCGACAATACGAATCTGATGATTGCCGAAGTCGCCGAGCGTCTGTTCGGCGTGGAGCACGTCATCGTACGCCTCTACAACCCCGATCACGAACGTGCCTACATGCAACTCGGCATGGATTATGTGTGCGGCACCTCGCTTGTTGCAGAAGAGGTTTTCTCGAAAATCATCTCGGGTCGCGGATCTCATCTGGACACATTCGGTGATTACGAAGTGCTCCGATTCTCCCTCGATTTGAGCTGGACGGATAGGCACAGCATCCGAGTAGCCGATATCGAACATGACCACGATGTTCGCATCATCGCGTTCGAGCGCTCTGATGGTTCGGCGAACTCCATTCCCGGTATGGATTCGGTCCTATACCATGGAGACACCGTGCTTGCATGCGTGCACCATAACTATATCGAGGATTTCTCCAAGCTCATCCAGGACTAGCGTGCTAAGCGTTTGAGGGTTGCCCACGCCTTCTGTTTGTCCGGCATTAAGTCCAGCATCCCCTGAAACGAAGAAAATGCCACAGTGGCTCGCCCTGCTATATGCGAAAGATCGAACAAGGGTATTTTCGTACGGAACGCCTCGCTAAGAGCGCGTGCGGATTCTTCATCGGCTGCGATAAGAATCGCCGGATCGAGAAGCTCTATAAGCTCGAGCAGTTGTTGCGCCGAAAGGGGCGCGCCTGCCTCCGCTGATGCGTCGACAAGAGCGATGAACGTGCACGCGCGAGAGCCGTAGCCAAGTTTTTCCATGGACGCTTCAAGGGCGTTTCGTGCCACTCCGGAAAGATCATTATTGCCAACGACGCATATGAAACCATCGCGATTGCCGTCCAAACGGTGTGCGTATAAGGTCCATGCCCTGTCAATGGCATGATAATACATGTTACTATTTGCGGAATTATTCACACCGCTCCTTAATGCGTCTGTTCATGCGGTCGGTTTCCTATCATAATAGCAAACAACAAACGGCTTCTAGAAGGGAGTAGTTGCCATGTGCACCAATGGAGTGAACACGGGACAATTCGAGCAGATGATCGATCAGATCAGCGACCATATCAAATTAGAGCGTCGCTGGACGCATACGCTGGCTCATCAAGCCGAAGACGCGAGCTTCCAGAACGTGTCCGACAAACTGCATGAAGCGCAAGCCCTGCTCGATGACGTGCGTGCTTTGCTTGACGATGCAAAGGACGCCTTGGAAGACGATGCCGAAGCGGCAGCCGGCGTGACGGTGAATTTGGTGTAGCATGAGTAATGAGCTGATGCGGTTCTCGGTGGCTATGCCCGAGGACCTACTGATTCGCTTCGATAGCTTGGTCGCTCGTCGTGGTTTGGCTAAAAACCGTAGCGAGGTTGTGCGCGACCTTGTTCGCGATGCCCTCGTGGAGGAGGATTGCGCGATTCCTGGAACCGAGGTTCTCGGTACGTTAACGATAACCTTCAACCATCACTCAAGCGACCTTCAGGAAAAGCTGCATGCCATTCAGCATGATTATTTCGAATACATCATCTCGTCCATGCACGTTCATCTCGATGCGCACAATTGCCTCGAGGTCATCGTGCTGCGCGGCGAAACGGGCCTGGTCCAAGATATCGCGAATCTGATCTTGGGCACCAAGGGCGTCAAAAACGGAAAGCTGGTTGTTACAACCACCGGTGGACACATCTAGGGGAGCCTGATCATGGATACGACGGTCATGCTTGGCCATGGCAGTGGCGGAATCATGATGAAACGCATTATCGACGAAGTGTTCTTCGCTGCCTATGGGGATGATTATCTGCTTAAAGGCGATGATGCCGCCGTCCTGCCCGTTCCTGCCCCCGGACAGCGCCTGGCGTTCTCGACCGACAGCTTCGTCGTCACGCCCCATTTCTTCCCAGGTGGCGATATCGGACGTTTGGCCGTATGCGGAACCGTGAACGACGTGGCAACAAGCGGTGCAAAGCCGCTATATCTAAGCTGTGGGTTCATATTAGAAGAAGGTTATCCTATTGAGGATCTGCGCCGCATTTGCCAAAGCATGGCGCAGGCCGCACGCGAGGCGGGCGTGGTCATCGTGACGGGTGATACCAAAGTGGTTAACAAAGGCCATGGTGATGGCGTGTTCATCAACACGAGCGGTATCGGGTTGATAGATGAAGGAATCGAGCTCGGTGGCGCCCGCATTCAGCCTGGAGATTCGATCCTGGTCAGCGGTACGCTCGGCGATCATGGTATCACGATCATGAGCTGTCGTGAAAACCTTGGATTCAGCGCCGACATACAAAGCGACGCCGCGCCGTTGAACCATCTCATCGCGCGTGTACTTGAAGCAGCGCCCCACACGCGCGTCTTCCGCGATCCCACGAGGGGAGGATTGGCGAGTACGCTCAACGAGCTTGCAGGACAAGCTCATGTCGACATGACGATAGAAGAGGAATCGGTACCTGTGAAGGATGCCGTGCGCGGAGCATGCGAGATGCTCGGATACAACGTCATGCAAGTTGCCAACGAAGGAAAGATGGTCTGCATCGTTGCCCCAGACGAAGCGAAGGCGGCGCTCGAGGCAATGAGAAGCGATCCGTACGGAATTGATGCGGCCATTATCGGAACGGTGTCTGAAGTCCAACCCGAGCGCGGTCCGAAGGTATTTCTGCGTAATGCATTCGGCGGCAAGAGCATTCTCGACATGCTCGTTGGAGAGCAGCTTCCGCGTATCTGTTAAGCGCGAAGTCGCATGGTTCTTGCCGTTGGTCGGTTGATTAAACGGTAATTACACATAAGTTGATAATTGGTCTTGCAAACACGTCGATATATGGTATCTTGCGCGCAGAATGAACTAGGGAGAATCATTACCGAGCGATAGGAGCGTATCATGTCCCATCCGATTATCGATACCGACGAATGCATTGGTTGCAGCATTTGCGTTGACAGCTGCGAAGAAGGAGTTCTTGAGATCGTTGGCGGCGTTGCCGATGTCGTGAACGACGATTTGTGCATCGCATGCGGCAACTGCATGGAAGAATGCCCCATGGGTGCGATCACGGATATCATCGAGGATTAAAACTCCGTTACATATTCGACAATACAGTGAGAAACGGCGCTTAACGCGCCGTTTCTGTTTTTACGCTCACGGATTATTAGCTATCATAATGCGTAGTACATGGTGTCTGAATTGCCGTGGTGGAAGCTTTAAAAGCCGAAGACGAGGAGGGTTCTGATGAGTTGGAAAGATGCGCCGCAACCTATCGCGCAAGACCGCATAGCAGAAACCATAGAAGCCGATTTCGTGGTGGTCGGCGTTGGCGTGGCGGGTTCCATTGCGGCAACCAAGGCCACAGAGCTCGGTCTTAAAACAGTGGCAATCGACTCCCGCAGCATCATGTCGCGCGGTCCTCATTGGATCGGTGCTTTCAATTCGCGCAAGATGCGTGAGGCCGGAATCATCCACGATAGGGCTACGGTGGTCAACGACCTCATGTGGCATGCGAATTATTGTGCCGATCAGCGCCTCATCCAGCTATGGTTCGACCGCAGTGGCGAGATGATGGATTGGTATACCGACCTTGTCGAATCGACGGGTGAGCTTGTCGTCGCCATTGAAACCGCCCAAAAGGATACAGGCGGCCTGCATATGAGCCCGGCAACGGGGCACGTACCATGCCTCGCTCCGTTCGTTACCATGGGTCCGAACGAGACGGGGCTATGGCGGGCAAGCAACATTCTTCTTGATCATGCGATTGAGCTTGGACTCGACCTTCGGTGGAGCACGCGCGCCGTTCAACTACTCCAAGATGAACACGACCGCATCGGTGGCGTCATCGCGCAGGACGCAGATGGGAACTACTTGAGAATCAACGCAAGCAAGGGCGTAATCCTGTGTACGGGAGGCTATATCGCGAATGCCGAGATGCGCCACGATCTCAACCCGATCCAGGATGCCGCAACAACGGCGCTTAGGGGCGCCACCGATCGTCACGTTGGCGATGGTATCAAGATGGCAACATGGGTAGGGGCCGGCATGAGCGAATTGCATTGGTGGATGGACAACGATCGAGGCCTGCCAGATGGATCGAATTTCACACCAGGAAGCCAACCGTGGCTGCGCACCGATTGCTATGGCAATCGCTTCTGTAACGAGGATGTCCCCTACGACTACGGTGCGTATGTCGGCTCTCTTCTGCCGAGTCATCGCTTCTGGGAGATCTTCGATTCCAATTATTGGGCGCAAATGAGAAGCTTCGAGACAACCATCTGCTCACGAGCGTATCCCAAAGCGGGAGCGATTAATTCAGAGAAAGTCGCGCAGAGTGCCGAGGAGTTCTACCATCGGTTCATGAAGCCAGTGCTCAAGAAAGGCTTCATGGTGACGGCGCAAAGTATCGAGGAGCTTGCCGAGGCTATGCTTTCGGTTGACGATCGCATGGATTCGGCAACGCTTAAGAAAACCGTCGAGCGCTATAACGAGTTGGCCCATAAAGGCGTCGATGAGGATTTCGGGAAGCTTCCGCGCCGTTTGCTGCCGATCGAGAAGCCGCCTTACTATGCGGTATGGGTTGGTGGTTCTGCCATTTGCAACTTAGACGGGTTGCGCATCAACGAACGCATCCAAGTACTCAACACCGATGGGGTTCCTATCGAAGGGCTCTATGCCGCAGGAAACGACGCCGGTGGCTATTTCGGTATGAGCTATCCTTGGTACTATGCGGGGTGCGCCTGCGGTTTTGCAACCACATTCGCGTATTTGGCTGCTGTCGACGCTGCCCGTTCGCTTGATTAGACATACGCAGAAAGCGCAAGAAACCGTTTGCTATGCAGCTTTCATAAGAAAGGACCCAATAGGTTAATCGATGGGCAGATCCGAAGAAGCGATTAAATTCGAAGCCGCCTTAAGGGCGCTTGGCAACGACCACTTCACTAGCGTGTCCGCAGCAAAGGCACGCTTGCGGGAATGTGCGGCGGCAAAAGAAGAGCCATTTGTGATTCCCGAAGGTGACTATGCTAGCGATATTCGCATTGAGGTAGACGACGGATGCCAGACGATCGTATTCGATGGTTCCCGATCGACGCGGCGCATCGTGATTTCAATCCATGGTGGAGCGTTCATCAGTCAGGTTTCACCGTATCATGTTGCCTTCTGCGATCGCATAGCGGCAGAAGCAAACGCGACGGTGTTCTCTCCCGTGTATCCTCTTGCTCCAAACCATACGTATCAAGAGGCTTTCTGGCAACTTGATCGTTTGTATGATGTGGCGCTCGCATCGGGTAAGCCCATCGTTCTTATGGGGGATTCCGCTGGTGGGGGTCTTGCCGCTTCGTTTTGCATGCATGTAGCCCAAAAGCATCTTCCAAAGCCGACGTGTGCAGTGCTTTTCTCCCCCTGGGTCGATGTTTCGATGTCAGGCGATTACGATGAGCTTCTAAAGGTTGACCCGATGCTCGGCGTAGACGGGTTGCGCTGTATCGGAGAAGCGTGGGCGGGGGAGACGCCAACATCGGATTGGCGCGTAAGCCCGTTATTCGGCGACATAGCGTCGATGCCCCCGACAACGCTCTTCGTGGGTACCCATGAGATATTCTTTGCTGACGTTACGGCATTTCATGACAAGCTCGTGGAGACAGGCATAAACGCTCGGCTTATCATCGGACAGGAAATGAACCACATATGGCCGTTCTTTCCGATTCCAGAAGCGGAAATCGCTTTCAAACAAGTTCTTGGAGTACTCGAAACGTATTAAAGAAGCCAACTAAAGATACAAGCAAAGGGGGGATGTGCTGAGCCCCCTTTGCTTTCAATATGAAAAATGGGAAAAAAGAAAGCGCCAGAGGCGCTCGATTCTTTTCTCCGTTCGGGTGAGTCACCCGCAAACGTGCGGGCGAACTCACGAAAACAGATGCGTCTACAGCATCGGAACGATGGCGATGACACCGAGGCAAACAGCCAGGCAAGTACCAAGTGCGGCGCGGGTGATGATGGCTTCTTCGCCATTTGCGTTCTTGACGAAGGTGTGATGCATCATAACGATTGCGAGCACGAAAAAGAAAGCGATAACTGAAAATGCGATTACTGCGGTCATGGGGTCTCCTTCCGTGAGTGATGTGCTTTAACTGCATATTAGTATAGCAAAAATGCATAAATGTATGACGTATTGGCAATCCGAGCGGCATGAAATAAACGGCAAAAGTACGAAAAACCGCAGTTCAGAGGTATAAACGGCTGTAAAATGAGGATAAACGGCATAGTTGTCGAAAATGCCAAAATGCATAAAAATGCATGAGAGAAGCCGTTCGCCGTAATCGTTCTGCCATTCACAGCCTAAATAGTATCACTCGCCTTGAAGAATATGCCGTTCACCGTGCTAAACACAGTACAGAATTAAGGTATTTTCCCAGTTCAGAAGCTTGTTGATGCATCACTAATACCGAATGGTATGACATAGTACTGTATAGTGTTAAATCGGGAGCTATCGAAAAACGACTCACTTGCTTACGCCGTAGCGTGTGTCACGTGAGGCGCATGACGTATAATGAAGCCAATCGCCAGCGAGGATAGGAATCTTTATCATGCCAGAGCAATCATATGAAACGCTTGATTTCGACATCACCGAACGCTTAGCCGAAATCGTCGGAGTCAACAGCGTTAAAGTCAACGAGCCTATGAGCGAACACACTACGTTCAAAATCGGAGGTCCCGTCGAATGGTTCGTGGAGCCTCAATCAATCGATCAGATACAAAGCATCATACGCTTCTGCAACGGGTATGGCATTCCCGTGCATGTTATGGGCTTGGGTAGCGATGTTCTCGTATGTGACGAGGGCATGCTCGGCGTTGTGGTGCAGACCGCTGCTCATTTCAAGCAGATTTACGTGGAAGGCACTGTAGTACATGCGCTCGCAGGAGCGAGCAACGAAGATGTGGCAGCAGCTGCTCAGCGAGCAGGATTGACGGGCTATGAGTTCGCAAGCGGAATCCCTGGAACCGTCGGTGGAGCTGCAATCATGAATGCGGGTGCCTACGATGGCGAGTTTGCACAGGTCGCTACATCTGTGCTTTGTCTCGCTCCGTATGGGAGCATCGTCGAGATTTCGGCTGAGCAGGCAAAGTGGTCGTATCGTCATAGCATGATGGCCGATGAAGGCTATATCGTGCTTGGCGTTCGGTTACAACTTGTGCCAGGGGATCCCGATGAGATCCAAGCGCGCATGGACGATCTGGCGAAACGGCGTGCCGAAAAGCAGCCGCTTGAATTGCCAAGCGCAGGAAGCACGTTCAAGCGCCCCGAGGGGCATTATGCCGGAGCGCTTATCCAGGATGCGGGTATGCAAGGCCATTCTCATGGAGGCGCTCAAGTGTCAACGAAGCATGCGGGCTTCGTTGTGAACACGGGTGGTGCAACCGCCCAAGATGTTTGCTGGGTCATCAGTGATGTGATGGATGCCGTGAAAAAGACTTCTGGGGTTGATCTCGAGCCCGAAGTCAAGTTCTGGTGCTAGCTGGAGAATCGCAAGGCTAAGAGCCAAATTGTTATATGCAAAGCACGTTTGTCAATATAGAATAAGCAAGTTAATGAATTAATGGCGACATAAGGCAAGAGGAAAAGAATCAATCATGGCAAACAAAGTTAATGCCGCTAAGAAAAAGGTTCGCAAAAACGAGAAAACGCGCTATGAGCGCGTTGTCCGCCATCGTCAAGTGCTTGAACGGGAAAAATACGTCGAAAAAGCGCTTGCCCGTACGTGCAACATCTACTTCGTGTGCTTCCTGCTGGCGGTAATTCTCGTGGTGGGGGTGACGATCTGGGTATTCGTCAGCGGCGGAAGCAACATGCTCCTCCTCGGAATTAACGTAGCGGTTGGAATCGTGCTCGTTCCATTGTGCATTTATCAGTACAACCAGTACCACCACATGGCGGAAGAAGTCGCGATGGCGCGCCAAGCTTCAGGGTTCCGCTTTCCGGAAGACTATTCTGCTCGTACTCGTCAGGCTCGTGACAGGGTTGCCGGTGTTCCAAGTGACTACTCCAAGGCAACGCTGCTCTATGCTGGCGTGACGATCATCGCTGTCGCCGTTGGAATATATCTATTCTCGACGAGCGCGCATCTCGCGCAAAGCCTTACATCGTTGTTGCTCGTCGCTGCGGTTTTCGTCGTTGCCGTAATAGCGTTCGTCATGTTCTTGTTCAACTTCCTGAATTAC
The DNA here is from genome assembly GCA_015062605.1 of Eggerthellaceae bacterium. Classification (GTDB taxonomy): domain Bacteria; phylum Actinomycetota; class Coriobacteriia; order Coriobacteriales; family Eggerthellaceae; genus SIG42. The sequence goes on along the minus strand of SUUI01000005.1, from coordinate 82,327 downwards.
CTCGATGCAATCAGCCTCCAGAGGTCTCTTGTCAAGATTGAGCAGGATGCCGAAGCTGAATTCGGGTATAAGCGCGAAATGCATGTGGCGCAAGAAGACGATGAAGGCGCGGAAAACGATGTTGCTGCCTACGATGGGACAGAAGATATCGTTGATCAGGCCGCTGACGAGATGGTCGAACAGGATTAAGCGTAGAAAACGATTGTCAAACTATTTTGGCAGCAGAGAAAAAAATCATTGACAATTAGTAGATATAGTCTTATAGTTGTGTCAGTCTAAAACACAGGCGAGGAGCTGGATTCTATCCAGCTCCTTTGCTATCCGGGGGACTACGCGCATTACATAATGCCAGTCAGGCTTCTCATCAGTGCTTTTCACCATAAACGCGTTATACTGCTCATGCGTATCGTGGAGCTTGAAAGCTCCATTGTTTTTGTATGAGCATCGGAAAGAAGAAATCTGTGAAACGAGAAGATATCCGCAACGTCGCGATTATCGCCCATGTCGATCATGGCAAAACGACAATCGTAGATCGTTTGCTTTACACCGCAGGCGTGTTCCGCGAAAACCAACAGGTTGCTGCTCAGTTTCTTGACAGCAACGACCAAGAGCGAGAGCGCGGTATCACTATCCTTTCGAAGAACATCTCCATCACGTATAAGGACGTAAAAATCAACGTCATCGATACTCCTGGCCATGCGGATTTCGGTGGGGAGGTCGAACGCGTGCTGAATATGGCAGACGGTGCGCTGCTCATCGTCGATGCGTTCGAGGGGCCGATGCCTCAGACGCGTTTCGTGCTGCGCCACGCACTCGAGCAGGGTTTGCGCATCATCGTCGTGGTGAATAAGATCGACCGTCCCGGTTCTCGTCCTCAAGAAGTAGTCGATGAGGTTTTCGACTTGATGGTCGAACTCGATGCATCCGACGAGCAACTCGATTTCCCCGTCGTGTTCACGAGTGCCATGCACGGTTATGCGCGTTTCGAGCCTGAAGATGACAACATGAACATGATTCCGTTGCTCGACACCATCATCAATGAGGTTCCAGCACCTGAGTGCGATCCTGACGGCCCTATTGCTTTGCAGATCTGCACGGTCGATCACAGCAGTTTCGTCGGTCGTATCGGCGTTGGCCGCCTGTCGTCTGGTTCAATCAGCAAGGGCCAGCAGGTTTTGGTCATCAAAAACGACGGAAACCGATACGGAGCTCCGATTAAACAGGTGTTCACATTTGAAGAACTCGGTAAAAAGGAGCAGAAGACCGTTACAGCAGGCGACATCGTCGCTGTCGTAGGCGTTGACGATGCGGATATCGGCGATATGGTTACAAGCAAGGATAACCCTGTCGAGCTTGCGCCGATCAAGGTCGAGGAGCCCACGATGGCCGTTGTGTTCGAGGCATCGACAAGTCCGCTTGTCGGCCGCGAGGGGGATATCGTCGGGTCGCGCCAGCTACGGGAACGTTTGATGCGTGAGAAGGAGAGCAACATTTCCATGCGCATTACCGAGCTCGAGGATTCGACTGGCATCGAGGTTGCAGGGCGCGGCGTCTTGCATCTATCGGTTTTGATGGAGACTATGCGTCGCGAGGGTTTCGAGTTCCAGGTCGGCAGGCCGCGCGTCATCATCCGCGAAGACGAGAACGGCAACAAGCTCGAGCCCATCGAAGAGGCGACCGTTGACGTGCCGGGAGAGTATGCTGGCAAGGCCATCGAGGTGTTTGGAAACGCGGGCGGCGAGATGCTCGATATGCACTTGAAGCATGAGCAGACGCACCTCGTGTTCAAGATTCCCACGCGTGGCACGATGGGCCTTAACACGCGCCTGATGAACGCAACGCATGGGGAAGCGACTATGTTCCATCGTTTCAGTGAATATGGTCCTGTTCGCGGGGAGATGTCTGGTCGCAAGAACGGGTCGATGATAAGCATGACAACAGAGAAGAGCGTTGCGTATGCGCTTGATACGCTGCAAGAACGCGGACGTCTCTTTATCGGTCCTGGTGAAGACTGCTATGAAGGCATGATCGTCGGCGAATCGGCCAAAGAAGGCGATATGGTCGTTAATGTTGCACGTAGCAAGCAGTTGGGCAATCAGCGGTCAAGTGGTGCTGATAAGGCGATCCAGCTGACTCCTCCGATTACGTTTACGCTTGAAGAGGCGCTTGAGTATATCGAAGATGACGAGTTGGTCGAAATCACGCCGAAAAACATCAGGTTGAGGAAACGTTTGCTGAGTGCGAGTGACCGTCGCAAAGCGAACAAGGCCTAGCGGAAAGGCAAGTTTGCTCTTGTTACCGAGGGCATGCTGATATATACTTCACTATTGCTGCGCGCTCGGCATACGGGTGCAAGCAGCAGACGACTTACGCGGAGAGATGTCCGAGCTGGCCGAAGGAGCACGATTGGAAATCGTGTATGCGCCGAAAGCGTATCTGGGGTTCGAATCCCCATCTCTCCGCCACTTTTCCACTCAATAGCACATAGGTTGTGCCACATATGGAGGGATGGCAGAGTGGTCGAATGCGGCGGTCTCGAAAATCGTTATACCGATATTCTCGGTATCTAGGGTTCGAATCCCTATCCCTCCGCCAGAAATGCTACGGCGCCCCAAGAGAGGCGCCGTTTTCGTTTTCCTGTCAAATACCATGCCGACGAAGCATCGGCTTCGTTCTGGCGAAGCTGCGTGGGCTAGAGGCTTACATAGTACGGAACGCTCTTAGGGATATCGTTTTCCACGACATCGAGTGACGCGACATAGGCGGTAAGGTATGTGGTGAGCGCATCGGAGGAGCTGTTCGCGGTCATTGTTGAGCGGACGTAATCAACGAGTCCCTCCGGCATCTCGTCGATGCTCGAGAGCTTTTCGGGGCTTGTGAACTTGTCAGTGCATTTGATGATATGGATGCCATACACGCTATTAACCAGACCGCTGATTTCTCCTACCTCCAGCTTGTCAAGCGCGTCAGTGTATTCGGTGATGAAACGACTGGCCTTATCCCAGCCAACGTCGCCGCCATCCGCTCCTGAGCTATCGATGGAATAGGTCTGCGCTGCCGTCTCGAAATCAAGCGAGCCATCATTGAGCTGCTCAAGCACGGTTTTCGCCGTATCGGCATCCTCGCTGCTGAAAAGGATGTGCGAGCTGCGTTTTGCCCCATCGAAGCGGTTCAGATACATGTTGCAGTAATTAAGAAGCTGATCTTCCTCCGAAGCAGGCGTTTCAGCTTCGATTGCTTTGGTCAGGTCTTCTGCTAGAAGTGAGCGTTCGATGTTCTCGCGATATTCGTCTTCGGACATGCCGACCGCGTCGAGCGCTTTCTTCCATTCCTCATCGGAGCTGTACTTCGACTTGACGTCGTTTACGTATCCGTCGATGACGTCGGGCGCGATGGAGATGCCCCTTTCGGTGGCAGCGAGTTTGATAGCTTCTTGCTCTACGTAAATGTCTATAACGGCACTGCGCAAGGATTCGGGGGTATAACCTGAGGACTTCATCCAGTTCTTCCAGTCAGAATCCTTGGTCAAACCGTACGATTCACGGAATTGCTCGATATACGTGGTGACCTTGTCTTCCGGGATTGCAACTCCATTAACGGTTGCGGCGGTGCCGCCCGTCAAACCCCCCGAGCACGCAGTCAATCCCAGCACGCACAGTGCTGTTACGCCGATGGTGCACAAAAAGCGCCTTACGCCCTTAGCCTTCATGGTTGCCTTTCTCGCGACTTCATAGAAGTATCTGCTCTGCTAAAGCATACGGATGAATTGTGCCACAGCTTGATGCCGCTCGCGCATCATGCACAATGTGACCACATTCGATTCACATGAAATGGAAAAGCGTGGCGAAATATTGCACACCATCTGGGTTTTCGCACGTTTTGAACATTGTTCTTGACTTGTGAGTAAGTTTATGTGAAATGTATATTAAATGAGCAGATTTATATGAAGTGAACTATAAAGTCTGCATCATCTTGCCTGCACTTTAGGCACAAATGCTTCTCCCATTGATATGTTCTACAGGCCGGAAGGGGGGCTATTGCCTATGGCATTGTCGTCCGAGAAAAAAGAAAGCGAAAAAACAGCACAAGAGACCATCAGACTTAGCACCTCTACAAGTCGTTTGCTGGTGTTTCTCAAAAAACACGTGGGCAACGATGGGCTTGCGATATATGCCAAGCACGAATTAGCTTTGCTGCTTGGAACCAGCGAAAAGACGATTACGCGCTCGATACAGAAGCTCCTTCGCGCAAAGGCGATTGTTGTAGTTCCTCGTTACGATGAAGATGGCGGTCAGCTCGCGAACGCCTATCGAGTCGTCGAAGATTTCGAATACACAGTAGAATCTCGTGGCCGCAAAGCAGGGAAGGCGATTCAAGAATAGTCCGCGAAGTGGTATAGTGCACCACGTGTTGGCGGGACGTATCCGACGACGGCGCGACTGCGCCGTCGCTTTGTCGATTCACAGATCGCCGCAACGATATCAAGCTACGCAACCATCCGAAAGGACCATTTAGCCATGGCAGAGAGAGTTATTGAAAACAATTCGACCGAGATTCCCGATTTCCCCGAGTTGCTCGAACAAGTGCTGCTCTTTACCCTCGACGAAGCCAAGGAAAAGATCGAGCAGGAGGGTGAGGTCGTTCCGTTCTCGGTACTCGTCATCAAAGACAACATCTTCATCGAGACGCATCCAGGAGATAATCCGGAGATGTGTTTCGCGCAGGCGCAGCGTACCGTTGCGGGCGCCCGCGGGGCCGATGCGTATGCGTTCTGCTATGACGGATATGCGGACACGGATGCTGGTCAGAAGGACATGCTGATTGCAGAAGGTGGCCTTCCGGGTGAGGATGTGGGCTATGCGGTTGGCTATCTGTATACCCTGAAGGCAGACGGGACGCTCGTTTTCGAAGACGAGCCGATGTATATCGGTGAGGCACCGAACTTCATGGCTGGTCTGAAGGCTGCTTCCGAGTATTCCGACGAAGAGATCGATGAGAAATACGTCCATGACGATGACTGCGATTGCGGTTGCCACGACGAGGACGAATAATCGATGGAAAACCTGCTGGAAAATGCGGCAGAGGTAGTTTGTGCGATGATCGAGCCGATGGACGTCTACGATGCGCAGAAAGTGCCTACAGGGAAGCGCGTTGAGCGAGCTGAAGCATTCATGCATGAGGGCGAGTATCTCATGTATGTGTTGGCTATCATCCAGAACACCGAAGGGAAGTATCTCGTAACGCAGCGCGCCCTCGATAAGCATTGGGCTGCAGGCTGGTGGGAGATCACGGGTGGCGGTGTGCGTGCCGGCGAAGATTCGTACCATGCGGTGCTGCGAGAGATTACCGAGGAAACGGGCCTTGCGTCAGATGGTTGCGATCCTGAGCTGATTTACACCTACCGCAACGATGACTTAGAAGGCGGTGACAATTACTTCGTTGATATGTACCGCTGCGTACTTGATTTTGACGAAGGCGATGTGACGCTGCTTGCTTCCGAGGCTATTGATTTCAAGCTTGCGACATGGGAAGACATTGTCGCCCTTAACGATAAGGGCATCTTCCTGCATTTCGAGCGTGTTCGCCGTGCTCTTGGCAAGTAATGGGGTTTTCGGAGGGTGTGTAATTGGCGCGCTTGGAAAACATCCGTATCGATGAGGGCGGTGTAAGCTGCACCATCGTTGACCAAACCCGTTTGCCCGGAGAGCTAGTGCATCGTACTCTCTCGACACCGGAAGAGTTTTTTGACGCGATAGCTACGTTAGCCGTCCGTGGGGCTCCGTGCATTGGCAAGACAGCAGCGTTTGCCATGGTGTGTTTCGCACGCCAGGCAGCGTTAGAGGGTTGTTCTCTTGAAGAAACGCGCGACAGGTTGTATGTTCAGGCAGACTATCTGCAATCCAGTCGTCCTACGGCAGTTAATCTGGCATACGAGCTCGATTGTGTGCGGGAGATTTGCGGGCAACCTGCTCAGGATGTTTGGCAGCTCGTGCAGCATCTTTGCGATTATGCGCACCATATTGAGGATAACGAAGAGATCATCTACGGGTCCATCGCCCGTTATGGGCTTAGTCTCCTAAATCCAGAGGCAACGATCCTGACGCACTGCAATGCTGGTCCGCTTGGTTGCGGCTGGCCGGGAACTGCGTTGGGTCCTGCGATTCTCGGGGCAACAGAAGGCAAGCCCATCAAGGTGTATGCCGATGAAACAAGACCCCTTTTGCAAGGTGCGCGCCTGACGACGTTCGAGCTTTCGCAAGCGGGTGTTGATGTGACGTTGATTTGCGACAACATGGTTGCGGCGGTTATGGCGCAAGGGAAAATCGACGCTGTCATGGTGGGCGCTGATCGTATTGCGGCCAATGGGGATACCGCCAACAAGATCGGCACATTCGGAGTTGCCGTGCTTGCGAATCATTTCGGCGTTCCATTCTACGTGCTTGCTCCGAAAAGCACGATCGATGCTGCGTGTGCAACGGGTGCGGACATACCGATCGAAGAGAGATCGGGCGACGAGATCAAAGCGATGTGGTATGAGCAGCCTATGGCTCCTGAAGGCGTCCGGTGCTACAATCCAGCGTTCGATGTGACGGATGCAAAACTCATTAGCGCCATCATCACCGAAGATGGCGTTGCGTATCCGCCGTTTGAAGATTCATTGAGGAAAGTGGTGTGCTCATGAATAGGAAACTGGGCCAACAACGTTTAAAGGCCGCCGAGCAGGTTGTAGCGTTTTGCAAGAAGATGGTTGACGACGGGCTTACGCATGCGACGGGCGGCAATATCAGCGTGCGCGTGGCTGGTACGGAGGAATTCGCGATTTCGCCGTCTGCCGTCGAATATCGCCTGATGACAGTTGAGGATGTCCCAATAGTGGATGCCGAAGGCGTTTCAGTTGCGCCCAGCCGATATGGTCATACGCCATCAAGCGAGCTTGGCATGCATTTAGCTGCGTATCGCGCGCTACCGGCAACGCAGGTGGTCATCCATACGCATTCACCCTATGCGACAACGCTTGCATGCATGGAAAAGGCCCTTCCGCCGATTCATTATCTGGTTTGCTCGGCGGGGGAGAACGTTCCCTGCATTCCCTATTATCCGTTCGGAAGCGATGAGCTGGCTTGTGCTGCGGCAGAAGCACTCGATGAACGTCATCGTGCGGTGCTATTAGGCCATCACGGGCTTGTGGTATGCGGGGATTCCGTATATGAGGCCTACACGATGGCTGCCGATATAGAATTTTGTTGTCGGCTGTACATTCAGGCGCTTGCATCGGGTAACGAGCCGAATGTGCTCAAACCCGATCAGGTAGACGAAGCGATACGCACCCTGCGTGCCTACCATAAACTCGAGCCTTCTGCATAGGTAAAAAGAGAAAGAATGGCGGAGGATGTAGGATTCGAACCCACGGAACCTTGCGGCTCAACAGTTTTCAAGACTGCCGCCTTCAACCACTCGGCCAATCCTCCGCGCGAAAAACATCGGTCATGCAACCGGCATTCGCAGGTCTAAAGAAAAAACGTAGACTCGCGTAATGCAGGGCATAGGATACCATATAATCGAAGACATGAATGATCAAGAATACATGCAGTTGGCGCTTGAGCAAGCGCACCGTGCGGAGTCGTTGGGCGAGGTTCCCATCGGCGCTGTCGTCGTATACGCGCCGATTGATCCAGCAACGCGCAAACCCCTAGCTGAGCCATGCGTCATCGCGCAGGAATGCAATCTCCGCGAAACAACGCAAGACCCCGCAGGACATGCCGAATTCTTAGCTATGAAGCAAGCCGCCGCTGAATTGGGCTGCTGGCGTCTTACAGGGTGCACGGTATATGTTACGCTCGAGCCGTGTGTGATGTGCGCTGGGCTTATGCATCAAGCGCGCATCGACCGCTGCGTGTACGGCGCAAAAGATCCGAAGGCGGGTGCTTTGGGCAGCCTCTATAGCGTTCATTGCGATGAGCGCCTCAACCATACGTTCGATGTGAGTGCGGGTGTGTGCGAGGAGGAATGCGCCGATCTTCTGACGAACTTCTTTGCAAAACGACGCGCCCAGCGTAAAGCTGCGAAAAGCGCTGTCTTGGAGGATGAGCAATGAGCCTTTCCGGTCGCCAACAACCTCTTGCCGCACAACAGGCCGATCAGCCGATCGACTTAGTGAATTATGCCCGCGAGACGACGATCAAAGATATGAAGCGCTTGCCCCAAGGCACCATCAAGCTTGTCGCTCCCGCGAAGGTTAACTTGCTATTGGGCATCGGTAATCGACGTGACGACGGATACCATGATGTCTTTACGATCATGCATGCGCTTATGTTGCACGACGTGCTGTATATGCATTCCTGCGCTCCTTTCGATCCGATGTGCGGCATGCTTGTTGATGCAGGATTAGAGGCAACATCCGACATATCGGGCACAGAAGCGCTTCGCGTTCGTGTGTCGTGTACGGGGTCTGCGCAAATCGAAGCGCCTGACGTTGCTCCCGAAGATAACTTGGTTGCCAAAGCGGTCTTCTCTCTTGCCCATGAGCTTGCAACAGACGATGTGACTCTTACCGATCAGGTTGTGGAAATAAAGGTCGAGAAGCATATCCCGAGTCAGGCCGGCCTCGGTGGCGGCTCGTCTGATGCTGCTGCCGCCCTCGTTGGCGCAGCGTACCTATGGGGGATAGAGGCCGATCACCCAGCAATCGTCCGTGCTGCTCGCTCGATAGGAGCCGATGTTGCGTTCTTCTTGTATGGCGGGTGTGCTCGGCTGAGTGGTTCGGGCGATGTCTTCGAGCGCGCTTTGGCTCCGCGTAATGAAAGCGTGGTTCTTATCAGGCCTGATGCAGGTCTATCGACCGCGGAAGTATACCGTTCGTTCGATGCTATGGGCGACCTGCTCGATGAGCGGGTGTGTGAGCGCGCGCGTCAGGCAGAAGCAGCGTCTGAGGTGACGCTATATAATAACCTTCAAGCTCCGGCATGCATGCTGCTGCCTGAGCTATCGCAGGTTTTCTCGTGGATAGAGAAGCAACCGCAAGCGACAGAAGCGTTGCTTTCGGGAAGCGGTTCGGCGGTATTTGCCGTGTGTGGTACGTTCGAGCAAGCACGAAAGCTTGCAGCAGGTGCTAAACAGCAAGGTTGGTGGGCGCGTACGACAACGTTTTCGTCGTTGAGTGCTGCCGTGGTGCCAAGTCGATAGGGAGGCAGATATGTTCTTTGTGAGACTGTATCGTGTTTTACCTATGATTGCGGTGTTGGCTGTTGCCGCAGGTATCGTGTATGCCATTGCGCTTGTTCTCACTTCGCCTCCGCGCGCCAAGGAGATCGTCATCAAATGCTTCTTGGTGTTGTGCGGTATCTTGTGCATTGGGTTCGGCTTAGCGTCTGCCTATGCGCTCTTCGAAGGCAATGCAGATGTGTTCGAATTGATGATTTGCTTCTTTGCAACTGCTGTCGTTGGCTTGCTCGTCACTTTATTATGTCGCGCCGTTTTCCTTAAGCATAATCCGGCGTATCGGACGAAGGCGACGAAGGCTCATGTGATACGGAATTGGCCGTGGAGCAAATAGGCTGGTCGCTTGCAAACTGAACGTATTGCAGGTATTATGACTTCCTGCGTTTCTTAAATCGTGGAGAGCTGACCGAGAGGCCGAAGGTGCTCGCCTGCTAAGCGAGTATACCCCAAAAGGGTATCCGGGGTTCGAATCCCCGGCTCTCCGCCACGAAGTTGCACGGGTCGGGATATGCTCCCGACTCGTTTTTTATACCCGGATGAATATTCGTTTCCCTCTTCCCAGATCGTGTGTGCTAGCATTGTCACCGTTTTTTAGAAAATAGGTGACAATTGTTTTTCATGTCATGTTCCGATCAGGAGGCAAACATGCAGAGTTGGGAAGCGACCATCAAACGCAGCAACATTTTCTCGAAGGATGGCGTCGGTGCGAACGCGCTGCTCATTGCGGCATTCATCACGCTCATGACCGTGTGCTCATGGGTCAAGGTACCTGGCGTGATTCCTGTAACTTTGCAAACGTTTGCCGTTGGGCTTACCGTTGGCATCCTCGGCACCAAACGCGGGTTCGTAGCAATCATTACGTGGCTGGCGATTGGCCTTGCGGGCGCGCCCGTGTTTGCGGGATATGTCGGCGGCCTTCCGTACCTTGCAGGACCTACGGGCGGTTACGTCATCGGCTTTTTGGGCATGGCTCTCATAACCGGCAAGCTTATCGAGCGCTTTGGGAAGGGCATGGTCGCCCTGTGCGCATCGATGATTGCCGGACTGTTGGTTTGCTATGCGTTCGGTACCGCTTGGTTCATGGTTGTCTCAGGTGCGGCGTTCACTGGTGCTGAGCTGGCGCATGTGCTCGAGGTCTGCATTATGCCCTTTATCGTTCCCGATGCGATCAAGATGGGGCTTGCTGCGGGTGGCACGCGTCTGGCGCACGGTTTCCTGGCAAGCCGCGAAAAGTAGTTAAGCCATCGTGCATTAGGCTGAAAAGGCGCCTTCGGGTACGGGAGCAATCAGCAGGCGTTTATATTCTGCAATCATCTTTGCGATCATAGCATCGTCTGCAACGAGTTGTTTAAGTTCGCAAGCAACGTGCGCGGCGAATTCGTTTCGTGTATTGCCGTCTGCAAGCGCAACTGCGCCAGCGATGCCGTCCAGCTCTTTGGAAAACACTGCGGGACCCAGGTTAACGCCAATGCCGACAGCGACGTTTTGCATGCTTCCCGTTTCCAGATCGGACGTACCTTCCGAAAGGATGCCGCATACCTTGAGCCCGTCGACGAGCACGTCGTTCACCCATTTGATGGCCGGCTCAATCCGGCAAAGGTCCGCGAGCGCATGGGAGACCGCAACGGCGGCGGCCATGGTCACATTGGTGGGTTCGCCAGCTATTGCACCTTCCTGCAGGACGAGCGTCATATACAGGCCGCCAGCGGGCGACTCAAAGCTGCGACCCCGACGGCCGCGTCCGGCGGTCTGGCTGTTCGCCACCAAAAGAGCTTCGCCAGCATAACCGGAAGACAGCATGCGTTTCGCCTCGTTGTTCGTGGAGTCGATTTCGTCATATACGATGATGTCGACATCGGGAAGCTGCGTGCCGAGGGCGCATCTGATGCCCTCGGCTGAAAGGATGTCGTTTTCCTCGGCAAAGCGATAGCCACGATTCGTGCCCGAATCGACGGCGTATCCATCGGCGCGCAGTGTTTCGACTGCCTTCCATATGGCATTGCGGGAAACACCGAGCGCTTCCGCAAGTTCCTGTCCCGAAACGTCTACGCCTCGATGCCCTTCGAAATACGAAAGGATGTCACTTTTGATGCTCATGCCGACTCGCTGGTTCTGTTCGTCATGGCAAGCTCGTTCCAACCGAGCTCTGCGGGCGTGTAGGGTTCCGCGAGTACGGTCACGCCGGGAACCTGCTCCGGCATATCGCCGATCAAGTCGCGATACAGTCGCAGGTAGTCTCCGATGGTCGTCTTGAACGGATGGCAGGGCATGCCTGAGCAGGAACGCTCCCAGAAGCAGCTGCCTTGGCAGATGGGGAGAAGCTCGCATGTCGAGCATTTCGTGTCGTGCGTCGCGTCGAACGTGATCTCGTCTAACCTCCACGTTGCCTGGTCGTCGAACAGGTTGAACAGCACATAAGGCGCTTCGCCGACTCTGCCGTCGCATTTGTATACATCGCCGAGCAGGTCGATGATGTAATAGTTATCAAGCTGCCCAGTGCAGAATCGTCTGATCGGGCGGAGCATGTCGCGCAGCTCCGCAGCAGTGTGCGCGTACTTTGCGAACTCCTCGAACTGCGCATGGAAGAACTCCTCATGTGTGAACAGGTCGAAGTCGGGCGCGCAAAACGGCGCCTCGCCGTAGAAGTGCCCGTAGTCATTCAACTTGACCATCGAAAGCGAAATTCCCTCTTCCTCGAGCAGCTTGCTGCGGAGCTCTTCGTAACGGAGCGCGTTTACCTTGTCGGTATTCATGGCTGCCGTGAGAGCAATGCCGTTCGCGCGCAGATGCCGGGCGGCTTCGATCGTCCGCTCGTAAGAATTCGAGCCGTTGGCAGCGATACGCCGTCTGTTATGCAACTCTTCCGGGCCGTCGATGGTCAGATACACGGACGAGATGCGACAGTCTGCGATGTTTTTCGCTTCTCTCTCGCCGATGACGTTTGCATTCGTTAGCATCGTTGCACTGTAAGCTATACCATGCTCTTCCGACCAAGCGATCAAGCGCCGGGAGAGCTTCGCGACCTCGTCGAGTGCGAGCGACGGATCGCCCCCGTACCATTGCACTCTCATGCGATTGAAATCCATCCGCTCAAACTGGAACTGCACGAACGATACGATCGCATCTGCGGTGCGCTCGTCCATTTTCCCCTTGATCTTGTTGTGACCGAGTTCGTAGCAATAGGGGCAACGGTAATTGCATGCGTAGGTTGGGACAATGCTGAGCTCGAGGCTTTCGGTTTGTGCGCGCTCACGTGCGAAGAGCTTTTGTTGGATGCCGAGCTGCTCTTCTGGTGATCGCTCGGTAAGGAAGCCGCGCGCTGCGAGCGCGTCGGCTAGTTCGCCCGTACAGGATTCGTCATCCCATTCAGCGTATGCAGCATCATCAAGCTGAACGAACGTGCCATTCTCGACGTTGTAGAGCAAGTGCTCACCGCCAGCGCCTGTTGCGCCAATGACATAGCGGGATTGCTTCATGAGGCCGCCTTCCATTTAATGCGATTGCTTTCGTGAACGTAATGATTGTAACAATGGCGGGGGAGACGTGGCAATCTTTGCAATTCCAAAGAATCAAGCTGCACTCTGTATTGTTGTCAGGTTCTGCTCCACGTTGGGTTCCTTACGGGTTGTCCTGCGGTGATTGCCCCTACATATGCGTGCATGGGTAACAAACCTCGGCGGAGCGACTTAACGAAGTCAGTTAAGATCGAAGCATAGGGTTATCGATGCGCCGGCATTTTCCGCTGTCAGATATGAATCTTGAAGGTGCTCTAGCTGCTTATTCAGGGTTGCGACCGTCGCACAGGTAGAACACTGTAAGCAAGCCTGGTCCGCAATGTGCGCCGATGACGACGCCGAGGCTCGTGATCGTGATCTCGCCGACCTGGGGATATGCCTTTTTCACCTCGTCGCGGATGAATTCGGCGTCCTTCTTGCAATCGGCATGCAGTATGTGGATATCCGTACCTGTGGGGTCGATTTTCGAAAGGTCGTTCAGGATGCCGCTTAAGATGGTCTTGAGCGCTGCTTTGCGACCGCGTGCCTTCTTCACCACATCGAGCGTGCCGGCATCGGGAACATAGAGAACTGGCTTGATGCTGAGCACCGTGCCGATGAGCGCGGAGGCATTCGATACGCGACCGCCGACTTTCAGATAATTCAGATCGTCTACAGTGAAACGGTGGGCGATCTTCAGTTTGTTCTTTTCGCCCCAAGCGACAACTTCATCGAAGCTCGCACCCTGCTCTTTAAGCGCGACCATATGCGCGACCAGCGTGCCTAAGCCGCCTGAGATGCAGCGCGTGTCCATGACGTAAAGCTGCTGGTCGGGGAACTCCTTGCGCACTTCATCGGCGGCATTGAGTGAATTCTGATACGACGTCGACATCTTTTCGGACATGTCGCAGAAGATGATGTCCTTGCCCGTTTCGAGCAGGCTCTTGAAGAATTCGACGTACGCATACTCGGTGATCATCGATGTTTTCAGCAGGTCGCCCTGACGCATGCCGGCATACACGGCCTCGCGGCTTTCCTCACGACAATCGTCCTCGAAGACTTCATCGCCGACGGTGTAGCTGTAGGCGATGAAGGGTACATCATGGGCATCGAGCCATGTGCGTGGAAGGTCGGATGTAGACGCTGTTGCGATGATGAAATCAGGCATTTTTATTTCCCCCCTAGCAGGTAATGCTTACTAGGGGGGGATGATACCATGTACAGCGCGTTTGGGAGAGGGACTTTTCAAGTATTGCGCGTTATTTGTCCTATGCTTGCTTGCTACTTTCCGGATTTCCAACGCTTCAGGCTTGGCAGCAAAGCGCCCATAAACGATACGGCCTCGTCTAGGCTCACACCAGTAGCTTGCATAAGATAGGGAGCCGATTTTTCGATAACGTCGTCCATGGTTGCGCTCGCGAATTCTCCTTCGTCATAACACCATTTGCAGTAATTTGGGTTCTCCGTGCCGTCGGCGTCCGTGCCCTTAGGCATGTTTGGGACTGAAAACGGCGTGCCGCAACACTGGCATGAAGGTTCTTGGGGAAGATCGAGGACGCGCATGATGGGCACATCAAGGACGTTGGCGATGAGTTTTGCCATGTCAATGCTTGGAGTGGTCTCGCCGTTTTCCCAGCGACTTACGGCTTGACGGGTAACGAACAGCTTAGCAGCGAGTTCTTGCTGGGTCATATTCTTCTCTTGGCGCAGCGTGGTCAGTACGTCATTGATTGCCATGCTCATATCCTTTCTACTTTAGGAAGCTGTTTTAAGTTGCAGTGTAGTCCAGTGAACAATCGTAGTCGAGCAACAGCTTGTTGCCCTGCAGCGCGAATGTCTTGCGAATCGTCTTTTCCAGCGCATGATCTCGTCTGCGTCTATAGTCGTGTTCACACAAATGGTCTCGAGTTCAAGCTTGTTGCCGATTGTCTCTGTGCATATCACGCCGAACGAGATCTTTCGATGTGTAGCTTCCTGAGGAGCGAGCAGCCCATGAGCAGCATGAGCAAAGCTCCCACGCCCCCGGAAATAGCTTCGATGATCACCGTGGCCATAGGGTCGGCGATGGCGGCATATGTTCCGAACATCTGCATTTCCAGGATGAGCAGCGCTCCAATCGCGCTCGCAATCGAAACACGCAGAAGCGTTTGCTGTCGCAAGTCTCCCTTTCTCGTTTTCGCGGCGGTAATGATTGCGACGATTGCGTTATAGAACGTGAACGCTGCCACACCAATCACGAGGAATTCATGCGGCGGGTCGACGTAACCATTAACAATACCCAGGTACATGACAACCGCGACAATGATAGCCAGGGCTATGAGCGTCACTCCGCACGCCGCCGCGGCGGTTCGCCATGACAGCTTGCCGTTGCTTCCCGTGCTGGCAGCGACGAGTGAGCCCATGACCATGAGCGCAGCGAAATAAATCGTCATGGCTCCGTTCCATGGTGAAGGATTCATCCACCACAATACGGCATCGAATACCACGAACACGAGATTGCCGAAAGCACCTAAGCACAGCGTAACCAAGTCTGCGAAGGACCGGTCATGAAGGAATCTGTCCACGAATCCGATACGCAATACGGGTTGGGCCAATTGCTTGATTTTGTCGGCAGGGCTATTCATATAACTCCTTATAAACGTCGGTAGGCCCCAAGATGACTGCCACGCTGACAAACAGGGCAAACGATACGTTGATGGGGAGCGTGCAGGATCGACCGATCTTTCGTGCCGAGGTGGAACCATAAGCGTTCATCGCGCTGACTCCTCCCGCATTTCGGGGACATTCATACTGTCGTATGAATAAGTGTAACGCATGCGGGGTCCATCATTGTTGGAAGAGCCCATATGCAGCTGAATTTCGAAACAACAAAAAAGCCGCCCAACGATGGACGGCTGAAGTAGTTGGTGGAGTATAGGGGGATCGAACCCCTGACCTCAGGCTTGCAAAGCCCGCGCTCTCCCAGCTGAGCTAATACCCCAAATGCGCACTTCGTCAGTCAATTAATAAACGCTCCACCGGCTAACTCGGCTCACGGTGGAGCGTTTATCTACCCATGGTGGGCCCGAATGGACTTGAACCAGCGACCTCACGCTTATCAGGCGTGCGCTCTAACCGACTGAGCTACGGGCCCATGAAAGTGCTGTAATAATGTACTCTTGTGTGCTTCATTGGTCAAGAGAAAAATAGTTACAGCAGGGAAAATATTTGGCCATACGGCAAATAAGCTGCCTATAATAGCGCCTATACGTAAACCCATTATCGAAGGTTTCTGTCAAAAAGCAGAGGAAGGCCGTGCGATGATTCAATGGATGCTGAATCGCTTCGTTCCAGGTAATACCGACACGAAGAACCCCAAAGTTCGCACTCGCATAGGTGCGTTCGCGGGCGCTGTCGGCATTGTCTGCAACGTGATTCTGTGTGCTGCGAAGATCTTAATCGGTGCGGTCGCGGGTTCTGTTTCCATCATCGCCGATGGCGTGAATAACCTATCGGACGCTGCAAGCAACATCATCAGCTTGTTTGGGTTCAAGCTTGCAGGCAAACCAGCAGACAGAGACCATCCTTACGGGCATGGTCGCTTCGAGTATCTTTCGGGCTTGATCGTCGCCGTTCTCATCTTGGTCATCGGAGTCGAGCTTTTGAAGGGCAGCATCGAGAAGATCATCACGCCTGAGCCTGTCGAGTTCAGCTGGGTGCTCGTTATCGTGCTTCTGCTCGCTATCGTTGTGAAGCTGTGGATGATGTCGTTCAATAACTATTTGGGCAAACTCATCAATTCCCAAACGCTTATCGCCACGGCAGCTGACTCGCGCAACGACGCTATCTCTACAAGCGCTGTGCTCATCGCTGCGCTGATTTCGCATTTCACAGGATATGAGCTCGATGCGTGGATGGGCGTTGCGGTTGCGCTCTTCATTCTGTGGAGCGGTATCGGCTTGGTGCGCGACACCATCGATCCATTACTTGGTGGCCCAGCAGATCCTGAGGTGGTCGAGCATATCGAGAAGAAGATCATGGAGCACGAGGGAGTGCTGGGCATTCATGATTTGATGGTGCACGACTATGGTCCTGGTCGACTGTTCGCGAGCGTGCATGCGGAAGTCCCAGCCGAAGTACCGGTGCTGCAAAGCCACGAAATCATCGACGATATCGAAGAAGAGTTTTTGCGCGAAGATGGGATGGAAGTGATAATCCATCTCGACCCGATCGTCACATCAGATCCTGTTGCGCAAGCATTTCGGGCATGGATTGCCGACAGCATCAAAACCATTGATTCGCAGCTGACCGTGCATGATGTTCGCATGGTGCCAGGGGAGGGGCACACCAACGTGCTTTTCGATTGCGTGAAGCCCTTCGAGCTCGATATGACATCAGAAGAGCTGACCGCTCGCATTCAAAGGCTCGTGCGTGAATACGATCCTTCGTACAACACGATCGTCAAAATCGATTTAGCGTATACAGCCCTTCCCGAAAACTAAAAAGCCGCCCGACGATGCAGGCGGCTTTCAAGTCGTTTACAACGTGCGCATGCGCGCTTATTTCATCCCGGGAACGCCCTTCGGAATCGGCTTACCGACCTTCTTGTTGTGGGCAATCTCAGCAGTTGTCGTGAACAACGCATCCGTGGAGGAGTTGAGTGCGGTCTCCATGGAGTCTTGGATGACGCCCACGATGAAACCGACGCCGATGACGCCAGCCGAGATGTCTGCAGGGATGCCGAACAGCGAGCAAGCCATCGGGATAAGCAGAAGCGAACCACCGGCAACGCCCGAAGAACCGCACGCGCCGACCGCTGCTAGGATGGACAGAAGAATCGAGGAGACGAAATCGACTTCGATGCCGAGCGTGTGGCATGCCGCCAAAGTCATAACCGTGATGGTAATCGCGGCACCTTCCATGTTGATGGTCGCGCCGAGTGGAATAGAAATCGAGTAGTTATCCTCTTCCAATCCGAGCTCTTCGCAAAGCTCCATGTTGACGGGGATGTTTGCGGCAGAGCTACGCGTGAAGAACGCCGTGATGGCAGAGCGAGAGATGCATTTCCAAACGAGTGGATAAGGATTCTGGCGCGTGTTGAGGAACACGATGAGCGGATTGACGATGAAGAACATCGCGAGCATGCTGCCGACGAGCACGATGAGCAACATACCGTAATCGATGAAGATGTTGAGGCCGTTCTCGATGACTGCTGCATAGATCAAACCCATGATGCCGAAGGGTGCGAATTGGATGATCCAGCGGACCATGCAGGTCAGGGCATTGGAGATCGAAACGAGAGCTTTCTGGAGGCCTTCAGTAGCCCACGCACGCAAAGCGATGCCGGTCAATACTGCCCAGAACAAAACTCCCAGATAATTTGCGTTCGCCATGGAAGCGAGCGGGTTGGTGACGACGTTGGCCAACAGGTTCGTGATAACCTGGCCGAGACCCGAAGGCGGAGCAAAGGAAGAAAGGTCGGTATCTTTCGGGAATACCATGTCGACTACGATCAGGTTGCTCATGCCAACGGCGAGCAGCGCTGCGAGAACCGTTCCGATGATATAGAGCACGAGCACGCGCTTAAGCGTGGCACCTTGACCGACTTTCGTTTTGGCGAGCGAGGTTGCGACGAGGAAGAAAACCAGGATAGGGGCGATGCCCTTCAGCGCGCCGACGAACAGCGTGCCGAACGCATTGACAACGCCTCCCATAAAGCCAGCGATGACTGCTGGCTCAGAACCGTCAGCGGTGATAATGAACGGTCGCAGCGCGAGCGCTACAGCAATGCCGACTATCAAGCCGATAACGATGCGGATGACAAGGTTCATCTCGGTATACTTGTTGATGATGTCTTTCATTTTCTCCCCTTTATGCTTTCGCCAAAATCAAGACAGGCCAAAGTGTCATTTGGCCTGTCTTGATTGCGTGACGTTATCGCATAGTGCTCTTTCATTCATGGATTTTCGAGTGCTTAAAGTTTGCTTTAACACTCGCGTAACGGCTAGGAAGCATACCGCAACAACCCAGCTAATGCAACAATGCCGCGTCTGTCAAAAAACAAATCGAAAGGGCTAAACGACAGCTATTCTTCACCGATTCCTAATGCTTTAGCGGATATGCCTTGGATGACAGCTGATTTCACCTTCAGGTCTTTTACGGATTCTACGGGATTGGGTGCATTCCTGTCAGCGGGGCCTTCGAACGTAATCAGGTAGGCAAGGGGTTCTCTCTCTGCAATGCAATCGGTTGTACTTCCGTTTACTGAGCGGTTAATAATCGCATAACCTGCAGCGGTGACTTCTGCCCCCGTCTTTCCTTTGAGGGCGTCAAGTTCCTTTTTGGCGGTGGCTGCATCTGCTAAGACCTCGCTCTTGGCAATCGGAAGAGAGGCGAGCAGCTCCTTGATTTTCGTTTCATCGAAATTCGCTGCATCCAGTTTCTCTTTCATGCCTTCCGGAAGGTCGACGATGACGCGTGTGTATGTGCCGTTATTGTTGAAGGCATAGAAGAAGCGAGATTCATCGTAGACCCATCTGGCTTCGCTGCTTTTTACTGAGAAGGCATCTGCCATCGTCTTTAACGCTACAGGTGATTGCGGGGACGAGCTTTGTTGTCCG
The DNA here is from genome assembly GCA_015062605.1 of Eggerthellaceae bacterium. GTDB lineage: Bacteria > Actinomycetota > Coriobacteriia > Coriobacteriales > Eggerthellaceae > SIG42. The sequence continues at coordinate 63,015 of SUUI01000005.1, read as the reverse complement.
CACGCACACAAACCGAATGCCACAAGTGCAGCGAATGCAATCGCTACGATGACTCTTCTTCCCATAACCCCATTCCTCCCATTTCGTCGGATGCGTGGCGCATCCTGTCCTTTTGTATTGTAAACGAGCAGCTAGGCGAGTATCGAAAAACCTGCGTCACCTAAGCCTAAGTCCATGGGTGCTCATTGCGATTTGAGGGGGGGGGGAGAAGCCAGTTGGGCAAGGCTTGGAGAGACCAAGCATTTTGACAATGAAGGAGAACGACTAACTGCTTTATGCTAGATGCTGTGCCAGATGGTTCTGTACAGAGGCGTGAATAGGAGGCAATCATGGGAACGGCTGGGAAAATCGTGAAAGGTATCATGAAGATCCAACACTCAGCTGCCGACAAAACAAGAGAAGCCGCCAAGGATGCCGAAAAAGCTGAAAAAGTTGATACCGAGCAGGCCAAAAAAGACGAAGGGGAAAAGGAATCGTAAGCAGCATTTAGGCGTAAGCCGAGATTGTTTACGTTCCTACCCGAAATCATTGGCGTATCCGATAGCCGTTTTTGCAGCGGAAACGGCTTAGCACACATAAGAACCCAATCGGGGTAGCTGAGCATATAGCATGCGACAAAGAAGAAGGGGACGAGCAGAATCGGCGACTGATAGGGTGTCTGCTCGGATATGCAAAGCTAATTACCCCAGAATTCTCCCAATTTTGGTTTTTAAGCAATAAAAAACGCTTGCGCATTCAGTAGGTGATTTCCTGACCTGCACAAACGTTGTTTGAAAAGTGGTGCGGGTGAAAGGACTTGAACCTTCACGGGGTCGCCCCCATACGGACCTGAACCGTACGCGTCTGCCAATTCCGCCACACCCGCATTTGGTGCTTCGCGCAACGCGAAAAGCGAAGTACATGATACCTTCTCGTTGATGTTCGCGCAAGAAGTTTTTCCGGGGGGCGATTTGCAGCAGAGCAGAGGCGCTCCCTAGGGTGTTTTTCTTCTATTTCGCGTTCAGGCGCTGCGCCATGAAGGAGTTCGCATCGCGCTCGATTGCGTCGTCAAGCGGGTTGAGTGCGGGTTCGGGGTAACCGGTGCGTGCATGGAAGTGGTCGAGCGCGCTCGAAAGCAGGGCGTCGGCTACCTCGGGGTTCTTTGCGAGCACGGGTCCGTGCAGGTACGTGCCTACCAAAGTGTCCAAAAGCACGCCATCGCGATCATCGGTGTCGGAGTCGTTGTTACCATGCTTGCCGCGTGTGGAAAGCGTGACGAACGGCGAAAGCGTCTGAGCCAGGTGCGTACGCGTGGCATGGTTTTCGTAACCGATGACGGGAAGCTGGGCAAGCTTCGAGTTGCCTGCGATATCGCCAACCATGCGGTTTGTCGCATCGCTTCCGGTCGAGGTCATGTCGACGAATCCGAGTCCCTCAATGGTTTCGCTGCCGATAGCGCATGTTTTGCCTAATAGCTGGAAACCCGAGTCCACGGCTAAAAGAACGCCGTGTTTTGCGAGGAAGGCTTGCAATGCAGGTGCAAGCGGGCGCAAGTCGGCGAGCGCTAGGCGGGTTTCGCGAACGCCGCCGGTGCCGATGCAGAGGATGTCTGCGGCTTCGATGAGCGCCACTGCTTCATCAGTGTCACAGCCATGGGTGATGCGCGCGACATCGACGGGGATATCGCGCCATTCAAGGCGCTTTGCGAGAATGAGCGCGTTTTTCACATCGCCGAACAGATTGAGCACATCGGGGAGCACCTCGACGATACGTACTGGCTCTGTCGGCTGCGCATCGTTAGCTCCGGATGCTTGAGTGCTTGGTATTTCGCGTTCGGCAGCAGCTTTCCTAGCTCGTTCGGCAAGCGTGCCGTTTTGCGAATCAGCTTGCGGTGCGGGCTGTGGCGTGCTCGCCGGAGTTTGTTTCGCCAATTCGCGAACCTCGGCTAGGACAGGGGGCAGTGCCGTGTAGTTAGCGATGAGATAAACATCGATAGCATGCTCATCATTTTGAGCGATTGCAGCATCGAGAAGCGTAGCTTTTGGATCTTGCAATCGTGGGTCGGGTGCGCTGAAGACTTCAGCGACGGAGTTGGCGATACGTGCATCGATGCCTGCATATTTCATGCGGAGAAGAAGATCGCGAGCTCGTATGCCTCCTGCAAAGACCGATAATCCCTGGCGCTTCGCCAACGCTTCGAAGTCGATATCCCACAACCAAGAAGTATCACGCCCGTCGCCTTCCTTGTCGTTGACGAAGAAGGCTACCTTGGCTGGACCTTGTCCTTGCACGACGATGTCGATGTTCTGCGCGAACCCTGCAGGATTCTTTGCAAGGTTGGTGAGCACGCTCAAGCCTTGTACCTGCATGGTTTCCAACCGTCCATTCGTGGGGTTGAACGCGCCGATTGCTTGCGATACTGCTTCTTGGGAACATCCGAGAAGATAGGAGCATGCAGCAACAGCGGTCAGGTTGTACACCATATACGCGCCACTGGCGTTCGTAGAAATGGGCCATGTGCCTGTCGGTCCGTCCAGGTTGAAGGAAACATGCCCGCTTTCAACGGAGGCGTCATGGGCTTCGAACTCTCGGATGGGACGTTCGAAATCGCATGAAGTGCAGCGATAATCTCCGAGCTGGTCGTATTGGCGGATGTCGTAATCGAGCGGATTGCCGCATATCTGACACAGTTGCATAGGGGCGCTTTTCGTCCCGCCATCATGCGGCGTGAGCGCTCCGCGCACGCCGAAGCCAATCGAACGATTAGAAGATCGTTTTGCGATGTACGTGCAGTTCGGGTCGTCAGCATTGTAGAGAAGCACCGTGTCAGGCGAGGTTGCCAAGGCAACGATGATGCTGTTTTGGATGGTGTCGATCTCCGCGATACGATCCATCTGGTCGTGGAACAGGTCGAGGAGCACCACGTACGTGCATTTCAGATGCGGAAGGATCTTTGCAAGCCAGAGCTCGTCGGTCTCGAAGATGCCCCAGTCCGCCTCGTCTGCCTGCAATAGCGAAGTGGCGACGCCCGAATCAAGGTTCGCGCCGCCGCGGTTGCAGATGACCTGCTTCCCATCGGCTTCGAGCGCATCGGCGATGAGGTTGGTAGTGGTGGTCTTGCCGTTCGTTCCGACGACGAGCACAGAGCCCTTGCGCATCTTCGGGCGCAGTCCGGCAAGGAGCGTGGGGTCCACGTACAAAGCGATCTTGCCAGGGAAATTGCCTGCAGGACGCTTGAAAACATTCTTGAGTCCCCATGTTGAGATCGCGCCGATTCCCTTTGCCAATGTGAATTGCAAACCCATGTGAATCCCTTCGTTGTCATGCGCGCGTGAAAGCTCTGCGGCGCCAAGCTGCCGTACAGTATAGACAGTCTTGTCCAGGGTTTTTCCTGCGCACGGAAAACCGTTGCGAATCTCCAAGAAACGAATGCGTGGGAATACGAGGTCAAAGCGGTCGTTCACAAGAGATTCACAGATGGGGGCGTCTGTTGACTATGCGTATCTTTTGAGTGATAAAATGCGCGTATGTGTGCCTTGAAGCTGAAAAAAGCGAAGCAGCAAGATTTCACGGTATCTGCGCTATGTGTCGGCATAGTGCTCTTATCCATCGTGTGCCTACTCATCGTGATGTGGGCCTTGATCATCGTTACCAGGCTGTTGGTAGGATAGCGCCGTGTGGCAATACTTCACATTGAAAGACGTGCGCGTAATCGGCCACTACCTCGGTGTGCTGGTCATGTTCTCTGCGCTTATGTACGTGCTTCCGCTCATCACCGCTATCGTGTTCGGCGAATGGGAGCCTGCCGCGCGGTATTTACTCGCAGCAGGTATCAGTTTGCTTGCCGGGCAGGCGCTTCGGTTCGCGCGCATCCAGCCCGCGCGACTCAATAGGCAGCAGGCACTTGCCGTAACAGGCCTCGCGTGGATCGTCCTCGCTCTTTTCGCGAGCATCCCGCTGTTCATGTCAGGTCACTATCAAACCTATCTTGACGCGCTATTCGATGGTGTTTCAGGCCTGACGACGACAGGTGCCACGGTCATCACCGACCTAGAGCACCTATCGTATGCCGACAACATGTTCCGCTTCATGATGCATTTGCTCGGAGGCCTGGGGCTTATCGTCGTCGCGTTGTCGCTGGGCCTTCTTGGCAAGCAGAACGGCAACAGTCTCTATACATCCGAAGCGCGTAGCGAGCACGTAGTGCCCAACGTTATGCAGACCACCCGTCTCATCTCGCGCATTTCTCTCATTTTTATCCTCATCATCACCCTGATTCTCACCTTCATGTGCATGGTCATGGGCATGAAAGCGACGCACGCGCTTTTGCACGCGTTCTGGATAGCGATCTCGGGTTTCATGACAGGTGGATTCACGCCAACGAGCCAAAGCATCATGTATTACCATTCGCTCCCTGTCGAATTCGTCTTGATGGTCGTCATGATATGCGGAGCCGTGAACTTTGCCCTTCATGTTGAGATCTGGAAAGGGCATCTTCGTGATTTCTATCGCGATCTCGAAATCAAGACGATGGTCATTTGGCTGTGCGCGATGGCCATCGTGATCGCCGCATCGCTTTCGGCATCTGCGTCGTTCAGCGATTTGCCCGGCATGCTTCGTCGCGGCTTGTTCATGATCGTCAGCGCATTCTCGACGACGGGTTTCATGAACGTTACTTCCAATGAGTTGGTGACCGTGTTCTCGTCTGGCGCGTTCTTGTCTCTCGCGATATTGATGGCAGTTGGCGGCGGCGGCGGTTCGACGGCTGGCGGCGTCAAGCTCCAGCGTGTCGGCATCATCGCGAAATCGATCGTTGCGACCATCAAGGAGACGCTTGCTCCCGATTCGGCGCGCGTGACGGTCACCTATACGCATATCGGCCAACAGCAGCTTACGCAGAGCACCGTCAAGGAAGCCCTGACAGTTTTCATGCTGTTCGTCGTCACCTACGCAATCGGCTCTCTTGCCGGTATCGCATATGGCTACGAGGCTACGCAAGCGATCTTCGACGCGGTTGCCATGGCAAGCAATGGCGGTCTTGCGACCATCGTCTCCCCGAATATGCCCGGCGGTCTCGAGTTGATCTACATCTTCATGATGTGGGCTGGACGTCTCGAGTTCGTGACCCTGCTCGCCTTGGTCGTTGAAATCGTCGTTTCGCTCAATCCTCGCAGACACCGTTCGAGGAGCTCACGATGAGACGGGTTCTCTTCACCATCCTTCTCGTGGTTGCCTGCGCTTGCTCTGGCATGCTCCTTGATCGTTCGGGGATGCTTTTCGCCTATGCCGCTGACGAAGCGGCTGAGGTAAAGCCAATTGAAGAGCGGCCTTACGCGAACGGTTCATCGGTCGAAAACGGAGAGGGCGGCACTATCGAATCAGGGAATGCGCTTTCCGGCAAGACCCAAGACGTTACCAAGGGTGGTGCCGAGGAATCGCAGGAAGCGGCGCTTTTGGAAAGCGAAGCGAACCGGGTCAACACGCAACAGTTGCCTGACAGTTCGTTCATCTACGATATATCGATTGTGGACCTTGCTGCTGCGGATAGCTATTACGACAATCAAATCGTGCAGGTGCTTGGCGAAGTAGTCGGCGACCGCATCTTTGAAACGGCTGATCTGACGCACTGCTGGATTACGCTTGATGCACCCACCACCGAGCTCGACGAGGTGATTGCAGTCTATATGACAGCTGAATCCGCCCAGATGATCGATACCTATGGTAAATACAAGACGCGAGGAACAATGCTCCAAGTGCGCGGTGTTTATCATCTGGCTTGCAGCGAGCACCAAGGCATCAGCGACATCCATGCTGACTATGTGAGCGTCGTTCAGCCGGGTGTGACTATGGACGACACTTTGGAGTTTGCATCGTTCTTGCCCGGCATCATCGTGCTTGCCTGTGCCGGCGCTCTTGTTTTGGTGTATCGTCGCTTGCGCGAGAAGGAACGCTAACGCATGTCTGGCTCGTTCGAGCAATCTATGGAAGCATCATCCGATTTGATTCGCGCTGAGGTCGTGAAGCTCGATAGGGGGTTTCCCCTCGTACGCCTTGATGACGGCAAGGAGGTCCGATGCGAGCATGCGACCGAATTGCAGAAAGGCGGCCAACAGCGTGCTGTCGTAGGAGACATCGTGCAGCTTTCGTGGCCCGAGGGTCACGATAAGGCGATCATCTCCGCTATCGAGCCGCGATCCCGCGAGCTTGTTCGCAAGGATCCGACGGAACGTACGGTACCGCAGGTGCTTGCAGCGAATTTCGATCTCATATTGATTGCCCAGCCGCTTTCGCAAGTCAATATCAAACGGCTTGAACGCGAGCTCGTGCTCGCATACGAGACTGGCGCCGACATCGCGGTCATCCTTACGAAAGCGGATTTGGCTGCGGACGTGGAAACGGTGGAGCGCATCCGCGAACAGGTGAGCTGCCGCATAGAGCGCACCGTGCCGGTCATCGTCGTCGCCCAAGATGACGAGGAAGGCTTAGCGCAGGTCCGGGCATTGCTCGCTCCTGACAAGTGCGCCGTTCTCATCGGTCGTAGCGGTGTGGGCAAATCGAGCCTTATCAACTTGCTTGTCGGCCGAAACGTGCAGCAGATCGGCGAAGTGAGGGAAAGCGATGGAAAGGGCCGGCATACCACGGTCAGCCGCCAGATCGTCGAAATTCCAAGCGGAGGCCGCGTCATGGACATGCCGGGTGTTCGCGGACTTGGCATGTGGGACGCCCAAGCCGGCATTCAAGCGGCTTTCGCCGATATAGAGGAAATAGCGCAGGAATGCCGTTTCGATGATTGCCGCCATGAAAAAGAGCCCGGTTGCGCCGTGCGCGCAGCAATCGAGGATGGCCGCATCAGCGAAGAGCGCTTCTCCTCGTATCGAGCACTGATGGACGAAACGGCAAAGGTTCAGCAAAAACGCGAGGAAGCCCGCTGGAAGGCGAAGGATCGTTCCCGCCACTTTAAAAAACATCGCTGAAAGACGATAATGGTTTCTACTGTTTCCCCCTGGCTGCCGATATGATTCGGCAGCTTAATAGTTAGCATCTAGGATTAAAAGCATGGAAAGCGTAGGCCTGTTCGTTATTCTCGTAGCCACCGGCTTCGTTCTCGGTGTGCTGAGCGGGCTTTTGGGTATCGGTGGCGGCATGTTGACGATTCCCACGTTTCGTCTTGCGCTCGGTCTTACTGCCGTATCGACGACGGCGACGTCGCTGCTCGTCATTATCCCGACTGCCATAACAGGCGCGCTTTCCCATATCCGAGAGAAAACGTGTATCGTATGGCTCGGTGTCTCAATGGGTGTTGGGGGTGCATGCACCTCGGCGATCGGTGCGTATCTGGCAACGATTGCCCCATCGGTTGTGGTGATGTGCGTAGCAGCGGTCGTCATCGGCTATTCGGCATTCAACATGTTGCGTGGTGCTATCAAGCAATACAGGAAACCTCAAGTCGTCGACGGGAAAGAAAAGAGTGGCAAATCCGATGAAACGAAGACGGAGGCTTTCGCTGATCGTCCTACGCCGAAAAAATGCCTTTTCGGCGTTGCCATCGGTCTTATCGCCGGGCTTGTCGCAGGTTTTATCGGCGTCGGCGGCGGTTTCATCATGGTGCCGCTCATGGTCGCCGTACTTGGTGTTTCCATGCATCAGGCCTCGGGAACATCGCTTGTGGGTATCGCCATCCTTGCGATTCCGGGTGTCATCGAGCATATCATCCTTGGCAATGTGCAATATCTCATTGCAGTCGCGATGTGCATCGGCACCATACCTGGTGCGATAATCGGCTCCAAACTCTGTTCTCGCTTTTCCGACCGGGGTTTGCGTTTGCTTTTCGGTGTGATGTTGATTATCGTTGCGTGCATCCTGGTAATAAACGAGTTCGTAGCTTTCTAGGCGCTAACGAGGCAGGGAGAGAAAACGATGGCAACGAGAGAAGAATTATCGACGTCGTTCGAGACGCGCGTTGAGGAAGCCGCACAATCGAGCCACAATGCGTACGATAAGCTTTTCATTTTCAAGCTCCTGATCGCCATCATCACGGTCATCTCGGCGATCATGGTGGTTTGGCAGCTATTCGAGGTCAATCGTTCAGTGCCTCTTCTGGCGGCCATGATCGTGATTTTCGTCCTTTCTGCTGTGCTGACCATGCGTCTTCTTCTCGATCCTGAGTCGATTCGCGCCCATCAAAGCGATTTGATGCTCCGGCTCTCGCGTCAAGTCTTCGAGTGCTTGACAGGTGGTTTCGATGAGGCTGCGGCCCAGAAGATTTGCGAGCTATTGCTTCCTACGACCGATGCAGTCGCGGTTGCCATTTGCGATAGCGAGAAGATGCTCGGCTTTACAAGCGATTCCCCTGCGTTGAATCGTGATGCTGCGAAATCGATTAAAAACGATGAGGAGCTCAAATTCCAGACCGCTGACGAAATGGTCATCATCGAAAACGTGCCCTCCTCGGCATTCAAGGGGAATCGTCTCATCAAGGCAGCTGTCTTCGTCCCCCTTCGTTTATCGGATAACAGCGTCGGTTCGCTTCGTTTCTACTATTCCTCGGCGCGCAAGATCAGCTCGCTGCAAAAGTCCATCGCCGAAGGTCTCGGGCAGCTCATCTCCACGCAGATTGCCGCGCAGGCTCTCGAAGAGCAGACGAAGTTGGCGACGACCATGGAGCTTAAGGCTCTTCAGAACCAGATCAACCCGCATTTCTTGTTCAACACGATTAACACGATTGCTTCGCTCATCCGCACCGATCCCATGAAGGCGCGCACCTTGTTGCGCGAGTTCGCCGTGTTCTATCGCCGTACGCTCGAGGACTCCGATGGGCTCATTCTGCTCAGCCGTGAGGCGGAGCAGACCGTGCGCTATTTCCAATTCGAGTTGGCGCGTTTCGGCGAAGACCGTCTTGAACTCATCCTCGACGAGGAGGAGGGCGTGCAAGATATGCTCGTACCTCCATTCCTGATCCAGCCACTTGTCGAAAACGCGGTGCGCCATGCCATGCCTTCCGAAGGCAAGCTCACCATCGTGCTTTCGGCGTGGGTCGAAGGGGAGTTCTTGAAGATCCGCGTGGCCGATAACGGTGTCGGCATGTCGGAGGAAACGTGCGCTAATATCATGCATCCCGAGTCATCGACCGGCATGGGCATCGCTGTCAAGAACGTGCACGACCGCATCATCGGCTATTTCGGGCCGCAGTCCGGAATGGACGTTCAAAGCAAACTGGGCGAGGGTACTCAAGTGACGCTGTCCTTGAGCCTCGTTGAGATCGAGCGCTACGTGTAACGTTCGCTTGCATTCGCGAAGTGCCAAATGATACGCGATACAACGTATTTCTCTAGACGTTGTTGCGCTAACATTATGCGTTTGTTACCCACACGCAAATAAAAACACTCCGAACACTCTCGAAAACCGCACAACAATCAGGTATACTACTAGATTCGAGAAAGACTATTTTTCGTACGTGGAGCCCCACGTGAAGCGTACGTATGAAACAAAGGATTGTGTAAGGCGGAGGAAAATGATGCTGAAGGCGATTATCGTTGACGACGAAGCCCCTGCTCGTTCTGAATTGCGTTTTCTGCTCGATGAGCTTGGACAGACCGAAGTCGTAGCCGAGGCTGCAAGTGTCCGTGAGGCCATTGAGAAGCTCAAAGAATACCCATGCGACGTCATGTTCCTTGATGTGAACATGCCCGAGGCAACAGGCTTGCAGTTCGCAGATGCGCTGCAACACCTCAAGTTCCCGCCAGCCGTCGTGTTCGTTACCGCATACAGCGAATTCGCTTTAGACGCCTTCAAGGTGAATGCCATCGATTATCTGGTCAAGCCGGTCGAGACCGATCGTCTGGCGCAGGCCATCGCCCGCGTTCGCGAGCATGTATCACTCCATGCGAAGGCCCAGAAATCCGAGCGAATCCCCGTTGAGAAGGGCGGCAAGAAGATCCTCATAGGCATCGACAAGATCCGCTTCGTTATGGCGCGTGATGATTATGCCTACTTACAGACCGATGCAGACCGCTACTTCTCAACCGTGAGCCTAGCCCAGCTCGAGAAGCGTCTTGATGGCCATGGGTTCTTCCGTGTGCATCGCGGTTATCTGGTGAACTTGCAGATGGTCGAGGAAGTCGAATCGGTTTCGGGTGGAACGCTTCTGCTCACGCTCAACGGCGTCGAGGAGAAGATCCCGGTTTCTCGTCGTCGCGTCTCCGCACTCAAGAAGGCACTTGGCCTGTAATAGATTCGCATATCCATTTTCACTAGCAGGAGTATTCACATGATCTCTGGCGAGATGGGAGAACTGCATCCAAGCGCAAAAGTCCTTGTAAGGAAAAAGGTTGCAAGCCGAATCCATAAGAAGGACGCGAGTCTCTATGCCTTTTCCCAAAAAGCGCAGGAATGCGCGAGCGATTTCATGGGGTGGGCCGACTTGGCGACAAATCCGCCGTACGACCTCAAAGTAATCAAGGATTTTGCTGATGAAGTGATTGCAGATGGCATCAACACGGTCGTGCTTCTCGGACAAGGCGGTTCGACGCAGGCACCCATGACCATCACCAAATACAACAAGATAGATTCCAATCGCGTGGAGTTCCGCACCATCGACTCGGATTCGCCAGTGCGCGTGCGCGAGACCCTTTCCCTTTCTTCTCCTGAGAAAACATTGGTTATCGTTTCATCTAAGAGCGGTGGCACCATTGAGCCGCGCCTGATGCTTTGCGTGGTGCGTGAAGCATTTGAGCAAAAACTGTCTCCAGATGAAGTTGTGAAGCATTTGGTTGCTATCACCGATCCGGGTTCTGCGCTTGAGAGGCAGGCGAAAGAAGAAGGCTGGCGCGCGGTGTTCTTGGGCGAGCCAACCGTGGGCGGCCGCTTCTCTGCTCTTTCCATTTTCGGGTTGCTTCCTGCAGCGTTGGTGGGCATCGATATCGAGAATGCCATGAAGCACGCGGTCGTTGCCGAGAAACAGTGCAGCGAAGATGCAATCGACAACCCTGCAATCGCCTTGGCATCGTTCCTCTATGGTAACTACATCAACGGTCGCGACAAATTCTGCTTCCTTACACCGAAGCGCGGACGTGTTTTGGGGCTTTGGATCGAGCAACTCGTTGCCGAGAGCGTTGGCAAAGAGGGGAAGGGAATCCTTCCGAACATCGAGGTTGACTCGCTGCTTTTGGCAAGCGATCCAGGCGACCGCTGCGTCATCATCTACAAGACGAAGAACGATTTGTGGGATGAGCAGAACAACTTCGAGATGAGCCTTGCCTACATCGACCGTCATATCCCACGATTGAATTACCGCATCGACTCCGTTGAAGAGCTCTCCGAGCACTTCGTGATGTGGGAATACGCCATCGCCATGCTGGGTTTTCTGATGAAGGTGTGCCCATTCGATCAACCCGATGTCTCCGCTGCGAAAGAAAAGGTCCTCGAAATCCTGAAGGACGGTCAACCCGAAAGCGATTTCTGCGAGGACGGTATCGGCAACGTTCCAATCGGCACGGTCGAGGTTCACCTCTCGAAGCAGTTTACGGACTGCACAAGTCTGCACGATGCTCTTTCCGCCTTGCTCGCCAGCATCGAACCAGGGGATTATTTCGCGCTCAACGCGTTTCTTCCCTTTACTGGCGAGTATCGCCGCGAAGCGCTCGAAGAGATTCGCCACAGCGTTGCGAATGCATGCGGTGTGGCCTCGTGCCTCGAGGTCGGTCCTCGCTATCTGCATTCCACTGGGCAGCTTCATAAGGGCGGACCCAACAAGGGCGTGTTTTTGATTTTGTCGGCAGATGAGCTTAAGGACATCCCGCTTTCGCAAGAGGCGGAAAGCCTTGGCAGTCTCGCGAAAGCCCAAGCCATCGGCGATTTGCTGACGCTTTCCGAGCGCGGACGTCGCTGCGTGCATGTGCATCTGCCCGATAATTCGGGCGTGACCCTGCGTGCTCTTTCTCAGTTGATCCAGCAGATTCTAACCGAAATAACCTTCGAGCGTTCATGAGAACCGCGCTTCGCATCCAAGTTCAAGGAATAGTGCAGGGGGTGGGTTTCCGCCCCTTTGTCTACCGTCTTGCGAAAAGGTATCTTATCAGCGGATGGGTCCTCAATTCCAAGGAAGGCGTCGATATCCATGCGGAAGGTGACGAGCGTCTTGTCGACGAATTCGTGATGGAGATCGCGCAGAACCATCCCGAAGCTGCGCGCATAACAGAGATCGACTTAAAGGAAGTACCGCTCGAAGACTGCGAGGGATTTACAATACGCTTCTCCGACGAGCAGGCAACTGATAAGGTAACGCTGGTATCCCCTGATCTTGCAACGTGCGATGACTGCGTACGTGAATTATTCGACCCGAACGATCGACGATATCGCTATCCGTTCATCAACTGCACGAATTGCGGTCCGCGTTTCACGATTATCGAAGAATTGCCTTATGACCGGTCGCGTACGTCGATGGCAGGCTTTGCGATGTGTGAAGCGTGCGCAGCCGAGTATGCCGACCCGACGGACCGTCGTTTCCACGCGCAGCCTGATGCGTGCTTCGAATGCGGGCCGTCGATTTCGTATTGGGAGAATCCGTCGATATGCAAGGATGCAGAAGACGGCATCGATTCAGAGACCATATGGGGGCATACGCGAGAGCAAAGCGATGCGATCATCGCCCGATGTGTGCACCTGCTGCTCGAAGGCGGCATCTTGGCAGTCAAGGGTCTCGGAGGCTTCCACCTTGTATGCGATGCCGAAAACGATTCGGCGGTAGCGACCTTGCGTGCACGGAAACGCCGCGAGGGCAAGCCTTTCGCGGTCATGATGGAAGATATTGCAACCATACAGAAGTTCTGCCGCATCAATGATGCCGAGAGGCGCGTCTTAGGCGGGGCGCAGCATCCTATCGTGCTGTTGCGCAAGCTTCCCGGCGCACGGTTTGCCCAAGGTTTGGCAGACCATCTGCCCGAACTCGGCGTCATGCTCCCTTACACGCCGTTGCAGCATCTGCTCATGCATGATTTCGCAGAAGCAGGTGGGCAAATGCTCGTCATGACATCGGGTAATGTCCACGATGCCCCGATTGAGGTCGATGATGACCATGCTCGTGAGGCGCTTAGCGGCATTGCGGATGCCTTTTTAGGAAACAATCGGCCGATTCGCGCGCGCTACGACGACTCCGTCGTCCGCGTAATCGATGCGGATGGCGAAGAAGCCATACAGATGGTGAGGCGGGCGCGAGGCTATAGTCCCGTTCCCTTGAAGCTTGCCCCAGACGATGCGGCTAGAGCGGAGTTTCTCTGCACGGGGCCCGAGCAGAATAATACGTTCAGCATGGTGCGCGGTAGCGAGGTGTTCGTGTCGCAGCACATCGGCGATTTGGAGCATGCCGAAACGTTCGATGCATGGCTTGAGGCGAAGAATCGATTCCAAACGCTTTTCCAAGTGCAACCAAAGGAATTGGTGTGCGACCTGCATCCCGAGTACCTTTCCACGAAATGGGCGCATGAACAGGGCATGCCGCTTTTGTTAGTGCAGCACCATCACGCGCATATCGCGAGCGTACTCGGTGAGCACGGTATTAAAGATCCCGTATGCGGCATCGCGTTCGATGGCACAGGGTATGGTCCCGATGGTGCGATTTGGGGAGGAGAGATCCTTCTCGCCAACGATAAAGATTACGAACGATTCGCTAACTTCGCATATGTCCCCATGCCTGGTGGCGCAGCATGCATCCGCGAACCTTTGCGCATGGCGTATGGGGTTTTATGGGCGTTCGATCTGTTAGAGCATCCGTTTGCGATAAAGGCGCTTTCTTCTCTTGGCGACATGCCCGCATTGCTCGATCAGATGATCGAGCGTGGCTTGAATACTCCATATACGTCTTCGGTCGGCCGTCTCTTCGATGCGGCAAGCGCGCTCTTGGGCATCTGCGTAGACCCTGCCTATGAAGGGGAGCCTGCGATTCTTCTCGAAGCGGCCATGTGCGAATCCGAGGACTGTGCAAAAGAAACGGACGATAACGATCGCTATACCATCGAAGTCCAGAAGAACACCGCTACCGATTCCAGTACCGCTCAGGAAACCTCGGTCATGCTTTTCGATGCAGCAGGGGTTTTCAAGGCGCTGCTTGATGATGCGTATGCGGGTGTCCCCGTATCGATAATCGCGCGGCGCTTCCACGATGCGTTCGTCAATGCCATCGTGCAAGGCGCGCAGCTTGTAGATATGCTCTATGGCATTCGTACCGTGGTGCTCTCGGGAGGCGTGTTCCTCAACCGTTATCTTACCGAGCACGCTCTTACCGCACTTGCCCGAGCAGGTTTCACGGTGGCGGTTGGCAGGGACTTGCCGCCCCATGACGGATGCATATCATTCGGGCAGGCGGTTGTACGTTACAATCGTCAGGGTCGAGAATAAGTACGGAATACAAGATAGAAGGATTAGCTCTATGTGCCTTGCGATACCGGGAAAGATCACCGAGATCGGTGAGGATAGTCTTGCGACGGTCGATATTCTCGGCGTTACCCGGGAGGTTGCACTCGATCTTACGCCTCAAGCCGGTTTAGGCGATTACGTGCTCGTTCATGCGGGTTTCGCAATCGAGGTCGTCGATGCAGATTACGCTCTCGAGACCATTGAACTCATCAAGGAGCTGCCTCAGCTTGCCGGCGAAGACCTCTTCGCATAAAGGCCGTCATGATGAGCGCTCTCGATACCCCCTTCGCATCTTTCAAAGACCCGACGCTTGCTCGGGGGCTTATCTCTGCCATCGAGGCATACGCGCCGAAACAGGCGACGCTCATGGAAGTGTGCGGCACGCATACGGTCGCCATCGCTCGCAACGGCATCCGTGACTTGATGCCAGTCGGCATTCGTTTGAGCTCTGGTCCAGGATGCCCAGTGTGCGTGACATCGAATCGCGATATCGATACGGTCATCGCGCTTGCGCGGATCGACGGGGTTACCATCACGACTTTCGGTGATATGACACGGGTGCCCGGTTCGACATCCTCGCTTCTCAAGGAGCAAGCAAAAGGCCGCTCAGTCGAGATCGTGTATTCGCCGCTCGATGCGCTTAAATATGCTCAGGACCATCCTGAACGGCAAGTCGTATTCGTCGGCGTCGGGTTCGAGACCACGACGCCGCTCGTTGCACGCGCTATCAAGCGTGCCGCCGATGCGAAACTAACCAATTTCAGCGTGTTTGCAGCCCATAAGAACATGCCAGGCGCGCTCGAGGCCATCATCAACGATCCGAAGCTCAAGCTCGATGCCCTCATCCTTCCTGGCCATGTAAGCACCATCATCGGCATCGAACCGTATCGTTTCTTAGCGGAGCAGTATGGTATTCCCGGTGTGATCACGGGCTTCGAGGCGGTTGATGTATTGCAGGGCATCACGATGCTTCTGCGTCAACTGCATGAGGGACGTGCTGAAATCGAGATCGCCTATGCTCGCGGCGTGATGCCGCAGGGTAATCCCATTGCGCGCGCAGCTATCGATGAGGTGTTCGAAACTTGCCCAGCCCTATGGCGGGGGCTAGGCATGATCGATGGTTCGGGGTATCGCATCCGTGAGCAATATGCCGATTTCGATGCGGTGCGTCGCTTCAAACCTGTTGTCGAACCCACGCAAGACCCAAAGGGTTGTCGCTGCGGTGACGTTTTGCGCGGTATCATGACCCCGAGTGATTGTCCTTTATTCCGTACGGTATGTTCGCCCGAGAATCCTGTCGGACCCTGCATGGTGTCCTCCGAAGGCTCATGCGCGGCATATTATCGATATTATTAAGGAAAGCACATCTGTTATATCCTTAGGAAAACAGGCAAGGCATGCGCGTGATGCAAGGGGAGTATGGTGGAAAACGGTTTGGATAAACAGTTCAGCCAGGCCTCTGCTGCTGCGCAGCTTGTGCGTGGCATCGGCATCAAGGAGCTCGTCACGCGTGAATCCGCCAAAGCGTTATCTGTGAACAACATTTCCGTTGCGCCTCCTGGCGCTTCAGCATCCAAGGTGCATACGCAGGTCGACAAAGCCGATCGGGGTTCGAAATTCACAGTCGACGATGCGGGCGTGCGCTATGAGGCGCACGTGCTCGAAGATGGCACTGTGTGCATCGATGCGTGCATAACCGATTGTGAAGCAGTCATTTTCCCCGATGAGATCGATGGTTGCATCGTCACTGTGCTTGCTCCTCATGTGTGTTCGCATTCGCAAAACCTCAATTCAGTGGTGCTTCCCAGGCATGTGCGGGATTTAGGAGGGCATGCATTCGATCGTTGTCTGCATCTTGAAGCGATAGGTTTAAGCCAAGAACTAGAAAGCATCGGCGGATTCGCATTCTCGAATACGAAGATAAAGTCTTTCGATGCGCCGCCTTCCTTGCGTAGTCTTGGGATGAAGGCCTTCTTCCACTGTGCGAACCTTAAGACCATCAACCTCAATGACGGTCTTGCCTCCATCGGTGAAGGAGCTTTCTGCGGAACCGCAATCGAAAGCATCCGGATTCCCGGTTCTGTTATCAAAATGGGCAGGGAGGTGTTCAGACAGACACCGCTTGCCGATAACGGTCTTTTCGGAGCGCTTTCGTTTGGATTCGGCTCACCGTTTATAGCAGACGTCCAAGGTGGTTTGTACCGCAAGGCGACCAAAGGTCTTGTCCTCGTTGAGATGCTCGGGCTTTCAGTCGTCAATTACATCGTGATGCCCGGCACGCTTCGCATTGCCGATCGCGCGTTTCTGTATCATCCCTCGCTTGCAAGCCTCGTGTTACCTGAGGGCTTGCAGACAATCGGCAACGCTTCGTTCAAGTTTTGCCGAAGCCTTAAATACATCGTCGTTCCTGACAGCCTAACCGCAATCGGCGAGGAGGCGTTCCGCAGCACAGCGCTCACGAACTTCCGCATTCCAGCGGGGTTCCGGTATCTGGGCATGTACGGGCTTTCCACCTGTAGCCGCGGCAGCTCGCTTTCGCAACCGACCTTACATGATATCGAGGTCGATCCCGAAAACGAGTTGTTCTATATAGAGTCGGGGATCCTATGCCGCCGCGACGAGGAGGGCGACCACGCCATCGTGTTCGTTGGGCCGCAGACCGACGTGGTGATTCCTCGAAGCGTCATATATATCGACGGCTTCTGCTTCGGAGGCGTTGATTCGATAACCCATTTGACCGTTCATACCGACATTCTCGGTGTTGGGCTCGGTGCATTCTTCATCTCGGCGGTGGTCCCTCGCGTGACCATCGTGACAAACGATGTTGACGGTGCCGAGCATCGATACGAGGCGTATTTCCCCTCATCGCATTTCCCGTCTTCCTCGTATAGCGGGCAGTGCTTCTCTCAAGCATTCGGTGGCCCGACGACTGCGGGTGCGGGCGATGAGGATTTGATTCCGCGAGGGAAGACCCCCGATGGAATCGTGAAGAAGAACACCTCGATAATGGATCCGGCGACCATCTTCGCCTTTGCCGACTTGAGCATTCGCCATTGCTATCAGACCATCGAGCGTACGGGATTGATCCTTCTGCGCCTGACTGACGGACGTTTCCTTGACGAATCGGGTCGCGACATGTTCGTGAAGAGCGTTGAGCGGCACTTGGATGAATTCATCATCGCATGCAGCAGGCAGAACGATATCCACTTCATCAAGATGCTGGTCGATCTTGGCTTCATCAACGAGCAGAATATTGCAAGGATCATCGACTTGCTCGGCGAGCAGAAAGATGTCAAGCTCGTGAGCTATCTGCTCAACGAGCAGCATGAGCGTTTCTCGGCGAAGCGTGCTGTGGTGGAGGATCTGTAGCATGGCATCGGATCTCGGCAATACGACCTCAATGCAAGACCCTTCGTTTGTGCTCAAACGCACCGACCACGATTACATCGTGGGGTCTGCAGAGCTGGATGAACGCATTCTCGAATTGTGCGTCGAGATCCTCAAAGATTGCCGCATCTCGCTCATGATGGCGTTCCGCTTCCTCGATCGCGCCTTGTGGCAGCTGCCATTCCGCATCGCTTACTCGTATGTGGCACTTGGCAGCAACGGGCGCGATATGTTCTTCTCTCCTTCTGCGCTCATCATGCGTTTCGAGGGTTCTCCGAACGAGACGATTCGCGACTATCTCCACACGCTTTTGCATTGCGTGTTCCGCCATCCGCTCGACGTCGAGCACACGGATGCCTATTCGTGGGGTCTTGCGTGCGACATAGTGGTTGAGAGCATCGCTGTCGAGATGTGCTCACGGCGTTTCCCTGGCGCATACGATGTAGCAGCCAAAGAGGCAATCGAGTATTTATCCGAGCATATCGGACGCATCACACCGCAGAACCTTTACCGCGCTTTCGCGGATGCCGGAAGCAGCTTCGCCACAGCGAAGGAGATGGGGCTGAGCCCTCTGTACATGCGTCAGCTTGAGGAGATCTTCATCCGCGATTCCCATGATTATTGGGCGAATAACGCGAAAAAGGGCGAACCGAATCCCGATGGCGAACCCGATCCCGATGAAGATCCAATCCAAAACCAGGAAGTCAAAGAACTATCCGTCGATACGGCCGAAGAGAGCGATGGCGGTCAAGGATCGCAAGATGACGATGCTTCTCCCAATCAGGAAAGCCAGGACTCAGACTCCTCTCAAGACGAAGACGATGCGAGGGAGAATGCGGCCGAGAACGATGGCGAGCTTTCTCTCGAGGACGTGCTCGATGCACTTAATGGCGGCTTCGACGAGGATGAGGATGAAGAGGACTTCGACGAAGAGGAAATCGCACGACAGTGGGAGGAGATCGCAAAGCAGTTGGAGGTTGACCTCGAGACCTTTGCGCACCAGATGGGTGATGAAGCCGGCATGTTTCTGCTGAATCTTGCCGTTGCCAACCGTCGTCGCGTGAACTATCGCGACTTCCTTCAGCGTTTCTGCGTATTGGCGGAAGACATCCAAGTCAACCATGACGAGTTCGACTACATCTTCTATACGTACGGGCTTGACCTGTACGGCAACATGCCGCTCATCGAGCCGCTCGAATATCAAGAATGCAACCGCGTGCGTGAATTCGCCATCGCCATCGACACGTCTGGCTCATGCTCGGGAGACTTGGTGAAAGCCTTCGTGACGCGTACGTGCGAGATTCTTGGCGATGCCAATCAGTTCGACCATCGCGTGAATATCCACATTATCCAGTGCGATGCACGAATTCAGCTGGATACGGTCATCACTTCGCTCGACGAGATGAGCGAATACGCTGACAACGTTCAAATCCGCGGCTTCGGAGGAACCGATTTCAGACCTGTGTTCGAGTATGTGGATAAACTCATCGAGAAAAAGGAATTCATCAATCTGAGAGGATTGATCTACTTCACTGATGGCTACGGCATCTTCCCGGAGAAGGCGCCTGACTATGATACGGCATTCGTGTTCTTAGACCCGAAAGTGAATCACCCCCGTGTTCCACCATGGGCCTTGAAGATAATCTTGGATGAAGACGATATCGCTACGTTAAAGGAGTAATCGTTTATGAACATCTCTGAAGCAAAGAACCAAATCACCGAAACCGTCCGTGCGTACATGAGCAAGGACGACACCGGCACCTATTGCATCGACATCGCACACCAGCGCCCGTTGTTCTTGATTGGAGCACCTGGCATCGGCAAGACGGCAATCGTCGAGCAGGTGGCATCCGAGATGGGCATCGGACTCGTCTCCTATTCGATGACCCATCATACGCGCCAAAGCGCACTCGGATTGCCGTTCATCGAGCACAAGACGTACGGTGATGTGGAATTCGATGTCTCCGAATACACCATGAGCGAGATCATCGCATCCATGTACGATTACATGGAGAAGACGGGGCTTAAAAAGGGCATCCTTTTCCTCGATGAAATCAACTGCGTTTCGGAGACGCTTTATCCGAGCATGTTGCAGTTCCTGCAATTCAAAACCTTCGGCCGTCATAGCATTCCCGAGGATTGGATCGTGGTGTGCGCGGGCAATCCTCCCGAATATAACCGCTCGGTGCATGAGTTCGATATCGTCACAATGGATCGTCTGCGTCGTATCGACATCGAGCCGGATTATGCCGCATGGAAGAGTTACGCGCTCGACCAAGGCTTGCACCCGGCGGTCACCTCGTATCTCGAGGTTCGCCATAGCGATTTCTATATGGTCGAGGCGAAGCTTGGTGGCAAGAGCTTTGTTACGGCTCGCGGCTGGGAGGACTTGGCTAAGACCATCACGCTGTTCGAGCAGCAGGGAACGCCGGTGAACGCGGCTCTTGTCGAACAATTCCTGCAAGATGCGGAGATTGCCGAGCGGTTCGCAGCGTACTATGACTTGTTCAACAAATACCGGTCGGACTATCAGATCGATGAAATCCTGGCAGGCAATGTGGACGCGTCCATCGTGGAGCGTGCGCAAGCTGCGCGTTTCGACGAGCGCCTGGCTTTGCTTGGACTGTTGCTTGATTCGTTGGGCGGCGACATGTTCGAAATCGTGAAGAAGGATGAAGCGCTCAACATGGTGCGCGAGAGCCTTTCCGACTTGAAGGAGAAGATGCGCACGGGTGATGACCTGTTCGCTTATGTGAGCAATGCAGCCCAGCAGATAGAGGGCAGGCTCGCCCATAGCAAGGACATCGGCACCGCATCTGCTCAAGCGACGCGCAGCTTACGACTTGCCGACGGCGTCTTGCGCGAGATGATGTCGACAACGGCTGCGGGGGAGAACTATCAGGATTACGCAACGATCAACCAGGTGTATCGTCACCACGCTGAGAGCCTGAACCAGGATATCGAGGATGCGCAACTTCGTTTGGATAACGCGTTCGCGTTCATTGATGAGGCCTTCAACCAGAAGCGCGAGCTGTTAGTGTTCGTGACCGAGCTGACCGCGCGCACCACGACGATGAGGTTCCTCAATCGTTTCGGAAGCGACAGCTACTTCGCGCACAATCAGGATCTTTTAGTCGAGGATAACCGTCAGAAGATCGCCGAGCGCATCAGCGAACTTCCTATGGAGCGTATCGCGGCCACGGCTGAGGCGAAGCAAGACCCGCTGGGCTTGGGTTCTCAAGGAGGGTCTGGCATGACCGTCGTACCGATTTCGCTTTCGCCGGGCAAAACGGCGAACCATGCTCGCCATGCAGCGCCTTCGAGCGAAGAGAGAGAAGAAGAGGCCTCGCAAGATCGTAAGCAAAATCCAGTGCCGCCTGTACCTGCAGCGCCTGTTGCGGTAAAAGCGCCTGAGGCCGATGAGGTGGAAACCGTCATGGCGTCTGTCGCCGATGAGGTTATTTCTCCTGAAAGCGCGAAGATCGAAGAGATAATTGCCGAAGCGGTTTACGAAGTGAAGGCGGCAGTCGATGAGATAGTCGCGGAGTTCTCCGAACCAGAGGCGGAAGAACCTGCGACAGCAAAGACGGCTGAGCTTGTGAGCGACCCCGAACCGGAAGCTGCGGTCGGCACACAGGCATATCACGACAAACTCGTATCCTATTACACTAACAAGACCTTCGAGTACGGTTTCAATAGCATGTGCAAAATGACGCTTCCCGAGTTCTTGACGGGCAAGATGATCCTCGACATCGGTTGCCGTCGCGGTCGAGGTGTTTTCAAGCTTTCGGATCGAGTGGGCATTACAGGTCATGTCGTAGGCATCGATTGGTCGCGTGAGCATATCAACGAGGCAATGCGCGACATGGATCGTGCTTGGCAGGATTCCGGCCTTCCCGAGAGCAACATGGAATTCCATTGGGGCTTCCCTGAAGATCTCGCATCGATTGGCCTGCGTGAAAACAGCATGGACCTTGTATTTACCAATAGCATCCTGAACTTGGCATATGATACGAAGCAGGTGATTCGCGAGATTTTCCGCGTTCTGCGTTTCGGTGGCATGCTGATTTGCGAAACGGTTGTTGCGACGGGTCCTCGCGATAAGGATGTCGTTGCTAAAGCCCGCGCGATGGGTAATAGCGTGCAATCGGCATTAAGCCAAGAGGAATTCGAGGCTATGCTTGCTGAAGCGGGATTCTCCATGGTCGGTTTGAGTTATCGTGACGTCCACAAGGTCAACCCGACAGACGGGTATATCCAAGGGTATACTGTTGATGCGGTTGAGAGCGACGAGGATGTGGAATTCCGCGCCGTGGTAGCGCATGTTGCTAAGCCGAAGGCGAACGTTCTGCCGCGGGCCATCTTCAATGGCGGCGCGGTCGATCGCAGCTTGTAAGCGAGCTTATATAGGGAAGGTAGGAACACATGGCTGATCAAAATGGAACGCCGATTGTCGGAATCATCATGGGATCCGAATCGGATATGCCGGCGATGGAGCCGTGCATGGCGCAGCTCGATGCTTTCGGCGTGCCCTATGAGGTGAAGGTCGCGAGTGCGCATCGCAAACCCGCCGAAGTACACGAGTGGGCGCAAAGCGCATACGATCGCGGCATCCGCGTCATCATCGCTGCAGCGGGCAAAGCTGCCCATTTGGGCGGCGTGGTTGCGGCATATACGGCCAATCCGGTCATTTGCGTTCCGATGAAGACGAGCGATTTGGGCGGGTTGGACTCGCTGCTTTCGATGGTTCAGATGCCGAGTGGTGTGCCCGTTGCGTGCGTTGCCATCAACGGAGCTAAGAACGCTGCCATCTTAGCGGTGCAAATGCTCGGAACCGGCGACGTGGAGATGTATCGCACGATTGTCGATTTCAAGGAGCAGATGGCTCGCTAATCGCGTGTGAGCATCACAAAGAACGAAGGATCGCCATGCCGAAGAAACTGCTGATGGGAAACGAGGCGTTCGCGTATGCGGCCTTACAGGCTGGCGTGAACGTGGCAGCGGGATATCCCGGAACGCCTTCCTCTGAAGTAATCGAGACCATTGCGAAGCTGCGCGCCTCAGGCGTTGCCCAGGGCGTGCATGTCGAATGGTCTGCCAACGAGAAGGCCGCCCTCGAATTGGTTGCCGGCGCGGCGTATAGCGGAGCGCGCGTGCTGTTTACATGCAAGCAGATGGGGCTCAATGTCGCTTCCGATCCGCTTTTATGCCTCAACTACATCGGCGTGAAGGGCGGTTGCGTGCTGTTTGTCGCTGATGATCCGGGTCCGATTTCGTCGCAAACCGAACAGGATACGCGCCGCTTTGCGGCATTCGCTAAAGTTCCGGTGCTCGATCCGGCAACGCCTGAACAGGGCTTTGCCATGATGCAGGCAGCATTCGAGCTATCCGAGCGTTATAAGACTCCCGTTATCGTGCGTCCAACCACGCGCATCTGCCATGCTTCGGCGTTCTTCGACATTCCCGAACAGACGATTGCCCGTGCGATTCCCGAAGAAGGGTTCGTGCGCGATGCTCGTTGGGTGATCTTTCCAGGGCGCTCATATCAGGCACATGCTGAGATCAACGAGCGGCTTGTGCGCATTGCCGATACGTTTGGAGCAGAAGAGCCGTATGCAGGCTTCAATCCTACTGAAGCCATTGCTGGCGATGCTGCCAAGGTCGGCATCGTTGCAGGAGGAGTCTCCGCGGCGTATGCCCGCGAGGCGTTAAGCATGCTCGAGGCTTCAGCAAAAAGGCAGGGCATCTCTCTTCCGCCGATATCGTTTTTGCAGGTGGGAACGCCATATCCGTTCCCGCAAAAACGCGTTTCATCGTTCGTCAAACCGCTTGAGAAGGTTTTGGTTCTTGAAGAGCTCGATTACGTCATAGAGGACGAGCTCGCGGCACTTGCCGGCCGAGAGCATCTGCCGCTTGAAGTGCACGGCAAGCTTTCAGGGGATGCGCTCGCACGGGGCGAGAACTCCGTCGACGATGCCTTCGCTCGGATTCAGTCCTTTTTGGGCCTTTCGCTTTCCGATGAAGCCTCGCCGCTTACGTTCGATGAGCCCCTGCCGGTTCGTCCTCCCGTTTTGTGTGCAGGATGCCCGCATCGCGGCAGCTTCTATGCCGTGAAAAAAGCGCTTGGCAAGACCCCGGCGATTCTCTGCGGCGATATCGGTTGCTATACCTTAGGCAATGCGATGCCGCTCGATGCCATCGATACCTGTTTGTGCATGGGTGCGGGCATCACGATGGCGCAGGGTTTTGCGGTAACGCAACCCGACAAGAAGAACATCGCCTTCGTAGGGGATTCCACCTTCTTTGCAAGCGGCCTTACCGGCGTGGTCAACGCCGTGTACAACCAACATGACATCACCGTGGTCGTTCTCGACAATGCGACCACGGCCATGACGGGCTCCCAGCCGCATCCAGGAACCGGAGTGACGCTTATGGGGGCCAATCATCAGGGTATCGACATCGCGGAACTCTTGCGCGCCATCGGCTTTGGATGCGTGGTGGAGGCGGATCCGTTAAACATCGACGAGGCATGCGCGGCTGCAGCTCAAGCGATAGGCTTCGCTGGTCCGAGCGCTGTCGTGTTCCGTTCGCCTTGCGTCCAACTTATCAAGCCGAAACCCCAGGTTATAGTCGATGCGGATTTGTGTACGGGCTGCAAGCGCTGCATCACCCAGATCGGCTGTCCGGGCATCGGGTTCGATCCAGATGCGAAAGGCATAAAGAGCGGATCGCGCGGGCAGGCGTTCGTGGATGCGAGCTTATGCAATGGCTGCGGATTGTGCGTGCAACTGTGCGCAGTCGGTGCGCTCAAGGTACCCGCTGCTTTCGCCTGCGAAGGGGGTGTGCGATGATCAACATCCTTCTTGCGGGAGTCGGGGGGCAAGGCACCGTGCTGGCAGCGAAAGTGCTTGCCCAGGCAGCTCAGAGCAAGGGCTGGCAGGTTCGCACCGCTGAGACCATCGGCATGGCGCAGCGTGGCGGTAATGTGACGAGCCACGTTCGCATGGGAAACGAGGGCGAGCAGGTGCACTCGTCTCTGATTGCGAAGAAAACCGCGCAGCTCATCATCGCGTTCGAGCCCGCGGAGGCGGCGCGCGCTTTAGAGTATCTTGCTCCCGATGGCATCGTGGTGACGGCTTCGAGTGCGGTACAACCGGTGACCGTGGCCCTTTCAGGTGGGGCGTATCGCGCCAATGATGTGATTGCATCATTGCATGCGAAATTAGGCGAGCATCTCATCGTAGTCGACGATGCGGCCATCACCGAAGCAGTCGGATCTCGCAAAGTGCTCAATACGGTTCTTCTGGCAAGCGCTCTTTTCGCAGGGGTCATCGATTTGAATCTCGATGATTTGCGACATGCCATCGAGGTTTGCGTGAAGCCGAGGTTCGTTGAGCTTAATCAACGCGCGATCGATATCGTCGCAAGCGTGTAGCAAAATAGAGCGGTTCGAGGAAGCCATGAGCAAGCTAGCAGGGAGCATCGTTAAGAAACTAATCGTTTTCGTATGCGTTCTTACGCTTGTCGTGGGTGCTGGCCTGCTTGCGGGCTGCACGAAAGCGGCACCGCAAGGGGGCGGAGGGGATAACCCCACTATCGTCCAGCCCCAACCGCAGAAACCCGAGACGCCAAGCGCCACCGTCACGGTGACCGAAAACGGCAAGTACACCTCGAAGGAAGAGGTAGCGCTCTATATACATCTGTATGGTCACGTACCGTCGAACTACATTACGAAGACCAAGGCGCGTAAAGCTGGTTGGGTCCAAGATAAGGGCAATCTATGGGACGTGCTCCCCGGCATGAGCATCGGCGGCGGTGGTTTTTCCAACGATGATGGCATGATGCCCGATGCGCCTGGTCGCGAATGGTTCGAAGCGGATATCGATTACGAAGGCGGTTACCGCAACGCCAAACGCCTTGTCTATTCGAATGACGGTTTGATCTACTATACGGGAGATCATTACAAAACGTTCGAGCGGCTGTATTGACGGGCAACCCAAGCCACATAAAAGGAGCCACGATGAAAGAAGTCATTCTCAATGAGGACCAGTTCGCCAACGTAAAAGAGGTCCATGCCTATTTGGCAAAGGCGCTTTCGTTTCCTGCGCACTACGGGAAGAACTACGCTGCGCTTTCTGATTGCCTCGGCGATGTAAGCGAACCTGTGATCATCACGGTCGTCCGCGATTGTGCTGAGGATTTCGACCAGGCTGAACGCAACGAGGAGATGGACAGGGAAGGAAATCCCGACCAAATCGATTGGGATGACTTCACGAAGATCTGCCGCGTCCTCATGCGCAGCGCCCGCTACAATCCATCGCTTAGCGTGATGATAGTTTGCTAGAATGATGATTCAATAGATTGCAATAGAGAGGATGACCATGCAGCTAACCGATACGCAATTCGATTTCATCAAAAAGCAGTTCAAGGACCTGAAGGACCGCAGCCCGTTCTATGCGAAGAAATTCGATGGCATCGATTTGGGCGATGTTGTAACGCAGGCGGATTTCGAGAAGCTGCCTTTCACGGACAAGGGAGATTTGCGCGAAGCGTATCCTTTGGGATTGGCTGCTGTGCCGGAAGAGAAGATTGTGCGCATCCATAGCTCATCAGGTACGACGGGAACGCCGGTCATCATCCCGTATACCAAAAAAGATGTCGAGGATTGGGCAATCCAATTCGCACGCTGCTACGAATATGCGGGCATAACCGACAAGGACCGCATCCAGATAACCCCGGGATATGGCTTGTGGACTGCCGGCATCGGTTTCCAAGCTGGCTGCGAGCGTTTAGGCGCGATGGCCATCCCCATGGGCCCAGGCAATACCGAGAAGCAATTGCAGTTCATGATTGATATGCAGACGACGGTGTTCACCGCAACAGCAAGCTATGCTTTGCTGATTGCCGAGGAAGTGGAGAAGCGCGGCATCAAAGATCAACTGAAGCTGAAGAAGCTCGTCACGGGCTCAGAGCGTTCAGGGGAGAAGATCCGCCAACGCATCATAGACGGACTGGGCGTCGAGTTCTACGACATCTATGGTCTTACCGAAGTGTACGGCCCGGGCATCGGCATCAACTGCCAATACGGTCATGGCATGCATATCTGGAGCGATTACGTGTATGTCGAGATCATCGATCCGAACACTGGAGAGGTCCTGCCCGATGGCGAGTGGGGCGAGATCGTGCTGACCACGTTGCAGAAGGAGGGAGCTCCGCTCGTCCGCTTCCGCACGCATGACCTCTCGCGCATCATCCCCGGTGAATGCGCATGCGGCCATAACGAGCATCCGCGTCTCGATACCTTGACTGGACGTTCCGATGACATGATGAAGATCCATGGCGTCAATGTGTTCCCGGCGCAAATCGAAGAGCTCATCCAAGAGTTCCCCGAGTTGTCGAGCGAGTATCAGATCCGCATTTCGCATTTGGACGGTCGCGACAGCATGCGCATCTACATCGAAGCTTCTGGTTCGGTCGACTGGGCGAAGGCCTCGAAGGATTTCGCAGCACGTGCGAAGAGCAAGATCGGCTTCACGCCATTGGTGAAGATTGTCGAGCTGGGCTTCCTGCCGCGTAGTGAGAAGAAAACCAAGCGCGTCTACGACGAACGCTATTAGAGTTTATGCCACAATTCGTGCTCCAAAGCGGCGCTTTCGGGCGCGCTTAGCTGTTGTCGTACTTGAGTTTTCTATGAAATCGGCGTAGACGTGGTAATATAGGCAGCTCGAGGGTGAAAAGCGATTCTACGGAATGATCATTATGACAGAGCAATACGATACCGATCAACAGACGCAGTCGGGTTCCCTGGCTACGATTTCTTCGTCAGGTGCTGCAACGTATGGCTACGCTCAGCCGAATGCGGATGATGCTGCACCAAATGGGGGGAAGAAGAAAAAGAAGGGGAGCAAGAGCGGCAAGGTGCTCACCGGCGTACTTATCTTCCTTATCGTCGCTCTCATCGGCGTCTGCGTTGGCGGGTACTTCTTCCTAAGCACGATCGAGGACAATCTGTCAGGTGGGAAAACCGAAGAAGAGCAGCTTGCCATCAAGGAAAAGCTCGTTGCTACGACCAGCTATGATGAGCCGTTCTATATGATTCTCATCGGTTCGGACAAACGTGCGAGCGATGAGTCCATGGGTGAGCGCTCCGATACCAACATCCTCGTTCGCGTTGATGCTCCGAACAAGCAGATTACGCTCATCTCCATTCCGCGTGACACCATGATCACGATCTACGGTTATGGCACGTGCAAGTTCAATGCGGCGTATAGCGTTGGTGGAGCTGCCCAAGTTATCGAAGAGGCTGCCAAGTTGTGCAATGTTCAGATTGCCCATTATGCAGAAATCGATTTTGCCGGCTTAGAGGATCTTGTCGATGCGGTTGGCGGCGTTGATGTTAATGTCCCATTCGATATCGACGATTGGGAGGCGGGACCGGTTACCATATCCGCCGGCGAACAGCATCTCGATGGCGTTGCGGCGTTGACCTTTGCGCGCTCCCGCAAATATCCCGATGGTGATTTCACACGCACGATGAACCAGCGTACTTTGGTGAAGGCGCTCATCTCCCGCGTTTTCGCGCTCTCACCTGGCGAGCTGCCTGCCGTGATTCAGGCCGCCTCGAAATATGTTGCGACCGACATGTCCGTGAAAGACATCTACAGTCTCGCTAAACAATTCCAAGACGAGGGCGAGATGAAGATGTATTCCGCGATGGTCCCGTCTTCAACCGACATGATTGATGAGGTTTCCTACGTGATTTGCGATACCTATGGCTTGGCGAACATGATGGCTATCGTTGATTCCGGTGGCGATCCTGGTACTGCTGAAGTCTATGGAGCTGCGCATAGCGCGTATGTCGACGAGGAGGCAGTTGAGGCGCACAACGGTTCAGGGTCGCAATAGCGTTCCTGAATATGTTGTGCGGGATGCCGTTTAGGCTCACGCGATTAGAATGGCTACACGATGAAGCGCCCCAATCAGGGCGCTTCTCTTTATTTGCCTACGCATTTGGGCAAGTAAAATGCATAAACTTCATAAAAAACTGCATAAATATTGATTTTCGCACGCTTATCAGGCTATATCACAGTAATAATCATTGCTTTTATATGCGTAATCGGATAGGCTACCAAAATACGAAAGGATAGCGATTTAAGACGAATGTAAAACGAAAAACATCGTTGTCCGTCATAGAAAAGGGAGGCTATGAATATGAAGAAAATCGGTATCGTTGTCATCGCATGCATTGCAGCATTGTCGCTGATGCTTGTGGGATGCGGCTCCAGCTCCAAGAAGCTCGTCAAGGAAGGCACGCTCACCGTGCTGACCAACCCCGAGTATGAGCCGTTCGAGTACATCGAGGGCGACCAGATCGTCGGTTATGACATGGATCTTGCCAAGTTGGTTGCTGACAAGCTCGGTCTCAAGCTCGAAATCGTCAACATGGATTTCGACAGCCTGATTCCTGCCGTTACTTCCGGCAACAAGGGTGACATCATCTTCGCCGGCATGTCTGTGACCCCCGAGCGTCAGAAGCAGGTCTCTTTCACCGAGTTCTACTATGTCGACAACATGAGCATCGCCATGCCTAAGAGCGCATCGTTCGACAAGGCCGCACTGAATGCCGCCGACCAGACCATCGCTGTTCAGCGTGGTACCACGGGCGAGGATTGGGCTAAGGAGAACTTCCCGAATGCTCAGATCGCCGAGTTCGCTGGAGTTGCTGACTGCTTCGCAGCTGTCCAGGCAGGCAAGGCCAACGCGGTTTGCACGAACACCGCTGTTGCCAGCCAGTACATCAGCGCCACGTACACTGACTTCGAGAACAAGCTGACCGAGGCTACCGATGAGGCTTATGCCGCGGCTGTTGCCCAGAGCAACAAGGCTCTGCTCGATGATGTGAACAAGGCTATCGCTGCACTTCAGAAGGAAGGCAAGCTCGCTGAGCTGGAAGCCAAGTGGCTCGGCTAATCCGGTAACGCATATTCTTACGATATCCTCCCGCTTTTTTGAAGCGGGAGGATAGTTTTCTATTTTCTGAACACCCGCCTTATGGAAGGGGAGATGATGCTGCGATGCAGCAGGTGAAGGACACGATAATCGATGCGCGAAAGCAGGTGAAACGCCTGCTTCTTGCAGTTTTGGCGCTTACCGTCGTCTGCTCGATGGTTGTTGCGTTTCCGGATCAGTCGTATGCTGCGACCACCGTGAAATGCACGGCTCGCCCCAACAGCGATTCGGGCAATGATGTGCAAGGCGCGAAGGAAACCCGCATAACCTGGGAGATGCAGTTCGCTCCCGAAGAATCCATTACCAAGATCTCGCTAACGCTTCCGCAAGGCTCATCCTGCTCAACCGAGAATGCTGCCATCAGCACCATAAGCGGCGCGGACAACATGACGCGTACCGAGTTGGATGCAGCTTTTGTGGTTCAAGGCGAGACCATCACGGCGACCTTATCCGAACCTGCGCCTGCGGGTAGTTATGTCCGCTTCGTCATATACGGTGTGTTCTTTCCCGTAGAGGGGGGCGATATGGTCTGCGTTGGCAACGCAACGCTTGCCAATGGCTCCACCGTAGAAATCTCCGATATTCCGGCGATTCCCGTGAAGGCGAACGATCCCGTGGAGGCTTTCGCCGAGCAGATCAACAACATGGAGTGGGCGAAAGCGTGGAACTCCAACAAGTTCCTCAACCTGTTTTTGAATCCCGGTCTTCTCGTCCGCAGTTTTCCGATTGTGCTCAAGGGCTTCTTGATGTCACTCGGTATCGTGCTCGTTTCCTTCCCTTGCGCTATTCCGCTCGGTTTGGGGCTTGCACTTATGCGTCTGTCTAAGCGACGCATTTTGCGTGGCCTTGCGGGTTTGTATGTTAACGTCGTTCGCGGTACGCCGTTGTTCTTGCAGATCTACGTTGCGTTCTTCGGGCTTCCGTTGGCAGGCATCAGCCTTCCGAACTTCCCACTGGGCGTTATCGTGCTCTGCCTGAACTCGGCTGCATATATGTGCGAGATCTTCCGTGCGGGTATCCTGTCCATTCCCAAAGGCCAGTTCGAAGCAGCGAGCAGCCTTGGTATGCGTTATGGCCAGACGATGCTTTTCGTCATCTTCCCGCAGATGGTCAAGCGCGTGGTGCCGACGCTCACGAGTGAGTTCATTCTCTTGTACAAGGACACTTCGCTGCTTGCAGCCGTAGGCGTCATGGAAGTCATCCTGTACGCGAAATCCATCGTTGCGACGACGGGCAGCATCACACCATACATCGTGGCGGCATGCTTCTATCTCGTCATCACCATTCCGTTAGCCAAGGTCGCCATCATCTTGGAAAACAAGCTCGCCTTAACCGATGGCGGCATGGCTTCCTCGAGCGATGCGGGAACCAAGAAAAAGAAGAGCCGCAACCTGTTCGGTTTCGGAAAGAAGCAGCAAGCCAACAAACCGATGCCGCCATCGGATGAGGTGGGCATCACGGGCGAACCGCTCAAGAGGGCGATAAGTCCCGATGAGTTGGATAGCTTGTAGGAGGTGCGAGATGACGATTCAAAGTGCCGATACGGTCATGGTAAGCATTCAAGACCTCCACAAGAGCTTCGGTGATTTGGACGTTTTGCAGGGCATCGACCTTGACGTCCATAAAGGCGAGGTCGTGGTAGTCTTAGGTCCGAGCGGATCGGGAAAATCCACGATGCTCCGCTGCATCAATCTTTTGGAGACTCCGACATCGGGGCATATCCTCATCGAAGGCGATGACATCACGGCTCCCCATGCGGATGTTCGCCAGTTGCGTGAGCGGCTGGGTATGGTATTCCAGCAATTCAATCTCTTCCCTCACTTAAGCGCGAAGAAAAATGCGATGCTCGGGCAAGAGAAGGTCTTAAAGCGCAGCAAGGCCGAGGCCGAAGAGAAGGCGATGAAGAACCTGGCGAAGGTCGGTCTTGCCGATAGGGCCGACTACAAGCCCGGACAGCTTTCCGGCGGTCAACAACAGCGTGTGGCAATCGCTCGTGCGCTGTCCATGGACCCCGATGTCATGCTTTTCGATGAGCCTACGAGCGCGCTTGACCCCGAGCTTGTACGCGAGGTGCTAAACGTCATGAAGGATTTGGCGCAAGAAGGCATGACCATGATCGTGGTGACGCACGAGATGGGATTCGCGCGCGAAGTTGCCGACCGCGTGGTGTTCATGGCAGATGGTGTTATCGTCGAGCAGGGAACACCTGAAGAGGTGTTCGACCATCCGAAGTCAGACCGTACGAAGGACTTCCTTGGCCATCTGAAGGACTAAACCTCATTCATAAAACGCGAAAAGGCGGCCTGCATGCAGGCCGCCTTTCTTGTATAGGCTGTTTTAGAGTGAATCGATGTTTTCGATGGCGAAATTGTAGAAACGCCGCGTTGCAGGCGAGATCGCCTCATCAGAGGGGGTGATGATTCCCACTTCGATCGTCATGCGCGGCTCTAATGGAACGCTCACGATGTCATCGGATAATTGCAAGGCGAGCAGTTTGTTTACAAGTCCGATTCCCAAACCGTTGCCAACCATCGAGAACACTGCAAGGCTATCATCGGTGGAGAAGCGGATATGCGGCTCGAACCCCAACCTCTCGAAGAACAACGAGTTGTCGGTCTCGCGTCCAGGATGCAAGAGGATGAACGGTTCGGTTCGGAAAACCTCTGGATCCACGGCGGCGCTTCCTGCGAGCGGATGGTTCTTCTCTACAACTGCGACAAGCTCATCTTCCATAAGCGGAGTCCAATTATGCTCTCCGTTCCTTGCTGCAATCAGTCCGAAATCCAGCTCGTGCGCATCGATCTTGCTTGCGAGCTCGCTCGACGTTCCTTCGACGATATCGATGGTGATGTTGGGATACGCATCGTGGAAACGTGAAATCACCTTCGATAGCCATGGATAGAAATTCGTATATGCCGTTCCTACCGTGACGTTACCGGTCTCAAGGCCGCGAAGTTCATCGGCGCGTTGGGAGTAAAGATCATCAAGGTATACGAAATCCTTGATGATGGGCAACATCGCCTCGCCTTCCTTCGTGAGTGAAACGCCCTTATGCGTGCGCATGATGAGAGGGAAGCCCGTTTGCTTCTCAAGCGATTCGATGGCGCGACCGACGCCTGAAGGGGTTTTGTCGAGGATTTCGGCGGCTGCGTTCAGGCTACCCGTTTCGAGAGCGCACAAAAGCATCCTGCATTTATCGGTGTCCATCTATACCACTTCGTTTCCCGAGACGAACCAAACGTGTGGCTTTTTGCCCATTTGTCATTCGAATATCTTAGGCGCGTATTGAATATTATTCAATAGGCTATATAATAAACGGCAACACCAAGGTGCTTGGTCTAGCCAAGCATGTCCAGTGTCCGAGAAGTATTAAGACTAAGGAGGAAACATGAGCAAGATGAAGAAGATTCTTGCACTTGTTTGCGCAGGCGTTCTCGTTGCTTCCGTTGCTGTTTTGGCAGCATGCTCTTCGAGCGCGTCCGTTGACAAGAACAAGACGTACGTGATCGCTACTGACACCGCCTTCGCGCCGTTCGAGTATCAGCTGCCTGACGGCTCGTCTGTTGGTATCGACATGGACATCATCAAGGCCATTGCTGAGAAGCAGGGCATCAAGATCGAGATCAAGGCTCTCGGCTTCGATGCTGCTCTGCAGTCGGTGCAATCCGGTCAGGCTGACGGTGTTATCGCCGGCATGAGCATCACTGACGAGCGCAAGAAAGTTTTCGATTTCTCTGACGCGTACTATGATTCCACCGTGTGCTGCGCTGTTGGTGTCGATAGCGATATCACCGGCATGGAAGGCCTCCAGGGCAAGAAGGTTGCCGTGAAGAACGGCACCATGAGCGCCAAGTGGGCTGACAGCATGAAGGATAAGTACGGCTATACCATCACCACGTTCGAGACCTCCGACATCATGTATCAGGATGTCCTTTCGGGTAATTCCGTAGCGTGCTTCGAGGATACCCCGGTCATGGCTTATGCCATCAGCAATCCGGATTCTGCAATCAGCGGCAAGTTGAAGATCATCAACCAGGCTGATGAGAAGAGCGAATTTGCGACTCCGTATGGCTTTGCTGTTGCCAAGGGCAAGAACGCTGGTCTGCTCCAGGCCTTCAATGCTGGTCTGAAGGACCTGAAGTCCAGTGGCGATTACGACAAGATTATCGCGAAATACATCACCGTCGGCTAATTAGGTGATTTTCAAGCGGATGGAGCCGCTGCGTGCGGCTCCATCCATTTCCTTTCTTGATGGATTCTTGCTGCATGGCAGATGCCGCATCTGGTATGCAGCAAGAAGCTGTTTTTATGAATAGTTATTAAAGGTGGACGAATGGACGTTTACATTGATCTGTTGAAAGAGTCGATCCCTCTGCTCTTGGAAGGTCTTGGGTTGACCATGGAGCTTTCGGTCATCTCGCTTATTTTGGCCATGGTCATCGGACTCTTGTGCTGCTTGATGAACATCTCGCATAACGTTGTGTTGCGGACCGTTTCCCAATGGTATATCAACATCATCCGCGGTACGCCGCTTCTGGTGCAGGCATTCTTCATCTATTTCGGTGTCACTGGTGTGCTGGGCGTTTCGATGTCTGCATTCACTGCAGGCGTCATCGCTTTGTGCTTGAATGCGGGCGGTTATCTTTCCGAAATCTTCCGCGGTGGCATCCAGGCTGTGCCGAAAGGCCAGATGGAAGCAGGTAGAAGTCTCGGTCTTTCCAAGGCGAAGACCATGTGGAAGATCATCATTCCGCAAGCTGTGCGCATCTGCATTCCCTCGGTGGTCAACCAATGTTGCATCACCATCAAGGATACATCCATCATCTCGGTCATCGGTCTCTCGGAGCTCACGATGGCTGGCAAGATCATCATCGCCCGTACGTACCAATCGTTCGCGGTATGGATTTTCGTTGGCGTCATCTATTTCGTGGTGATCTATGTGATCACGAAGCTGGCGAAGGTATTGGAAAGGAAGCTCTCCCTTGACGATAAAAGCTAAAATCACGAATCTGCACAAGTACTTCGGTGACAACCAGGTCTTAAAAGGCATGGACCTGGAAGTCGAGGAAGGCGAGGTCATCTGCATCATCGGTCCGTCGGGTTCTGGAAAGTCCACGTTCCTTCGGTGCGTGAACCGCCTCGAGGAACCGACTGACGGCACTATCATCGTCGACGGTCATGACATCACCGACAAGAAGGCCGATATCGATAAGATTCGCGAGGACATCGGCATGGTGTTCCAGAGCTTTGAACTGTTCCCGCATATGTCGGTGAAAGAGAACATCATGCTCGGACCGGTCGAGACCAAGCGCATGACCAAGGAGCAGGCTGCTGCGAAGGCGGAGGAGCTGCTTACGCGTGTGGGTCTGCTCGATAAGATCGATGCCATGCCTAATAGCCTGTCAGGTGGCCAGAAGCAGCGTGTTGCCATCGCGCGTGCTCTTGCGATGAACCCCGATATCATGTTGTTCGATGAGCCGACGAGCGCGCTCGACCCGGAAATGGTCGGCGAGGTGCTCGCCGTCATGAAAACCCTTGCGGAGTCCGGCATGACCATGATGGTCGTTACGCACGAGATGGGCTTTGCTCGTGAGGTTGCCGATCGCGTCATCTTCGTCGATGGCGGGTATATCGTCGAGCAGGGTTCTCCCGAAGAGGTTTTCGACCATCCGCAGAATCCGCGTACCATCGCATTCTTGGAGCAGGTGTTGTAAATGCCGTATATCAGCGTCAATCTCGCACAGACTTTAAACGATGAGCAGAGGACCGATCTCGCGCGGGCGATCAGCCAAGCGGTGACGGTGTTTCCAGGCAAGCCGCGACCCGAAGTATCGATGGTCGACATCGAGGACGGCAAGATGATGTTTTTCGGCGATGAGCCGCTAGAGCATGCCGCATACGTCGAGATCGGCGTGCATGGGCATTACGAATATGAGGAGAAGGATGCCTACACGGCTCAGGTTACGAAGGTGCTTGGGGACATGCTCGCGATTCCCTCGAATGCGGTGTACCTGACCGTCTCCGAATACGACATTTGGGGCGTTCGCGGCAAGCAGATGACCGGAAAGAAGGAATAAGCTTGCCGTAAGCTGGAATAGCAATACGAGCTGAAAAAAGAATGCGCGCCCCATATCGGGACGCGCATTTTGATTTCGGAGCTGTTATTCGTAGATCTTTTCGAAGGTCGTGTATCCTTCGGCTTCGAGAAGCTTAATCTGATTCTTCATGTTCTTCTTCATAGGAAGGACAGTGGCGATCGCGCCCGTTTCGCGTAAAGCACGCGCTTGTTCGAATGTGCGCATCTTGCTTTCGAGGGATGCCTTGTCGCTAACGAGGAATGCGGTTGCTTCTTGCGTAAGACCGAATCCTTCCGGCAGGTGGTCTTTAAGCACTGCGATGATGCGCTCGAAGCCGATCGAGAATCCGCAGGCGCACACGTCTTCGCCGCAGAACTTGCCGATCATCTTGTCGTAGCGTCCTCCACCCGCAACGCTCGAATTGTAACCATCGAGCGTGATTTCGAAAATCGGTCCTGTGTAATAGCCCATGCCGCGCACGAGCGTCGGGTCGTAAACGATTGAAGCACCCGCAGGAACCATGTCACGGGTGCATTCGATGATCTCTGTGATGTTTGTGACCACACGCTCATCCAACGCATCTGAACCAAGGTTGGCACTAAATGACGCACAATCGACGCCTTGTGCCGCCTGCTCGTACAATGCGAGATAGCTATCGACGACTGTCGGGTCATATCCGTTACCGACTAACTCAGCGCGGATGCCATCGAAGCCGATCTTATCGAACTTATCAAGAGAGATGAGCACGGCGTCGATGTCGTCTTCTACAAAGCCCGCCGCAAGCGCAGCTGCACGCAGGATTTCCCGGTCGTTGATATGGATCGTGAATTCGCTTACGCCGATTTCGGAGAAGATCTGCGAAAGCATCGTTGCCGTTGCGGTGATGAGTTCGATTTCAGCGAGATTGGTTTTGTCACCGAGAATGTCGATATCGCATTGCGTGAATTGACGGAAGCGTCCCTTTTGGGGATTGTCGGCACGCCATACATTGCCGATCTGCAGTGCCTTGAATGGGCTCGGAAGCTTATCTTTGTTGTTTGCATAGTAGCGGGCGAGCGGAACGGTCAGATCGTAGCGCATGCCGTTGTCTGCGAGTGCTTCGGCGAGCACTTCTGGATCGGAAGCGAGCGCACGCTCAAGATCGCGTCCACGTTTTAGAACCTTGAAGATGAGCTTTTCGTTGTCGCCGCCCTGTTTGCTGGTGAGGTTCTCGATATGCTCCATCATCGGCGTTTCGACTTGCATGAAACCGAAGCTCGCATACGTCGATTTGACCATAGAGAGCACGTGCTCGCGCAGACGCATGTCAGCTGGGAGCATGTCGCTCATACCTTTAACGGGTGTCTTGATGAATTGCATAATCGCTCCTTTTCGTAAGGCACGTTTCAGCGGCGTGAAAGCGTACATGGTAAAAGCCAAGCCTGCTTTGCAAATCATACGGCCGATGTGCCTATGCGTATGATAGAGCACAGAACCTTGTACAAGCAGGAAAACTGGTGTTTTTCGCACAGGAAGTTCGCGTACGTACAGGCAACATGATAGAGTGATGCATGAAAAGCGGATGTGCGGGATATGCGCACACAAGCGTATGAAAGAAGGATAGGCAATGGTAATGAGCTCAGGCATCTTCTATATTGTCTTGATGGTCGTGACCTTAGCGCTCGGCTTAGGTACGCAAGGCTACATTCAAAGGATGTATAGCAAGTTCTCGAAGGTGAAAATCAATCTGAATGCGACGGGCGCCCAAATCGCTCGCAAGATGCTCAACGACAATGGGCTTGCGAACGTTGAGGTCCGTTGCGTTGACGGGACCTTAAGCGATCACTACGATCCCAGGACTCGCGTGGTCAATCTATCACGCGCCGTATTCACCGGCAGCGACGTGTCCTCGCTTGCCGTTAGCTGCCATGAGTGCGGGCATGCAATCCAGCATGCGACAAACTATTCGCCGCTGATGATCCGTACAGCGATCGTTCCAATTGCGAATTTCAGCTCGAATATTTGGATCATCCTGCTGATTTGTGGCTTCATGTTCGATGCAATCGGCTTGGTATATGCCGCCATCGCATGCTTCGGATTCGCGGTGCTTTTCCAAATCGTGACGCTCCCTGTCGAGTTCAATGCCTCGAAGCGCGGGCTTGCTTACATCGAATCAGGCTGCAATAGCAGTTGGATACCCAGCTCCGAAGTGCTTGCAGGAAGCAAGAAGGTGCTGACGGCTGCGGCGATGACCTATGTTGCAGCGGCGCTCATCAGCATCATTCAGCTTTTGTATTACATCGGTATGGCGAGGAACCGCTAACGAGTAAAACTTCCCCAATTGCTTTGCAAACTTTTGTAAGCCGGTGAGATTCGCCGGCTTACTGTTTGATGTCCGTTGGGAGAAATATGCCAAGGAACTACGGTTTTTTCGCGCGCTTTTCCATCCAGATTGACATTACACGTACCAAGGATTGCAATCCATGTACCATGTATACTGTTGAACTCTACGCATAAATGCCGATGGTTCAGTGATACATAGTTAAATTGCGGAAGGCTGAAGTATGAAAACGGCAGAGAAACCGATCGCTATATTCCTTTCGTTCGTGCTGAGCTTCTCCCTGATGGGTGTTCCTGCCTATGCGGACGAGAAGCATGTGGCAGATGAAACAGGATTCGAGGCGAGCCAAGCATCTTTAATCGTTGGGTCAGGTGACGTACTTTCGGTCGATTCTGCTCAGATTGACGAGCAGACCGAAGAGGGCGAGCCCGATGGCCGAGACGCTGTCGATTTGCAATCAGTTCTTACCGCTGAGCCTTCCGTAGCGGCGACCGAGGGCGAAGGAGCCGATCAAGAAGATGCTTTGACGATGGAGCTTCCCCTCGCCGATACGGTTTCTTTCGTATATGTTGACGCTGCTGTTGTTGCTTCGGGCGATGTGCAATATATCGCTGTGGGCTTTTCAGATGAGAGCCTCGTTGCCCAAGATGCCGTGCTTTTCCTGAAAAGCAGTGCGACATCCGAGGACCTCGTCCTTTCTTGCGCTGCCGTGACGCAAGGCGCGATCCTTTTCGCGTTTGAGCCTTCCGACTCCGATATTGCTTCCTACGTTATCGATTCGCTGCGGTGGGGCAGCGAGAGTACAGGCTATTTTTCGGTCTCCTTTAAAGAGGATTCGGAGGAGAGCAATACATACGCCTTCGAAGTGGTGACGCAAGAGCTAGCCCAGGCTCTTGACAAAGCAGCCGAAATCTCCGAATCGGAAGATGCGGCAGTGCTCACCATAGATGACGATGGAAACCTCACGGCATGCGCTTCAGTCGAAGAGGCGCTGAACGTAAGCGATCCGGATGCGGCCATCAAGGGCCAGGCAGGAGAATCAATCGTTTCCGGTCAAGAGGAAAGAGATGAGCTTTACGAGGATTCGGAAGCAGGTCTTTTCGAGGGAAATAAGGCAAACGGGCAGGATGTTGCAAACGAAACCGCCAACGTATTCCAAGCGACGCTCGATTCAATCGTTGCTTTCTTCCGTTCGTTGTTCGCGCCTGAAACCGCATATGCTCAAGTTAGCCCTGCTCGCGAGAACTACCTGATCGTGGCTATTGACCCTGGCCATGGCGGATACGATTCGGGGGCAGTCGGGAACGGGCTTTTAGAGAAGGACGTCAACCTCTCCATTGCAACGCATTTCCGCGATGAGCTTTTGACGTATTCGGGCGTGAGCACTTACATGACCCGTGAGGATGATACCTTCGTAAGCTTGCAGGATCGCGTTGATTGGGCCGTGTGGTATGGCGCTGATGTATTCATCAGCGTCCATTGCAATGCAACAGGCACGGGATCGGGATACGGTGCAGAGGTTTGGGTTCCCAACTATGCCTCATACCTATACCAGGAAACGCACGTTGCGGGTTATGACCTGGGAGAGAAGATATTAACGCAGCTTACCGCACTCGGCCTTCATGATAGATGGGTGAAGACGCGCGATTGCACGAGCGGTGATACATATTCCGATGGCAGCACGGCGGATTACTACACGGTGATTTACAGGAGCAGGCTCGCTGGAATCCCTGGCATCATCGTAGAGCACGCCTTCATCGATAATGCATCGGATGCAGATACGTACTTGGCATCCGAAAGCTCGCGCAAAGAACTCGGCGTTGCCGACGCAACCGGCGTTGCGAACCAATACTCACTCCTGAAGGACTCTTCTGCCCAGGCGCAATCATCTGTGAAAGTGACCGCGCATGTCGCTTATCTCGGCTGGGAAAGCGCGGTATATGACGGAAAGGTTGCTGGAACAACGGGCAAAAGCTTCGAGATGGAAGCTTTCCAGATAGCCTTGCAAAACGAAGCGGCGAGCCAAGGCGGCATCGAATACCGTTCGGCAAGCGTTGGCGAGGGCTATCAAGGTTGGGTTTCTGACGGCGCAACCAGTGGAACGACTGGACAAGGGAAACCGCTCGAGCAGATTCAGATACAGCTCACGGGAAGCGCTGCAGATAACTATGACGTGTATTATCGCGCCCATGTTTCCAACATCGGTTGGCTCGGATGGGCGAAAAACGGTGCATCTGCCGGTAGCTCGGGGTACGGATACGGTATTGAGGCGATGGAGGTCGTTCTCGTTGACAAGGGTGGAGAAGCTCCTGGATCAACCGATATGCCCTTCGATAAAGGGGGACCGACGGTAAAGTATTCTGCACACGTTGAGAATATCGGTTGGCAAGCCGCGGTGAGAAGTCCGAAGACTGCGGGAACCACGGGGAAGGCTCTGCAGGTTGAAGCATTGCAAGCGTATTTGGATGGCTTCGAGTATTCGGGCGACATCCAAATCGCCGCACATGTGCAAAACATCGGCTGGCAAGACTATGTCGGCTCGGACGGTTTCGCTGGGACAACGGGCGAGTGTTTGAGACTAGAGGCGATGAAAATTCGTCTTACTGATGAAATGGCAGAGCATTTCGATGTGTACTATCGTGTGCATGCGCAGAATTTCGGTTGGCTCGGATGGGCGAAGAACGGGGAGAAGG
This sequence comes from Eggerthellaceae bacterium, assembly GCA_015062605.1. GTDB lineage: Bacteria > Actinomycetota > Coriobacteriia > Coriobacteriales > Eggerthellaceae > SIG42. Next base: position 22,141 of record SUUI01000005.1, on the reverse strand, counting down.
CTGGTACCGAAGGGTACGCTTATCGTCTCGAGGCGATGCAAATCGTCCTTGTAGAAAAGGGCGGGGAAGCGCCTGGTTCGACTGCGATCCCATATGTCAAGAAGGGCGTCTCGCTTGAATATGCCGCACATGTTGAGAACATCGGTTGGCAGGAGCCTGTGACAAGTCCGGGCATGGCTGGCACCACGGGTGAAGGCCTGCGTGTGGAAGCCCTGAAGGCGAGTCTGGAAAGCTCCGAATATTCAGGCGACATCGAAATCTCCACGCATGTGCAGAATATCGGCTGGCAGGACTTCGTCGGGTCAGGACAGATCGCAGGGACGACAGGGGAGGCCTTACGTCTTGAAGCCCTGAAAGTCCGTCTTACTGGTGAGATGGCGGATCACTACGACGTCTATTACCGTGTCCACGCTCAGTACTTCGGTTGGCTCGGATGGGCGAAGAACGGGGAGAGCGCGGGTACTGCTGGATTCGCCTTCCGTCTAGAGTCTATCGAGATAGCCCTTGTCGAAAAGGGCGGGGAAGCTCCAGGCTCGACGAACAGGACGTTCGTTCAGGGACCCACGCTATTTGAATATGCCGCGCATGTCGAGAACATCGGCTGGCAAGATCCCGTGGCAAGCCCGGGCATGGCCGGCACCACGGGCGAGGGCTTGCAGGTCGAGGCGATTTACGCCACGCTTCTTGGATTCGACTGTTCAGGTGATATTCAAATTGCCGCGCACGTGCAGAATATCGGTTGGCAGGATTATGTCGGTTCAGGCCAGATCGCAGGAACGTCCGGAGAGGCTTTGCGACTCGAAGCCATAAGAGTTCGACTTACCGGTGAGATGTCAGATCTTTATGATGTGTACTACCGCGTGCATGCGCAGTATTTCGGATGGCTCGGATGGGCGAAGAACGGGGAGAGCGCGGGCACGGCAGGATACGGCTATCGTCTCGAGGCGATCGAGATAGCGCTTGTTGACAAGGGAGGCGAAGCTCCTGGTTCGACTGAGGAGCCGTTTATCGAGAAGCAGTCCGCTATCATGGGCGACTCCCAAACAACCGTTGCGCAAATGGTGAGGCGTTACAACAACGTAGGGAAGGCATATCCATCTTCGGTTTATACCCAATATGGAGCTGCGAACATCAACGAATTCTGTCAGATTCTATATGAGGAGGCAGAAGCTGAAGGCGTACGTGCCGAGGTTGTCTTTGCTCAAGCCATGCATGAAACGGGCTGGCTGCAGTTCGGCGGCGACGTGAATGCGGATCAGTGCAATTTCGCAGGCATAGGGGCGACAGGTGGTGGCAACCCGGGCAACAGCTTCAATGACTGGGGAACCGATTCAGTGCGCAAGGGCCTGCGTGCGCAGGTGCAACACCTAAAGGCGTATGCATCAACCGACGACCTCGTGAACGAATGCGTAGATCCAAGGTTTAATTATGTGACCAGAGGATGCGCTCCCACTCTCGAGGATCTCGGAGGCCGTTGGGCGGTGGGTTCAACGTATGGCGATAGGCTTAGGGAACAAGTCGAGTATTTGTTAGCAGCATAAAAGCAAAGAGCATGGGTTTTTAAGGGAAAAGGCCGGCTGGGCCCGCCTACGTGCCCATGACGTTTCAAGATAATGGGCAATATGGGGCAATATGAACAATTAAGAAGCATTTCTCAGAATTTTGCACGCGCGTTATGGAATAATACGGACAATTGCGAAACATCTTGGATTGTTGAGAAGAAAGAAAGGGTCGTGGCGTTTCTCGTTGAGTTCCTCAAGCATCCGCGAACGATTGGTGCAGTAGCACCAAGCGGCAAGAGCTTGTCTTTGAAGATGATGGAACCCATTGACTTTTCATCAGCAAACGTAATCGTAGAGTATGGACCAGGTCCCGGGTCATTCACGAAGGAACTTGTCGAGCGTCGTCAAGAGGGAACGACGTTGATCCTCATCGACCAGAACAAGAATTTCTGCGAGCAGCTTGAAGAGAAGTTCGGCGAGGAGAAGAACGTTTACGTTATTCATGGATCTGCCGAAGACGTCAATCGCTATCTTAACGAATACGGTTTCGATCATGCCGACTTCATCATCTCGGGTCTTCCTTTCACGTCTTTGCCGAAAAGCGAATCAAGCAACATCTTGGAGGCAACCAAGATAGCGCTCGGGGAGAAAGGCCAGTTTTCCACGTTCCAATACAGTCTCGTGAAGAAGTCGTTTTTCGAGGAGCATTTTGAGATTACGGATATTTTGCACGAGAAGAAGAATCTTCCACCAGCGCACATTCTCGTCATGAGAAACAAACGGGATTAACGAGCAGTTGAAAAAAGAAGCAGGCCAGCGAGATTCGCTGGCCTGCGTGTTTGTGGTGGTCGATGAGGGATTTGAACCCCCGACCTTGTGCTTGTAAGGCACCTGCGCTCCCGCTGCGCCAATCGACCGGATAACACATGCGGCATACGGTGTTGCCGCGAAAGTGCGCATCTGATTGTGCCATAGAACACCCGTTTTCTCAAGTGCTGCGGAGAAAAACTCGACCGATGCCCTATCGGTAAGAGATGCTCAAGCGAACCTGAAGTCCGTTACTTCATCGCCTTCTGAAAATCGGCTTCGGCCTTCTTCTGAAGACGCTCGGAAAGGGCATCATATTCGTTCAAGAGCGCTTCGCCCTCTTCGGTCAATGTGCTGCCATGCGCGCCATCGCGATTGAGCAATTGAATCCCGAGCATCGATTCGGTGTCCTTGATGATTCGCCATGCCTTGCTATAAGCCATGCCCATTTGCTTAGCGGCAGCATTCAGCGATCCTGTTTCGCGGACGCCGCGGCATAAATTCGCGATACCCCTGCCGAATTCGGACCTGTTCGTTCCGTCTGGATTGATGATTGCCAAGCGTACAACTGGCTGGAGAGCTGAGAGTGATTTCATATTACACCGCCTTCTTCCGATTGCATCCCATTGTACCCTTTTGTCAGGCATTATGCTCTTTCGGCGAATAATTCATCCAAAAAATCGAGTGCTGCTTTGCGGATGCTTTCGGCTCCTGCATCGATGACGTCGGCGAAACGGATCGGCTTCGAGTCAAGCTGCGCGAGTCCTTGCGGAATGGAGCTTGCATTCGTCTCGCGTGCGATGAGTTCGTTGAGTTCGCAGCCGGAAAGCGCAGCGACCTCATCGGGAAGCGCCTCTCCTGGTGCTATATCGTGCAATGCGCGGTAGACATTGATGCCGAATTTCGCCCAATGCGCCGTGCTTGCGATGAGCACGGGATTTGCACCGCGCAGGTTCTGTGCAACGCGATACGCGACAGCTGTATGGGGGTCGAGCAGATAGTTATGCTCGTTGAAGGCCTCCTTGATCGTCTCTAGGCAAGTTGCGCTATCGACTGAATCGGAGATGAAGGTTTCGCGTATGCGGGCGAAGGTCTCTTGGTCGATGCGGAATGCGCGCTTCTCGCGCAAATCGTCCATCCAATTCGTGATCGCCTGGGCATTGCGACCTGTAAGTTCGAACAACTGCCGTTCCAGGTTCGAGGAGACCAAGATGTCCATGGATGGGGACGGGGTCAGCACGAAAGGACGGTTCGAGATGTCGTAGGTTCCCGTGTTGATGAAGTCGGTCAGGACGCGATTCTCGTTGCTTGCGCACAAAAGCATATCGATGGGTGTTCCTGCTTGTTTCGCATACCACGCAGCGAGGATGTTCCCGAAATTGCCTGTCGGCACGCACACATCAATCAAGTCGCCGGCTTTGATTTTGCCATCATGGACGAGCTGAGAATAAGCGCTTACGTAGTACACCACCTGCGGGAGCAGACGACCCCAGTTGATGGAGTTCGCGCTTGAAAGCGCGATGGAATACTCGTCAAGCAGTTTCTTTGCGAATTCGTCATCCGAGAACACGTTCTTCACGCCAGTTTGACAATCGTCGAAGTTGCCGCGAACGCCCCAGACATGCACGTTTGAGCCGACTTGCGTTGCCATCTGCTTGAATTGGATATCGCTTACGCCTCCATGCGGATAGGTCACTCCGATGGATACGCCTGGGACATCGCAAAATCCTTCAAGTGCTGCCTTTCCCGTATCGCCCGACGTGGCGACAAGGATCAAAAACTCATGGTCGAGCTCGCCGCGGTCACGCAGCAGCTGGGCGCTTGCGGAGAAGAACCAGGGCAGGCACTGCAGAGCCATATCCTTGAATGCGCTCGTGGGACCATGCCAGAGCTCGAGCACATGGGTGGAATCGTCAAGCGACGTGATGGGGCAGATCGCTTCATCGTCGAAGCGATTGCCATAGGCTTTCTCCATCAGGTCATCGATGGTTTCTTCGGGAATGTCCACATCAAACGCCTTGTAGATGGTTGCAGCGCGTTGCGCATAGGGCTTTTCCGCTAATGCGACAATCTGCTCGAGCGAAAGCGTGGGTACGGTTTGCGGCACGTAAAGTCCACCACCATGCGCAAGCCCGTCTATGACGGCTTGCGTGAAAGGAACGGCTTGTTTGCAGTTTCCACGGGTATCCACGTACAGGTTCTTGCCCATGTTGACCTCCTTGAGCGATGAAACGCGTTCAGTATACTCCAGTGTCCGCACCCATGCTTTACCGTGCGCGGCAAACGCAAGTATTTCTTTTGTTTTGTATGATGAAAGCAAAAAAGTATGCTATTCTAACTGCGGTTCTAGCATTAATCGGACAGTAAACGAACTACGATGCGTAAGGGACTGATCTCCATTGTCTGAGCAATCGTACGTACTCTCGTTTGACGAGGCTTCACGCACGTCGTATGCACGTGCGAAACGCAGTGCGCGCGAAAATCGCTCCCAGAGCCGTTATGCGTCCGACAATGCTTCCACTCGCAATCGGGCATCCCGTTCATATGCGTATGAATCGTCTCTGTCGTGGGATAGCCTATCCCTCCGCTCCGCATCCGCGTATCGTTCAGGCGTGTTACGCACTGCCGCAAGCGAATCGAGGTCGCGAAATTATCCAGATTACGGGTTCGAAGGCAGACAGAGCGGTTCAAGGCGCCAAGGCGGTCATAGGTATGCATCTCCCGAGGTGTCTCCGAGAAACGTATCCGATCGTTTGCCGCAGACGCGATTTTTCCATGAAGATGACTATGCGGACGAACGTCCGAGGCGAATGGCTGAAGACGCACGCAGGCGTGATGCACGTCGCAGTGAACGTGGAGGCGAGGGCAAGCTGAACTTTATCGAGCACCTCAAGCAAAAGCGCCATGATTATCGTAAGGCAAAGGCTGGCAGGCAATTCGCCGCGCAATTCGCGGATGCCCCCTCCGAAGCTTCTCAAAATGCACCGCGTGCTGCGGTGTACACGGGTTCATTAGGGACGAAGCAGCGTCAAGCTATGGACATGCAGCATTCTCAGACGCGTTCTTCATCTAGCTCACGTCGCGCTGGTCGCGACAACAAGAAGACTTCATGGCTTGACAGCATGCGCTCTCCAAAAATGCTCGCAATATGCATCGTCACGGTATGCTTGATAGCCGCATGCGCATTCATTTATCCAACGGCGCGTCAGTACTATCAGACTATACGTCAAAACGCCCGGCTTGAAGCGGAATACGAAGCTATCCAAGAGCGCAATGCCGTTCTTCAGCAAGAAGTAGATTCCTTGCAGAGCGCAGAGGGAATCCATGATCGTGCACATGAGTTGTACGGTTGGGTAGCTGCAGGTGAGAATTCCGTATTGATTCAGGGCCTTGAACCCTCGACGGAGGGGAAGGCGAATGGCTATCAAGCTGCGATAACGCCCGATAGCATCCCTGCGCCCGATACGTGGTATTCACCCTTCCTCGATTGGTTCTTCGGCTTCGATAATTCACCTTCGACTAGCTGAGAATACTCGACAATCCGTTTCCATGGAGCCTTTCGGGCTTTATGGAATCTACGTATGGGCATGTATGAATCGATGAAAGATGCCCTCCTAGTGCAATCATGGGACAAGCTTGGTCGTATCTCCGAATGAGCCTAAAAACCAACGTAGAATTCTGCTACTATAAAAGGCTGTGGATATCATTCGGGAGTGTGGCGGAATGGCAGACGCAGCGGACTTAAAATCCGCCGCCGGAAGGCGTGAGGGTTCGAATCCCTCCACTCCTACCAATGCTTCGAGTTGATGTTAGGACTATATGACAACCATCACTGAAATCTTTGCCGAGACAAATGTCGAACCGACGACGTTCGAGGAATACCTTTCCCTTTATGCGAAAAAGGTTGGCGACTTGGTCAATACCTATATTCCCCATGGCACGCATCCCGATATGGATCGATATCTGTATCAACCACTGATGGATTACAGCCAAAACGGTGGCAAGCGCCAGCGGCCGCTTATCTGCTTCGCCGCATGCCGTGCGGTTGGTGGCGATGTCGACAGGGCAACGAGCGCGGCTGCAGCTATCGAGCATTTCCATACGGCAGCGCTGATCCATGACGATATCGCCGATGATGCCGAATTGCGTCGCGGGGAACCGTGCATGCACCTGGTCGAAGGCCTCGGCCTTGCCATCAATGTCGGCGATTTGGGCCTTGCAATGACCAACGGCACGGTCATGCATGATCCTCTGCTCGATGATCACACAAAGGTGCGCGTGGTGACCGAGCTAGTCGAGATGACGCGTCGCACCATCGAGGGTCAGGCGCTCGATATCGGTTGGGCGCGCGAGTGCCGTTACGACATCACTCCAGATGATTACCTCATCATGGCGACGCATAAGACCGCGCATTATTCTGGAGCCGTCCCGATGGCGATCGGCGCCATCGTTGGAGGCGGTACGGAAGCCGAGATAGAAGCGCTGCGCGCTTTCGGCTTGGCCACGGGACTCGCATTCCAAATCCAAGATGATCTGCTTAACCTGGTGGGTACCGAAGAGGCAACCAAGAAGGATTTCCGGAGCGATTTAACGGAAGGCAAGCGCACGTTGATGGTCGTGCATGCGTTGCACAACTCTCAGCACAGAGATCGTCTCATTCAGATCATCTCCTCGAAGGAGCGCGATCCAAAGATCCTTGCTGAAGCGGTTGCCATCATGGGGGAATCAGGGAGCATCGACTATGCGCGCGATTACGCCGAGCAACTGACGAACTCGGCAAAGGAGCGCCTCATCGCAGAAATCAAGCCGTCATCTGCCAGAGACTTGTTGATTTCGATGGCCGATTGGTTCGTGCATAGGCTGAGGTAAACGTATGGAGACGATTCGCCTACACGATACTGGAGTCGCGGTCGAGGACGTTCAGCAGCGCTTGGCCATTGCGGGCTTCCTCGATGAAACCGGTGTGGATGGCACCTTCGGCCCTGCCACCGCTGCTGCGGTAAAGGAATTCTGCAGAGCTGCCGGCCTTCCTGAATCGGAAGAGGTCGACAGCAAGGTATGGGCAGCCCTGGTCGATGCGTCATTCACCTTAGGCGATCGCACACTGTATCTGCGCCTTCCGCACTTCCATGGAGCCGATGTTGCCGAGCTCCAGCAAGCTTTAAGCGCGCTTGGTTTCGCGTGCGGACCGGTCGATGGCATCTTCGGTGCTTATACCGAGCTCGCTTTACGCAAGTTCCAGCTCAATCTTGGCCTGCCGAGTGATGGCATAGCGGGTGCATACACCTATACGGCGATCAACAACCTGCATCATTCCTGGGAAGGGAAGGAAGCGGTCAGAAGTGCTGCCTACCAAGGGTTCGCCCGCGCTTCCGAGGCATTGGAAAGCCACAGCATCTGCCTGTTCGGCACGGAACCGTTCACGCGCAATGTCGCATCGCGTATGTCGAACCTCTCTCTGGCAACGAATCCGTTTTCGAAGGTTGCTTCCGCCGAATCGTTGCTTGTTGCCCCAGAACAGGACATGATGCTCATCCATATCGTTTTGCCTGGCCATCAGGTTAACGATGGAATTCCATGCATCTCGTTCGAGCCGCATGAGACGCTTCCCGTCCGTTTGCAGACCGCGCTCCGCGTGAGCATGGCGCATGAGCCCGCGCGCATCGCCATCGAATTGCCAGGCGATACGTGGGAGGGCGCTGGCGAGGAGCGTAGTGCACAGCATTTCGCTATTTTCCTGCTCGATGCCCTGTGCAGCGCGTTGACGATGTAACGCTTATCGTTTAGGGGTCATTCCTAATAAAAAACAAGCCCGAGAGGGCTTGTTTTCGTCTGTGTATGTTCATATCGCAGACATCAATGGTGGTTGCATGCTTGCTCGGTTCCCATCGTGGGTACTCCACCAGCGGCGACCTTCTTGGCGACATCTCCAACTCCTGGAGTTTCCGCCTCGTAGAACACGGCGATACCAGCTTGCGAGAAGCCCATCATGGGTCGCATGCCCATACCGGCAGCAACGATCGCATCGATGCCGTTGTCAGCGAGCAGCTGCACGGGACGCAAGCATCCGCCTTCCTCGTGCGGTGGATTGTCGAGTTTGCCGACTTCGGTGATCTCACCATCTGCGATGGTGACGATCGTGAAGCAGTCGCAATGTCCGAAGTGACCGCTGCGCTCAGCCTCAAGGCCTGCTTCCCCTAAAGTTGGAACTGCGAGTTTGAAAGTGCTCATAAACTCCCTCTTTCGATTGTTTTGTCTCTTTCGCGTAATCAGTTTAGCACTCATATGTGAGGTGAAGTACAATTGATAGGTTAGCGTTTGGAATGTGAACCGCTAACGACGCAGAACAAGGAGATATCAAGGCATGACGGATTATTTGAACAAGTACTGTATCCATACGGCGACGTGCGGAGAGCTCCGTATCGACGATGTTGCACGCGAGGTGACCTTAACGGGATGGGCGTGGCACACGCGCGATCACGGCGGATTGATTTTCATCGATTTGCGCGATCGTGCAGGTTACACCCAGATCGTCGTTGACCCCGACTGCGTGAGCGAAGAGGATTTCGCAAAGGCAGAACATCTCGGTCGCGAGTATGTTCTCAAGGTGGTCGGTGCGGTGCGCGCTCGCGGCGAGGAAAGCATCAATCCCAACATGGTAACGGGCGAGATCGAGGTTCTCGCGTCGTCAGTCGAGGTGCTCAATACCTCGGTGACGCCTCCGTTCAGCATCGAGAACGGCATCGAGACAGATGAAACCACGCGCATGAAGTGGCGTTATCTCGACCTTCGTCGTCCCGAGATGTACGCGAACCTGCTTTTGCGCCACCAGGTTGCCCAAGCGATGCGCGCAGCGCTCAATAAGCGCGGTTTCCTTGAGGTCGAGACGCCGATTCTTGCGAACTCGACGCCCGAAGGCGCACGCGACTATATCGTTCCGAGCCGTCCGAACCCCGGCAAGTTCTATGCATTGCCGCAAAGCCCGCAGCAGTTCAAGCAGATGCTCATGGTGGGCGGCATCGAGCGCTATTATCAGATCGCTCGCTGCTTCCGCGATGAGGACTTGCGCGCCGATCGTCAGCCGGAGTTCACGCAGGTCGATATCGAGATGAGCTTCGTGCATGGCGACGATGTCATCGATATGATGGAAGACGTTATGGCTGAAACGCTTGCGGCTGTCGGCGTCGAGCATGAATTCCCGCTCATTCGCATGCAATACTCTGAGGCTATGGACCGCTTCGGTTGCGATCGTCCCGATATTCGCTTCGGCATGGAGCTTGTAAACATCACCGACATCGTGAAGAACACAGGTTTCAAGGTGTTCTCAAGCGTTGCGCAGTCGGGTGGCGTGGTAAAGGCCATCAACTGCAAGGGCGCAGGTACGTGGAGCCGTGGCGAGGTCGAGAAACTTGCCGATATCGCTGCCGCAAACGGCGCGAAGGGCATGGCATGGATTGCGTTCAAGCCTGACGGAAAGGTGCAGAGTCCCATCGTCAAGTTCTTCACCGACGAGGAGTTCGCTGCGCTGAAGACGGCCATGGATGCCGAGGAAGGCGACCTGCTGTTGTTCGCGGCTGCAGATGCCGATACGGCGAACGCCGTGCTTTCCGCACTGCGTCTGCACATGGCCGAGGCGCTTGACATCCCGCGCGAGGGCCATGCGCTTCTGTGGGTCGTCAACTTCCCGATGTTTCGGTATGACGAGGAAGAGAAGAAGTACGCCGCCGAGCATCATCCGTTCACGCATGTGCTCGACGAGGACCTCGGCAAGATCGAGACGGCTCCGCTCGAGTGCGGCAGCTATTCGTACGACCTGGTCATGGACGGATTCGAAGTGGGTGGCGGTACGATCCGTATCCACAACGCCGAGGAGCAGCGTCGCGTGCTGCGCGTATGCGGCTTGACCGATGAGCAGATCGATGAGAAGTTCGGTCATCTCATCCATGCGCTCGAGCTGGGTGCTCCGCCGCACGGCGGCATCGCGCTCGGCCTCGACCGCCTGGTCATGCTGCTTGCGGGTAAGCCGTCCATTCGCGACGTCATCGCCTTCCCGAAGACGAGCAGCGCATCTGACCCGATGACGGGTGCTCCGAGCAACGTGACTGCACGTCAGCTTAAGGAAGTGAGCCTGCGCACGCTGTAATGAACGCGCCTGCAAGAACGCAAAAGGGCCGGCCCCGAATAGGACCGGCCCTTCTATATTGCGTGTGGGCTGCTTACTTCAGCGTTGCCGTGTACGCGATGACGTCGCCGACGGTCTTCAGGTCTTCGGGCTCGCCGAAGTCGATGCCTAGGCGATCCTCAAGCTCGCAGATGAGCTCGACCTGATCGAGCGAGTCGATTTCAAGATCCTCGAACGTCGTCTCCTCGGTAACCTTCTCAGGCTCGATATCGAGCTTATCGTTCAGAATGTCCTTGATGATATCCAGCGTTTCCATGCGTGCTCCTTTGCTCGCGATGTCGGATTTGTCGGCTGCATTATACACTGAAGCGCGCGTCTCAACAAAAACGACATTGTTCGGTTGCAACTTGGCGGGAATGCTCATTTTTTCGTACCCCAGAATCTCATTTCGTGCGTACCCTATAAGAGAAGAAAAGCGATACCGCAAATCCGATGAGGCCGATTGCAGCTGCCACAAAAACGGCTTCGGCAAAGCCGGCTGCCTGCGCAGCTTGGAAACTCGTTCCATAGGCGGATGCGGATTCGGCACCTTTCGAAACGATGCCCACGAACAATGATGGCCCGAGGCTTGCCGCGACCATGATGAACGTGTTCAGGATGGAGACGCCATCGGGATGCTCGCGATTAGGCAGGATACCAAGTCCAGCGGTTTGTACGGGCGACATGACCAAACCGACACCCGCGTACACAACGACTGATGCGCTGACAACGGCGGCAACGTTCTGACTCTCCCCGAGAAGCGCAATCGCGAATTGCCCGACAACGATGCAGGCGAAACCGAGGGGAATCAGAGGCCATGGGCCTCGGCGGTCCATTGTGCGACCTGCGATGATTGCAGTGATGGCATTGATGACGATTGCAGGAAGAATGAGCAGTCCGGCCGCAAGCGCCGTATATTCGAATACCGATTCGAAATACAGGGGCAGAAGGACGCTCGTGGAAAACGTCGTCATCATACCGATGATTACAAGCAATGCAGCCAAAGCGAAAAGCGCATTATGCAAGAGCGGGCGCATGTTAAGCAGCGGATTCTCGATACGCTCTTGACGTAGTGCGAACACGACCAGCAGAACAGCAGCGACAGCAACGGTTATAGCGCCGATAGCAGGACGGGGCGAGATCTCGCCCAACCCGAACACAAACAACGGTAGCGCGATGGCCGCAAGAGCAAGCGAGGCAAGGTCGAGCCGAACATTTTCCAGCTGTGTGATGTTCTTGGTAAAGGGAATTCCTGCCAAGGTTATAACGATTACGGCGATGAGCGGTATAAGGAAAATCGAACGCCAGCCTACAAGTGTGACCATCAGGCCTGACAGTACTGGCGCAAACGCTGGGCCTAAGGTGATTGCCGCGCTTCCTATTGCCAGATACGTTCCCATGCGTTCGCGAGGCGCGCACGCCAATACCGCATTCATCATTAGCGGCGTGAAGATGCCAGTACCGATCGCTTGAAGCAGGCGTGCGGCCAAAAGCAGCGGAAAAGAAGGCGCGAACAAGCACAACGCCTCACCAACGACGAAGCACGCGGCAGCTGTGAAGAACAGCGTGCGAAACGGGAAGCGCTGCAAGAGGAAGGCGCATGAGGCGACGACGATTGCCATGACGGCCATATATCCCGTAACGAGCCATTGCGCGGTGGTTGCTGTTGTGCTGAATTCGGCCATGATGTCGACGAGTGCGACGTTGATGATGTTCTCATTGAATGCCGACATGAATGCGGCGGCGTACAGGACGATGAACATGGGGAGGGTCTCGCGTTGTTTCACGATAGATGCCTTCTTTCCAGACGACTCATTCTTAAGGTCGCTGGATGGGCTTGTGAAGACCGAATCTCACGACCGCATCAACTGGACTTACGTTGTGACACGGCGCGTTGACTGGGAAAGTATAGCACCCAACGGCGAAAGGAAAGTGAATTATCCGGCGAGGAACGCGGACTGCAAAAAAGAAGGCCCCCGAAGGAGCCTTCCTGGAACGCATGGATGCAAGTGTTGTTACTTGATCGGATGCTCGACAGCCCACTGATGACCGTAGTCGCCAAGTTCCTTCTGGAAGTATGCATCGTTCTCGGCATTGTAAAGGGAGGTGTTCGGGAGGGCCGGATAGAAATAGCCGCCCGGGCAATAGGTGTCGATTGCACGATGAATCTCAGCCTTGATCTGCTCTTTGGTGACGCCTTCGGTGTTCAAAAGGGCGCCATCGATGCCGCCGATCATCGGGAGCTTGTGATCGGTGATGCGCTGGATCTCGACGATGTCGTTCTCGGGGATGACGCCTTGCCAGATGTCGATGCCGATTTCGACCATGTCCTCTACGATGGGCTGGCAGATGCAGTCTGCATGATGCACGTAGAGCATGCCGCACTCATGGATGACATCGGAGATGCGCTGCTGCTGCGGCTTGATCATCTCGCGCCATACGCTCGGCGGGAGGAACAGGTTCTGCTTTGAACCCCAGTCGTCATGATAGAAGATGACGTCGGGATGAATGTGCTTTGCGGTCTCGCGAATCTGTGCGATCTTGAAGTCCGCGATAGCGGTGAGGAGCTCTTCCATCTCATCCGGATACTCCAGATAGTTGCAGAAGGCATTCTCCATGCCCATGAGGTGGTGGGAACGCTCGAACAAGCCAGCGCTGCACAAGAACGAGACGAACTTCTCCTTGCGGTCGACCTTCGCGGCCATTTCCTCGGCCATCGTCCAGTCAAGACCCTCGACCGTCGGAATGGTGAGCTCTTCCTTCCAGTTCTCGATATCCTTGATGGATGCGTTCTCATCGGTTACATGAGGATGCGCACCGGGGGAACCAGGGATGCGGACCCACGTGGTGCCCCATACGTCCGGATGCTCCTGGCCGTCTGCCGGGCAACGGTCGCGCATGAGGACCGGATCGGGAATCATCACGAGAGCTTCCATGAAGTTGCTGTAGTAATCAGGCTGACGACCTTCAAGGATGGCCATCATGTTCTCGCGCGGCGTCATGTCGCCATACTTGGCGCGAGCGTTGCCTGCTGCTTCGTTCTTCGAGAGCAGGTTGTCTTGTTGCTGTTGTGCCATGTTTCCCCCTTATGGAATTAACATTACCGGTTTTGTTGACATGTAAATAATATTACTTTTGTCGCGGGCGTATTCAACTGATTGCCCTTTGCGGCAAAAAACTCACGATAGTATATCAGAAAATCCATTCCGTGTATATATCAGCGTAGGGTTCGCTTTCTATAAAACACCTGATGAAATGGCAAAAGTGCCTTTTGTTTATTCTGCTTGCCTCAGCAGTCCGTAGCCGCCGCCATCGCGACGGTACAGCACGCATACCAGATTGGTGTCTCGCTCCGTGAAAACGAAGAAATCGTGGCCGAGCAAATCGATTTGCACAAGCGCTTCTTCCTGCGTCATCGGCGCGAATTCGATTTCCTTGACGCGTACGATCTCATCATCGGAAAGCTCGCTCATAAGCTGATCGAGGTCGAGTTCGACTTCTTCTGTCTGGCGGGGGAGGAATTCTTCAGCTGCAGCACGGTCGGCCTGGACCTTGCGGTCGATGACGCGGGTCTTGAATTTGCGGAGTTGACGTTCGACCTTCGCCGCAGCAACATCGATAGCCGTATGCAGGTCGTCCTCGTGTTCCTCCGCGCGGATGATGTGGCCTTTCGTGCGCAGCGTGACCTCGCAACAAGCGGGCCTAGGGTTCGCGGGGTTCTTCTCGCGATAGAGCATCACCTCGACATCGAGAGGATTGATATCCATGACTTTGGTGGAACCGCCGATCTTCTCCGTTGCATACTTCCGAAGAGAGTCGCTGATTGCCATTTTGCGTCCTGATACTGTGATGCTCATATTGCTCACCTCGTTTTCCTCGTGTCCAATAAAAAAACTTGATTGCCGCAGGAATCCCCCTGAGCGCTACTCGGCGTGTTCCGAATGCTTACTCGAAAACGACTCCTTTGACCATCAAGCTGTCAATGAAAAGGATAGTCCGTTTTGGGCTTTTCGTCTACCATGGGGAGGGAAAAGTTCAGGTTTCATACATCGTTCTCTTCTCCACGTATCCGGGTGTGGCGTGCGAGGATAAGCTAGTGTATACTCGCCTGCGGTACATCAAACGAGAAAACGAATCGAGTGATCGAAAGCCCATGCAAACAGCTGCTTTAGTTCTCGCCGCAGGTGCGGGAACCCGCATGAAATCCGATAAGCCGAAAGTCGTCCATGAGGTGCTTGGCACGCCGATGATACGTTGGGTGGTCGATGCAGCGCATGCTGCAGGTATCGAGCACGTGGTGACAATCGTAGGGCACAAGCGCGAGGAGGTCATCCCTCTCGTTCCCGATACCCAGATCGCAATCCAAGAAAAGCAACGCGGAACAGCCGATGCGGTTCTCTCGGCACGCGAGGCGTTAGCTGATTTCGATGGCTCTCTCGTTGTGCTTTCGGGAGACTGCCCGCTCATCACGCCAAAGACCATCAAGGCGCTCATCGAGATGCGCGAAGATGCGGATGCGGCCGTCGTGGTGCTCACGATGCAACTTGACGACCCGTTCGGTTACGGGCGCATCATCCGCGATGGAGAGGGGCGTGTGGAACGCATCGTCGAGCAGAAGGATGCATCTCCAGAAGAGGCAGCGGTGTGCGAATGCAATTCCGGTTTCTATTGCTTCGATGCATCACGTTTGTTCGCGGCGCTCGAAAAAGTGAGCAACGACAATGCTCAAGGCGAGTTCTACCTAACCGATGTGCTCGCCATCTGCCGTGAGGCTGGCGATGCGGTATGCGCGCTTGTCACCGATGATCCGATGGAATGCCTTGGTGTCAACACGACTGAGCAACTTGCCAATGTCGCTGATATCATGCAAGTTCGCATAGCTGCCGAATAATCGATTCTTTGAGCGCAGATACGTGCTTTCTGCACGTCATATTTGGGTACAATACGACTGTAAGAACGCATCGATGCAGACGGAAAGGAAGCGTGCACCATGGCGCAGATGCAGAAGAATTTAGCCATTTTCTCAGGATCGGTAAACCCCGTGTTCGCCGAGAAGGTCGCAGCTGAGCTCAAAACGACCTTAGGCAACGTCAAACTCGAGAAGTTCAAGAACGGCGAGATTTACGCGCGTTACAACGAAAGCGTCCGCGGTGCCGATGTTTTCCTGATCCAATCTGTGGCCGGGGAGCATGTGAATGATGCGCTCATGGAGCTGCTCATCATGGCGGATGCCGCACACCGCGCTTCTGCGCGCGATATCACTGCGGTCATCACGCACTATGGCTATGCACGTCAGGATCGCAAGGCGGCCGCCCGTGAGCCCATTACGGCCAAGCTGGTCGCCAACCTGATCGAGGTTTCGGGCGTCGATCGCGTCATCACCATCGATTTGCATCAAGGTCAGATCCAAGGCTTCTTCGACATTCCTGTCAATCATCTGACCGCTCTTTCCATCATGGCCGACTACTTCAACAACAAAGATTTCGGCGATAAGACTTTGTGCGTTGTGAGCCCCGATGTTGGCCGTGCGAAGGCTGCCAAGAAGCTTTCCGACATGCTGAACGCCGATTTGGCCATCATGCACAAGGGTCGTCCTGAGCATAACAAGGCTGAAATCACGGCGCTTATCGGCGACGTTTCGGGCAAGGTCTGCATCTTAAACGATGACATGATCGATACAGGAGGCACGCTCGTTGCCGCCATCGATACGCTCATCAACAAGGGTGCCGACAGAGTGTATGTATGCGCAACGCATCCGGTGTTCTCGAGCGGTGCATGCGAGCGCCTTATCAACTCGAAGGCTGAAGAGATCATCGTCACCGATACCATCCCGATCGACCCGCAGTACCTGACGAGCAAGATAAAGGTCGTTTCGGTCGCTCCGCTGTTCGCGCGCGCCATCCAAAATGTGTTCACGAACGAGTCGGTGGCCTCGCTGTTCGATCCCGATTTCGCGCTGTAGGGCGTACGTACGGTTGCAGGCGAGCGTGTTCACGAAAGAAGAAACTGTCGATTTCGTCATTGCGGGACTGGGAAATCCAGGCTCCGAATATGCCGACACGCGTCATAATGCAGGCTTCAAAACCGTCGATGCATTAGCCAAGGAATTTGGCGTGAACTACTGGAAGCGACAGGGCGAAGCTATGGTCGGCAAGACAACGTGGCACGAGAAGGCCATCGTACTCGTCAAGCCGCAAAGCTACATGAACCTTTCAGGCGGACCTGTGAAAGGTGCGCTTAAGTCATTCGGTGCGGGACCTGAGAAACTCATTGTCGTCCATGATGATCTCGATATTCCTGAAGGTAGTATTCGCGTGAAGTTCGGGGGCGGTCATGCAGGCCATAACGGTCTACGCTCCATATGCGACTCGCTTGGCACACGTGATTGGTTCCGCATTCGCGTGGGTATCGGACGCCCGCCTGGACGTATGGATTCGGCTGATTACGTGCTCTCGACACCGCGAAATGAAGCACTCGAAGAATTCGAGCATGCCATTGACCTTGCAGCTCAAGCGACGATTTCGCTCATTGAGAACGGGCTTGAGAAAACGCAGCAGGAGTTCAACGAACGATGAGCGCGCAAACGGAAGGCGCGCAAAAACCGAAGAGTACCAATCCTACAAGCGCAGAGCGCGTCACCGCGTTCGCAGTCATCGTCTTCACGATGATCACAATCGGTTGCGCAGCTGGCAATTTCTCGCAAACTGCCATGAATGCCATGCTGGGCGATGTGCGCATTGATTTCGGCGTGGATGTCGATACCTCGCAACTGCTTTCCACGGTGTACATGCTAGTCATGGGCATAACCGTGCCCGTGGTGACCTATGTGGCAAAGCGCTTCTCGCTGCGCACGGTGCTCAATATCGCCTGGGCGTTTTTGGCGCTCGGAGCATTCATCGATTTCGTTACCTCAAACTTCTGGGTCTTCTTGTTCGGTCGCATCCTCCAAGCGATTTCGACAGGTATGGTCATGCCGGTAGGCATGGCTTTCGCCATGTTGAATTTCCCACCGAACCGTCAAGGAACGGCCATGGGTCTTTCGGGCATGGCAGTGGGATTCGCGCCTAACGTCGGGCCGCTCATAGGCGGTGCATTCTCTGAAGGCATAGGCTGGAGATATTTCTTCATTGTAGTGGTCGTTATCGCTGCCGTGCTGTGCATCGTAACGTGCGTGTATTGCAAGAGAGAATCGAACAAAAAAGATGCGGGACACCTTGATGGCATCTCGGTTGTGCTTTCCACGCTCGGTTTCGGCGGCATCCTCCTAGGATGCTCGAATGCTTCGAGCCATGAGCTGACGAGCCCTACGATTTGGGTATCGCTTGCCGTCGGCGTAATCGCACTCGTTCTGTTCGTCGTGCGTCAGAAGAGCTCCAAGACACCGCTCATCAATCTCGCCATCTTCAAGTCATACCGTTTCAAGAATGGCTTCATCTTGCAGAATGCGCTAACGGGGTCGTTCATGGGCGTCCTGCTCATCCTGCCCATCTTCGTCACCAACCTTTGGGGAGGGACGGCTGTAGATTCTGGCCTTGTGTTCATTCCCACTGCTTTCGCGGCAGGAATCTTCAATCCTCTTGCCGGGATCCTCAGCGATAAGATCGGTCCGCGCAAGATCATGCTGTGCGCAGGCATTTTCTTGCTCTTCGGTTCATGCAGCATGGTGTTCATTGACGAGACGACACCGTTGTGGTTGATCGCGACGCTTCAGGGGATCCGCGCTATGGGCATTTCATCGTGCATGAGCCCGATGTTCCAATGGACCTTGTCGGATACGCCGCGCGAGATCGTCATGGACGGCAGCTCGTTCAGCAACACCGTGCGTCAGTCGTTCTCTTCGATCATCGCTGCGATCCAGGTGTTCCTCATCGTGGTCTTCGGGGGGATGGAAGGCATCGATCCGGCGTTCGGATATCACTTGGCATTTGGGCTTTCGGCATTGCTATCGATTACGACGTTCCTTATCGTCGTCACCAAGGTGCGTACTGACTAGGGAATGTGAAAGGCGGCACAGCATGCGATTGATCTCGTGGAACGTGAACGGCATCCGTGCCGTGCTCAAGAAGGATTTCGAGGATATCTTTTCGACCTTCGATGCCGATGTGTTCGGCGTTCAGGAGGTGAAATGCCAGAAGGGACAAGTCAAGCTCGAGTTTCCTGGCTATCTGCAGTTTTGGTCATACGCGCGAAAACCGGGCTATGCGGGAACGGCTGTGTTCAGCAAGCGTGCACCGCTTTCGGTGCTGCACGGCATCGGCTTACCGTATCTTGATGCCGAGGGTCGAGTATGCGCGTTGGAATTCGATGACTTCTGGTTCGTGTGCGTGTATACACCGAATGCGCAGGATGGTTTGGCGCGCATCGATGTTCGCATGGAATGGGATGACGCGTTCCGCGCGTTCTGCAAAGGGCTCGAAGAAGGTGTCCTGCCTGCAGGAGTGCCGGTAGAGCGACCTTGCTTGGAGGGCGAAGCGGGTGCGGGCGCTTCTGAGGGTTCGGATGTCGAAGACGAGGCGCTCGCTGACGTGCGCGCGTTTTTCCAAGCAGCTGATGGCTACGAGCTTTTCATTACGCAGCCTGGTGAAACGTGCGATCCGAAGCCTGTTGCCATGTGCGGTGATTTCAATGTGGCTCATAACGAGATTGACCTGAAGAATCCTGGTCCGAACCGCGGCAACGCGGGTTTTTCGGATGAGGAGCGCGG
The DNA here is from genome assembly GCA_015062605.1 of Eggerthellaceae bacterium. Lineage (GTDB taxonomy): Bacteria > Actinomycetota > Coriobacteriia > Coriobacteriales > Eggerthellaceae > SIG42. The sequence goes on along the minus strand of SUUI01000005.1, from coordinate 2,967 downwards.
GAAGTTCACCGAACTTGTGGAGGCGGGCTTCGTCGATACGTTCCGCACGCTGAATCCCGATGCGAAGGGGCGGTATTCGTGGTGGAGTTACCGTGGGCGTGCACGCCAGAACAACACAGGGTGGCGTATCGACTACTTCCTCGTAAGCGAGTCGCTGTTCGAGCGCGTGGATGATGCCGCTATTTATGCGGAGGTCATGGGTTCTGACCATTGTCCTGTAGGCCTCGAGCTGAAGTAGTCGGGGTTCTTACAACGTTTCGAGTGCCGTTCGGTTCTCGGATAGACAGGCTGACTACGTAAACCTACACGCACAACGCGTCTACGCTCGCCTAGTCGGCAAGCATGGGCAGTTGCGGTATCATGTTCGGGAACACATGAGCATGCGCGAAAAGCAAACTCCAGGAGGTTTTCATGAAGTGCGTCATCACCGTTTTGGGCAAGGATAGTACGGGTATTGTTGCAGCGATTGCAACGGCGCTTGCCGAATGCAGTGCGAATATCGACGACATCAGCCAAACGATTCTCGATGATCGGATTTTCTCGATGACCATGATGGTGACACTGAATCCTGAGGTTGCAGACTTCAATGCAGTTCAGACACGTCTTGAGCAAGTACAGGATGAAATCGGTCTGCAGGTTATCATTCAACGCGAAGACGTCTTTCAGTTCATGTACAAGATCTAGCGCGTAAGAACGCGGTTATCCCTCACACAATAGAGTGATCAGTGCGAGCTTTTTGCCCGTAATCTTGTCGTTTTTCTTGCAGGAGAGAGAACGGGCGTAACTGTCTGAGGCTTTCATCACGTTATTTGCACAAAACAACAATATATTGTGTATTTTTCGAGACAGAACCACTTTTTGTGGTATAGTTCCTTCCCGTACGAAGAAAAAGGCGCACATGAACAGCCGCGCGAAACGGTACACGAAAATGACACACGAAACGCAGGAGGAATGCGATGCCAACAGCAGTTTTAGAGCGCGAAGCTCAACAGGTTTCAATCGATGCACAGCAGGATTGCCGTATGGTCGATGACGTGAAGGTCACCGTATCTTATGCGCATACAGACGATGCTCCCGTGACTGACCGAGAGATCCGTGCTTATATTCTGCGTGGCAATCAGCAGAATCCGAACACCATTGTCGAGGGCTTGGACCTTGCGGTTGATGGCGAGGACATCGACATCCACTATCAACTCGCTCCGATTCCGTTTGAGCGCATCCGCCGCATCACGGGCTATCTGGTGGGAACCATGGATCGCTGGAACAACGCAAAGGCTGCCGAAGAGCATGATCGCGTCAAGCACGCGGTGAATCTCTAGAACAGTTCCCATTTTCGTACAAGTTATGTTAGCTGGCGGACGAAAGTTGGCCAGCTAACATGCGTTATGGGATACTTATCTTTGCGGCTTTTTGTCGCATCCCAGTTAACGCCGACTCTTAAGAACATATGAAAGGTGACGTGAATACATGTCCGTAACGATCAGTCTGCTATTGGTCGTCTTCTTCCTTGCGATGAATGCGTTTTTCGTTGTTGCGGAATTCGCATGCGTGCGCGTGCGCAAATCGCAACTCGAGCTCGCAGCCGAGGAGGGGAAACGCGGTGCAAAGAATGCGCTGATCATTGCGGAGAACGTGAATGCGTATCTTGGTGCCTGCCAGCTTGGCATTACGTTGGCATCTCTGGCGCTTGGTTGGTTGGGCGAACCTGCGATCAGTCAGCTCATCAGACCCTTGCTTGAACCGTTCGACATCTCTGCAACGGCAATTTCGGGTATCGCCATCGCCATCGGCTATATCATCATGACCGCTCTTCATGTGGTGATCGGCGAGCTTATCCCGAAATCGTTCGCCATCTTCTCTACCGCGAAATACGCGCTTAGGACCGCAACGCCGCTTCGATGGTTCTATCGCATCACGTATCCGATCATGTGGGTATTCAATTCATTGACGAATGGCGTTGTGAGATTGTTTGGCCATGATCCATCGCAAGTAAACGAGGCATATACCGAGGAGGAGCTGCAGCATTTGGCAGCAGAGAGTACCGAAAGCGGACTGATTGATTCCGAGCGCGGCGAATACGTGGACAACATCTTCGAGCTTCGCGAAAAGGATGTCGAGGACATCATGACACCGCGAACCGATATGGTGTGTCTTGACCTCGAAGATACGTGGGATGAAAACCTAGAACGTATCATGAAGTACAAATTCACGCGTTATCCGGTGTGCCGCGAGAGCAAGGACCGCATCTTGGGGTTCGTGCACGTGAAGGATCTCTACACCACGCAACTACCTGATCGCGATGTGAACAAACTCAACGTTAGGCCGATAGTCGCCGTACCCGAGGGTTTGAGCGTTGCAAAGCTTATCCAGACATTTCAGGAGAAGCGTACGAAGATCGCGGTGGTCATCGACGAGTTCGGCGGCACGGCTGGCATCGTCACGATGAGCGACATCATGGACGAGATCGTGGGCAGATCGGATGACGAGTATCGTCACGATTTCGAGGAAGAAGTCGAAACGCTGCAAGAAGGCGTGTATCGAATCGATGGTTCGGTTCCAATGGATGAGGTGGTGGAGCTCATCGGTTTCGAGCCGGACGAAGCGGACGAATATACAACGGCAGGTGGTTTGCTGCTAGGCTTGTTCGATCGTATACCTTCGGTAGGAGACGAAATCTCGGTTGACGATGGCGAGCGTCGTGCAACATTCACGGTTCTTGAGATGGACCGTCTGCGCATCGAGGAGATTAAATGCACACTGAGCGATGTGCCAGTTGAGGAACAGGGTTAATTCGCCGGCAAAGCGTTTTTATCCTTGCATTTTGAAAATGCACAGCGTACAATAGCGCATACCGCGCTGAGGGCGTGGTACCACACAATAGTGCGGGGTAGAGCAGTCTGGTAGCTCGTCGGGCTCATAACCCACGTCGCAGCATTGAAAACTGAAGAGGATTTCCGTCATAGTGCG
>SUUI01000024.1 GCA_015062605.1 Eggerthellaceae bacterium | reverse complement strand
GGCGGCTTTAGCAGCGGTGGCGGCTTTGGCGGCGGCTTCAGCGGCGGAGGCGGCGGCGGCCGTAGTTTTGGCGGAGGCAGTCGCGGTTACAGCGGAGGTTCGAGCGGTTGGGGATCTTCGCGTTCCAGCGGCGGTGGTAGTTTCTGGCCAGGTTTCCTCATCGGAAACATGTATGGCCGTAGTACGGCCAACAATCGCAACATGGGTGGCGGCCCGACGAACGGCGCACCCTCAGGCGGCAACAACAACCAGCAGTACAACAACAATGGTTCTGCCGCAGGATGCCTTCGTGCAACCATTATCATCATTCTCATCATCCTGATCCTGTCGCTTCTGCTTCTCGCAGCTGAGAGCTGCACTGGCAATGCGAACATGGTTTCCACCCATGAGCGCACACCTCTGGCGGCAGGTACGGTGACAGAGACCGCGTATTACACCGATGCGGATGGCGGTTGGATTTCAAGCGGGAGCACGCTTACGGAGGGCATGCGCTCCTTCTTTGAACAAACTGGTGTTCAGCCGTATCTCTACATCGTTGCGGATAACGCTTCAACCAATACCACCGAGTTGAGCCAGTACGCGGAATACGTGTATGGCGAACTGTTCGAGGATGACGGGCATTTCCTCTTGGTGTTCTGCTATGACACCGCGCGGGATGCCTATCATTGCGGCTACTATATGGGTGCCGCAGCGCGTACGGTTCTCGATGACGAGGCTCTCCAGATCTTCCAAGGTTACCTTGCGAAGTACTGGAATGATTGGCCGGGCTCGGAAGATCTGTTCTTCTCGAAGGCTTATCAGTCCACGGCCGATACCATCATGACGGTCACGCCTGACTACACGGTCGCGTATCTCATCGCCGTCGTTGTCATCATCCTCGCAATCGTCGTGTACTTCATCATCCGCCGTCGTCAGCAGCACGAGAAGGAGAAGATGGAGCATACCGAACGCGTCCTGAATCAAGATCTCCAGACCTTCGGCGATTACGAGACCGAGAAAGTCGCGAAGAAGTATGCCGATGGCGCTGACGCGAAGAAAGCGACCGAAGAGAAGAAGCAAGCTGAGAAGAAAGTCGAGAAGAAGGCCGCAACGCCTCAGGAAATCCTTGCGAAGGATTCCCTGAAGACCTTCGCCGATGCCGAGATCGATGAGCTTGAGAAGAAGTATGCGAACGCTCCGGCTGTCGAGGCGAAGAAGGTCGAGGCCGTCAAGGTCGATGTGCCGGGCGCCGAGACCGTGAAAGCTGAGGTCGAAGAGGCCGTTTCGCCGTATGCTGAGGCTATCGCCGCGGAAGCGAAGAAGGCTGAGGCGGATGTTGCGGATGCGGCAGCCAAGGCGAAGATCATGCCTCCGGATCCGAACAACATCCCCGCACCGGGAACTTCGATGAAACAGATCAGTGAGGATCTTGCCGAACTCGAGAAGAAGTACGGTAGCAAGTAGTTTGAAATGTGATGCTGCGGCATGGTTTTCATGCCGCAGCGCAAAAGGGCGCAACAGAATCGGAAGGCTTTTCTGTGTGCGCTAAGCGATTGGATGGAAGCCTCGGAAAAGAGGCTGAAATAATGCAGAGGATAATCTGCCTACAAGAAAGGAATTGCAATGGGTATTCTTAGTCGTTTCTCCGAAATCATCAAGGCAAATGTCAACGATCTTCTGGACAAGGCTGAAGATCCGCAAAAGATGATCGACCAGTACATGCGTGACCTTACCCAGGCTCTTGCCGAGGTTAAGGAAGAGACCGCTGGCGTTATGGCCGAAGAGGCTCGTGCAAAGCGTCTCGTCGAAGTCAATCAGGAAGACATCGACAAATACACCGAGCTTGCCAAGAAGGCCCTTGCCGCTGGCAACGAGGGTGACGCACGTGCTCTGCTCACCAAGAAGCAGCAGTTCGAACTCAAGGGCAAGAACCTCGAGCAGGCCTATGAGTCCGCAAAGACCTCCGCTCAGAAGATGCGCCAGATGCACGACAAGCTCATCGGCGACATCTACACCCTCAAAGAGCGCCGTGAGGCCATCCGCGCCAAGGTTGCCGTTGCCAAGACGCAGGAGAAGGTCAACAAGTTCTCTGAGGCTTCCGACAAGGCCGAAGGCGCCATGGGTGCATTCGATCGTATGGAGGAGAAGGCCGACAAGATGCTTGACAAGGCCAACGCCGTTTCCGATCTGAACGCTGCTGCCGCTGAGGCAACCCAGACCCTCGAAGAGAAATATGCCGTCGAGAAGATCGACGCTGCCGTCGAGAGCGAACTGGCTGCCATGAAGGCCGAGCTCGGCCTCGCATAACCTCGTTTCAAAACGTAGATTCTACTGGGCCGCCGCACATTGTGTGCGGCGGCTCTTTCGTTCGCGCGCCCACGCGGCGTATAATGGAAGGCGAAGTGAAGACGCATGCTTGGTAAGGAGCGTTGCATGCGTTTGCAGGATGCCGCGCAGATCGGTTCTCCTGTTTCATGTTATCCAAGAAGCGCGTTTTAGCCAGATGAGGGGATGATCAAACGATGGAAATGTCATTGCGTGAGAACATGCTCGCGATCCTTCACGGTGAGCAGCCTGAGGTGTATGGCGACTTCAAGTGGGCCACGAAGACCATCATGGATCCGATTACGATAAGCGATTCGGTTCCAGGTGATGGTTTGGAGCATACGGATTCTTGGGGAACCGTCTGTATCAAGCCCGTGGGTGCACCGGGTAAGCATCCGCACATCACGCCCGAAAATGCTGTGGTGAAAGACATCACCAAGTGGAAGCAGCAGATGGTCATTCCTGATTACAAGCATTTCGATTGGACGAAGGCCGAAGAGGCTGCTGCCGCGGTCGATACAAGCCAGTATTTCGTGGAATTGTTGTGCGCGACGGGCTTGTTCGAACGCTCTCATTTCCTGATGGGTATGGAGGAGGCTTTCTGCGCGTATCTCGAAGAGCCTGATGCGATGTTCGAGATGCTCTCCGCCATCGCCGAGTATAAGAAGGCCATCATCAAGGAAGCAGCGTTCCATTTGCATCCTGAGGTCATCTTCTATCATGACGATTGGGGTTCAAAGCAAAACCTCTTCCTTCCGCCCGATGTATGGCGCGAGATAATCAAACCCCTCCAGCGCGAAATCGCGCAGACGATCCACGAGTGCGGCATGCTCTACATGCATCATTCGGATTGCGTGTGCGAGCCCATCGTCGAGGATATGGCCGAAATCGGCATCGAGATCTGGCAGGGCGTCATCCCGCAAAACGACATTTTGTCAATTCAGAAGCGTCTTGCAGGCTCGATGGCGCTCGATGGCGGTATCGATAGTCCTGAGATCGACTCCGAGGACACGCCCAAGGAGGCGATGACTGCTGAGGTCATCCGCACGATCGACACGTACTGCCCAGCAGGGAAGTTCTTCCCAGCAACTCCAGCTCATCTTCTGCGTAAGAAGAATGATGAGTTCGTTCAAGCTGAAATCATGCGCTATGGCACGATTTGGGCGAAGGAGCACCCAATCGCTTAGGCGCGATTCGAAAAACATGGATAACGTCCGATTCGAAGGGCCTGCTTTCGCAGGCCCTTTTTGCTGGTAGCTCTTTTTTCATTATCATCTTGCATTGCCTTCCGAATATGATATCATATTGATATCAATTAGAGTCATTTGAAAGAGGAACATTATGGAAGAGAAAGTATTGAACAAAAGGAATAACGGTTTGGCGCTTGCGGTGCTCTTCATACTGCTGTATGTCGTTGCCGTGTTCTTCATCATCGGTGGCGGGGTATTTATCGACGGCGGTTACGGTCTCGGTGGCATCCTGTTCGTTATCGGCATCATCTACGTGTGCATCGGGTGGATTCCGTTTTTGGGACTGAAGGTCATCAAGCCGCAAGAGGCTATGGTTCTCACGCTGTTCGGGAAGTACGTCGGCACGCTCAAGAAAGAAGGTTTCTTTTTCGTGAACCCATTCTGCACGGCGGTGAATCCAGCAGCTGATACGCGCCTTAACCAGAGTGGCGATGTTTCCGACGACAGCTCTTTGAAGCTTCGCTTAGGCAAAAACGACCCCGAGGTCAAGGCGCAGAAGGCCAACAGCAAGAAGCTTTCTTTGAAGGTTATGACGCTTAGCAACAGCCGCACGAAGATCAACGATGCGCTCGGCAATCCCGTCGAGATCGGCATCGCAGTGACTTGGCGCGTCGTCGATACTGCGAAAGCTGTTTTCAATGTTGACAACTACAAGGAATACCTTTCGCTGCAATGTGATAGCGCTCTTCGAAACATCGTGCGCCTGTATCCGTATGACATCGCCAAGGGCATCGACACCACCGGCGATGGCGTGGCCGACGAGGGCAGCTTGCGAGGCTCAAGCGAGCTTGTCGCCAGCCGCATTTGCAAAGAGATCCAGTCGAAGGTCGACGACGCCGGCATCGAGATCATCGAAGCGCGTATCACCTATCTCGCTTATGCTCCCGAGATCGCCGCAGCTATGCTGCAGCGTCAGCAAGCGACTGCTATCGTCGATGCGCGCTCGCTTTTGGTTGAAGGCGCGGTCGGCATGGTCGAGATGGCGCTCGAACGTCTCGATCAGAACAATGTCGTCGATCTTGACGAGGAGCGTAAGGCAGCCATGGTTTCGAACCTGCTTGTCGTTCTATGCGGCAGCCATGATGCGCAACCCGTCGTGAACTCCGGTAGCCTGTATTAATCATTTCTCGGAAGTGCGGAACGATGGCAGAACAAAAGAAACAGATTCCGCTACGGCTATCAGCACAGCTCTATCGCGCGATTGTCGCATGGGCGGAAGACGATTTTCGCTCGGTCAACGGGCAGATAGAGTACTTGCTTACGGAGTGCGTGAAACAACGTAAGAAGACAGGTGCATACGTCGGCAAGGATATAGACAAGCCGCTTGATATTGATATTTCTTAAAAGCTTCTAGCGGGGAGGGGCGTGGCGGATTCGCTTCGCCCCTATTCGTAGTCCATGTCTTCCGGAGTATCCTTCAATTCCTTGACTGTTCGCATAAGCAGCGCATTGAGCTCATCAGTGGTGTGCACGCCGAGCTTCTTATAAATCGAGTATTTGTGCGCCTTTGCCGTGGATTGGGCGATGCCAAGCTGTTTCGCGATATAAGTAGGATTACGGTCGTTGGCAAGATAGCGGAGAATGTGTCCCTCGCGTTCCGTAAGGTTATGCTCGTGCTGCAGATGCAGGATGGCGCGCTTACGATGTCCCGGTGTGCTTCCGGTCAGGATGTCGAGAACGGGGATGCCGGAACGCCCGTATTCGATATCGTCAAGCGCATCAACGAGTTGGATGATCAAGCGGGTGATTTCGCTACTGCTTTCATTGTTGAACAGATAACCGGGAATAGCGTTGTAGAGAACCGCTGCTGCCTGCAAAGCGCGCGTCTGCTTATCATCCATACGTACGCTCCTTTCGATACCATGTGAGCATAAGGCTTATTTACGTGGTTTCTTACTACCAAATTATATTAATTCGCCGTGGCGAAGCAAGTGGCAAATTCGCTTGGAGAAGATGGGATATATTCTTTCTCAAGGTAGATTAGAAGAAATATGTCGAATAGGCGAGATCTTTGAATCCAATCCAGCTTAGAGAGCTGAACGCAAAAGAGATTTCACATGTTGCACATGAGGTTTTCCCAACCAGAAGATGCAAAGTCGATGAATCTGCTGTGGTGCGCAGGCGGAAAACCAAACATTGCTGGGTTAGTTTTTTTAATACGTAATACCAAATGGTATTATAATTACGCGGAGCACTCCATCAACCCGATTATCGGGCTGAGTACCTTCGCAAGAGGTGTTCTTCGTGCATTTCCAAATATATTTTTCTGGACATATCCTTTCGGTTTGGTAAAAAGGTCCTATTGACTTTTGATGCATAGTTCTATACTGTTTACCGTTAGGAATACTATCTATTGGTACTACAACCAAAGGTGGTATGAAGCAAGAGCCGAAGGCCCGTTTTGGTTTCCGCGGAGCGTGTGTTCGAACCCCAAAATGACGTTTTCGGCAGAGTAAGTAAGAGAAGGAGGAAAAATGGATTATCAAGAGTTCCTCGACTCGATTGACCGTAAGGCCTATCACGAGGGGGAATGGCGATGGCAAGAGGGTGACATCACCGTTACCCGCACGAACCACTGGTCGCCTCCGGGCTGCCACAATGGTTGCGGTGTCCTTCTGTCCATCGACAAGGATGGCAAGCTCGTTTTCGTTGAGGGCGACCCGCTGGCTCCCTTCAATGGCGGCAAGCTTTGCATGCGCTGCCTCGACCTCGTCGAGGCCGTCAATCATCCCGATCGCCTGAAGTACCCACTGAAGCGCGCTGGCGAGCGTGGCGAGAACAAGTGGGAGCGCATCTCTTGGGATCAGGCGGTTGAGGAGATTTGCGAGAGGGTCAACTGGATCAAGGAGAACTGGGGTTCTCATACGATCATCTTCGACCATGGTACCGGCCGTAACATCGGTTGGCAGCTGCCTCTGTTCGCATCCACCGCGCTCGAGACCCCGAATGTCTGCAACTTCGGCTTCACCGGTTTCGCGTGCTACCTGCCCCGTATGATCGGCGCATCCGCCAAGATGGGCGAGATGACGATCATCGATGTGTCCGAGACTCATGAGCTTCGTTACGCAGAGCCGACCTTCCGTCGTCCTGACGTCATCATGGTCTGGGGCAACGAGCCGCTGAAGGCAAACGCTGACGGCTTCATTGGTCACTGGATCGTTGAGTGCATGCAGTATGGCTCCAAGATCATCTCCATCGATCCTC